>JANRLE010000224.1:0-66997 GCA_033762895.1 Bryobacteraceae bacterium | reverse complement strand
GCTGGACGCCCAACGCGCGGGAGAGATCGTGTTTGCCGGCGCGGGCCGGGTGGCCGGGGACACGCTGGCGGACATGCCCGCGGCGCCCGCCAATCTGCGGTTGCTGCCGGTACGCGCGGCGCTGGAAAACGTGGGACTTCGGAAGATCACGGTGCGAAGGGCGGCCCGCGATCCGGAAATCTGGGAAGTGTTCGTTTCGGCGCGGAATTATGGGACGCGGCCACGCGTGCTTCCCATCACGGTAATGTTCGGCGGCGCTCCCATAGGCGCCCGCAGGCTGACGGCGGCGCCCAATTCAGACGTGAGCGCAAACGTGGAATTTCGAACCAAGGCGGCCGGCTGGATGGATGTGCGCATTGAAACCAACGACGCGCTGCCTGCCGATGATGTGGCTACGCTGGAGCTGCCCGGCGAACAGGCCCAGCGCATCGTGGTGTATTCAAACGAACCCGAGCTGCTGCGTCCGCTGCTGCTGGCCAGCCGGCGGGTGGAAACCGTGTTCCGCAGGCCGCAGGAATACAAACCGGATCCGCAAGCGGGCATCGTGATCCTGGACCGGTTCCAGCCCGCCGGCGCCATGGGACAGAACGCGATTTTTATCGAGCCGCCGGCGGCAACCTCACCGGTTCGGGTGCGGACGACGCGGCAGAACGCCGCGCTGCGCTGGCGTTCGGATCAGTTTCTGGCGGCGGGGCTGAGGACAAAAGACATCAACCTCGAAAATACGCAGGTGTTCGCGGGACAGGCGTCCGATATCGTGGTGGCGGAGGTGGATGGCGGGCCGGTGATTCTGGCGCGCGATGGCAAGGCGAAGCTGGCCGTGTTCGGCTTCCACCCCATGCGTTCCTCACTGCGTTATGAGCTGGCCACTCCGCTGGTGTTCGCCAACATCATTACCTGGATGGCGCCGGAGATTTTCCGCAGGGTGGAGGTGCAGGCGGGCAGCGTGGGCACGGTGTCGGCGCCGCTTGAGTCCGATCATGACGCCGCGGCGATTCAGATCACCTCCGAGCAGAACACCAACCTGCCGTTCACGGTGCGCGACCGCGTGCTGCGATTCTTCAGCGGAGCGCCGGGAACCGTAAGGGCGCGAATCGGCAACCGGGAACTGGTGTACTCACTGACGCTGCCGGAGGTGGCCGATGCGCGCTGGGAGGCGCCCAAGACGGTGCGCACGGGCTTTGCAAACGCCGGCGGTGGATTCGCCGCCGCGCGCGATATCTGGCAGTGGCTGGCGGCGCTGGGCGCGCTGGTGCTGCTGGCGGAGTGGCTGTTGTTCGGGCGCAGTTCGCCGTTTCAGGCCGGTGGAGGAAACCTGCTGCGTTTTCCCTGGTCATCGCCGCAGGAGCAGCCGCGGAGGAAAGCGTCATGAATTTTGAGCGCGGCTGGATTCTGTTCTTTCTGCCGCTGGTGCTGGCGTTCGTAGTTTCTGAGTGGCACAGGGCGCGTTCGCGCGCAGGTGTGCTGCTAAAGGCCGCTTCGTTCGCGGCGATTCTGCTGGCGCTGGCCGAACCGCACATGCCGGTGTCGGAAACAAAAATGGCCGTCGCCGTTTTGGTGGACACATCGGCCAGCGTGCCAGGGGACGATCTGAAGCGGGCCTCGCAACTGGCCGGTGAGATCGAAGGCGCGCGGGGCCGGCACGTGGTGAAGGTGATTCCGTTTGCGCGCGGGACGCGTCCGGTGGAGCCTGCCGAATACGCCAAGGGATGGCAATTCCAGCCGGCATCGGGCGACATGGGCCGCGCGACGGATCTGGAAGCGGCGATTCGCGAAGCTTCGGCATCGCTGCCGGCTGGCCTGGTGGGCCGCATTGTTCTCATCTCGGACGGCAAGGAAAACCGCGGCAGCATCGCGCGGGCGGCCTGGCAGGCGCGGCAGTTGGGCCTTCCGGTGGACACCTACGCACTAAAAGGACGTCCGCGTCCGAATCTCCGCATTGAGTCACTGAACGTGCCGTCGCTGGCGTTCATGGGGGAGCGCTTCCCCATCGATCTTGTCGTCAGTTCGCCGAAGAAGACGTCGGGGGTCGTGGAGTCGTTCGCCGAGGGCAGGCAGCTTGGTTCCCACCCGGTGCAGCTTGAGGCAGGGGAAAACTCGGTGCGGCTGTTTTCCAGCTTGAACGCGGCCGGGGCGATCGACATTTCCGGCACGCTGCGCACCCAGGACCTGGGAGAGGTCCGCTTCGAACACGCGATCTCAGTACGGCGGCCGAAGGTGCTGTTTGTGTCGCAGGATTCGCCTACCGCCGATCAGCATATCACCGGCATTCTGGAAGCCAGCCGGTTTGAAATCGTCCGCGCCCAGGATGCGAACTCAGCGCGGCTGGCCGATTATCAACTGGTGGTGTTCAACAATCACAATCTGGAGGCGATTCCGGCGCCGCGCAAGCTGGAGCTTGAAACTTATGTGAAGGAAGGCGGCGGGCTGCTTGTGATCGGCGGCGAGCAGAACGTCTTTGTGGAAGGGAAGAAGCAGGAGGATCCGCTGGAGCGCGCGCTGCCGGCCAAACTGGCGCCGCCCCGTTCACCCGAAGGCACCATGGTGGTGCTGATCATGGACAAGTCCTCGTCGATGGAAGGCCGCAAAATGGATCTGGCGCGGCTGGCGGCCATCGGCGTGGTGGACAATCTGCGCCCGGTGGACATGGTGGGCGTCCTGATCTTCGACAACTCCTTCCAGTGGGCGGTGCCGATTCGAAGGGCGGAAGACCGCAGCGCCATCAAGCGGCTGATTGCCGGCGTCACACCCGACGGGGGCACGCAGATAGCGCCCGCGTTGAGCGAATCCTACCGCCGCGCGCTGCCTGTGAAGGCGACGTTCAAACACATCGTTCTGCTGACGGACGGGATTTCGGAAGAAGGGGACAGCATTGCGCTGGCCAAGGAAGCCGCGCTCGAACGGATCACCATCTCAACGGTGGGGCTGGGGCAGGACGTCAATCGCGCCTATCTGGAGAAGGTGGCGGTGTATGCCAAGGGAAAGGCCTATTTTCTCAACGATCCTTCGGGCCTCGAACAGATCCTGCTCAAGGACGTGATGGAGCACACCGGCTCCACGGCGATTGAGAAACCGATTGTTCCGGTGGTGATGAAAAAAACCGAGATTCTTGAGGGCGTGGATATCGCTTCGGCGCCGCCTTTGAAAGGGTATGTGAAGTTCATCTCAAAGCCCACGGCGGAGACGATTCTGCAGCTCGACCAGAGGGATCCGCTGCTGACTCGGTGGCAGTACGGGTTGGGGCGGGCTGCCGTCTTTGCGTCGGATGCCAAGCCGCGATGGGCAGCCGATTGGGTGACGTGGAAATCGTTCGATCGTTTCTGGGCGAATCTGGTGCGGGACCTGCTGCCGCACACGCAGGCGGGTGAGGCGAAGCTGGAATACGACAGCGCTTCGGGCGATCTGCTGGCCGAGTACCGGCTGAGCCCGCGCGTGGCGGAGCCATCGCCCGTGCCGGCGATTTTCGTGTTCGGGCCCGAGGGATTCCAGAAACCGGTGGAGATGCAGAAGCTGGCCAATGGCGTGTTTCGCGGGCGGCTGCCGATCGGCAACCGGCGCGGCCTGTTCCGCGTGCGGCCATTGGCGGATTCGGCGGCGTTCCCGGAGGTTGGGCTGTACCGGCCGGAGGACGAACTCAACGAGTATGGATCGGATGAGCAGTTACTGCGGCAGATTTCCGGTTACACGGGTGGGCGCTTCCAACCTGCGCCCGGGGATATTTTTGAATCGGGCGGTCGATCAGTACCGGCGGATGTGCGGCTCTGGCCGGGGCTGCTTGGCCTCGCGATCGGATTGAGCCTGATTGAGTTGCTGATGCGGAAGTGGAAGGGATTGCTGCAGTATTTCCGGCCGTCGTAGGGGAATCACCAGGGTGGGGAAGAGGCGGGCAAGCCCGCCTCTTACAAGGGATTGCTACTGCTTCACCGGAACGGTGATGGACTGCGAAGTGCCATTGCGATTGCCGATGGTTACCGCAATCGACTGCACCGTATCGGTCAGCGTCGCCGCCTCATTGACGTCACCGGCCAGGTTCAGCGGAATGGTAACCGAGAACTGGCTGCCGAAGGCCTGGGAAGCGGTGCTTTGATACCAGGCGTTAAACGATGCCTCCACATTCAGGGTAAGCTGCGTGGTGGACACCGTCTCACCGGCCACCGGCGTAAAGCGCAGATCGATTTGCGTGATCGACCGTGTGGGCGCGTAGCCGGTCAGCAACAGCGTAACGGCGTTGGCTGTCTTTGTCGCCAGCGCGGCGTTCTGCAGCACCGGGCCGGAAGGAGGCACGGTCAGCGTGAGGAAGTCCGGACGGGTCGGCGTCAGGTTGATGCCGCCATCGGTGACGAACGACGGGGTCAGCGTGATGTTGCCGGCTACGGTACCGGTCTGCAGCCGGACCTGCTGGGCGCCATTGGCGAAGATGGCCCGCGTGGTATTGGCGGGAATCACGAAGTCGATGGTGCGGCCGCCGATGGCGAACTGCACCGCCGGATCGTTGGCGAAGACGTCGGAGTTAAACGTCAGCGTCAGCTTCCCGGTCAGCGCGAGCGGATAGGCCTGGGAGAGCAACAGGCCCACGGCGGGTTGCTGCACGGGCTGCTGATTGCCGCTTGCTCCATCGAAACGGTAGCCGGGCAGCGGCGGAGGCTGTGTGCCGGTGGCGTTGATGGTGAATGTGGCGGTATCGACGCGCAGGGTTGTGGTGGCCGCGCCAACCACGGCAGGTTCGAACTTCACGTTAAAGCGCACCGAGGCGCCGGCCTCCAGTTGCAGTGGGAGCGAGGGCAGATTCTCCAGATCGAATCCGGCGGTGACACTGGCCAGACTCACGCTGTTCACAGTGGTGGAGGCGGTTCCGGTGTTGGACACCTCAAACGCCAGCCGTCCGATCGCACCTACGGCAACCGGCGCAAAGATCACCGACCCGTTGTTCTGCACGGTGGTGGTCACGCCGGCGGCGGAGAAGGAATAGCTCAGCACCGGCGCCAGTCCGCGGCCCGAAAGATCGAAGCTGTCGTTGCCAATGCGCAGCCTGCCCACGGCCTGTCCCGATTCGCGTGGCGCGAACTCCACGGTGAGAGAAGCGCTGGCGCCGGGGGCGAGAACCAGCGGAGTGAAAGGAGCTTCCAGCAAAGAGAAGGCGGCGCCGGCGATGTTAATGGCGGCGATGCGCCCGTCCACGTTGCCCGTGTTGCGGAACCGCACGGTGACGCGGCTCTTCTCACTTACCGGCGTGTCGGGCAGGGTGATGGCCTGATCCGGCGAGATGGGCGACGGAGCGCCATCGCGGACCACTTCATAGCTGTAAAGATCACGCGTGCCCGTGCCCTCGTAGGTGAAGCTGAGTTGCTGATTGAACAGCTCAATGGTGGCGCGTCCGGTCACACGATCAAGCGTTTTCGGAGTGTATTGGATGGCGAACCGCACGGTCTGGTTGGGTTCCACCAGCGTGTTCGGCAGCGGCAGGCCCACCAGCACGAACGCGGGATTCACATCATTGCCCGCAATCGACTTGATTACGCCGGTGCCGCTTCCACGGTTGAGGATCGCCACCGAAGCGGTCACCGTCTGATCGATGGCCGTCTGCGGGAAAACGATGTTGCCGTTGTTGGCCAGCGGCGTGGCGTTGCCGGCCGGCGGCGTGAAGCTGAAAGCGAAATCGGGCGCCGTTCCCACCACGTTGATGGTGATGGTGCGGGCCGCGGTGGTTCCTTCCTGATAGCCGATGGTGAGCCGCGCGTTGGTCCGCGTACCGGTGGAAGGAGTGAAGCGCACCGTCACGGGCGTAGTGCCGTTCTGCCGCAGCAGCACAGGCAGATCAGCCGCGGCGGTGAAATCCTGCGATCCCAAAATCTCCACCGAGTTGATGCTCACGCTGGAGGTGCCGCGATATTGCACGGTGAGAGTGCCGCCGGCCGCAACGCCGATGGCATCGGAAGTCATGGTCACCGACCCGTTGTCGGCTACCGCGGTAATGGTTTGCCCCTGCTGGAAGCGCAGATCGAAAGGCAGAGTCTGCTGAGCCTGCACAGGAACCGTAAGCGCAGCCAGGGCTGCGAAAAGAAGAGACGTTCTCAGCACGATTGGTTATTCCTCCACCGGGACAAAAAAGACTTTGGCATCGTTGCCGCCGCTGAGCACTTCCAGAGGCTGGCCATTCTGACGGCTGTTCAGAAGATAGGAAACGCCGTCGGAGAGCCGGTCGAGTCTGGTCGGCTTGAACTCCAGCGCCATGGATGCGGACAGGGCGCGAGTGGCGCGGTCAATGAGCAACAGCCCGGCGGTCTCGCCGCCATTGGCCACAATCAGCGACTTGCCGTCGGCCGAAACAGCGAGAGCCGAGGGCGCATCGACGCCAATGCTGTCGGAGGCCAGCAGGATCGCCGCGCCGCTGTTACGCCAGTCATTGAGTTCCAACACGGTGTTCTGCTTGCGGTCGGCGGCAAACAGTGAGACGCCCGCGGCATCCAGAGCAAGCGCCGACAGGTCCGTGAGACGCGCCAACAGTTCCGGCGCCTCGCCTTCCCTCAGACGGTAGACGCCGGTTGCGGTTCCAGCCGCCACTAAGCCGCCGGCGTCCACAGCCATCGAAATCACGTTTTCCAGATCGCCGAGCGAAACGCTTTGGGGCGAGCCGTCAAGCGTGCGCCACAGATCGATCCGTCCGTTGGAATTGCGAACCGCGGCCGCGTTGGAGGCCTGGTTCCACACGATCATCGCGCCGTCGCCGGCTGCCGCCAGTTCGGTCCAATTCAACTCGGCGGTACGCATGTCCAGCCGGCCGAGCTTTCCTTCCTTGACCGCGAGCGCCAGAAGGCCATCGGGCGACACGGCCGCCACATCCAGGCCATCCATTATCTTGCCGCCGAGGTAGGACGATCCGGGAATGCCCACCATGGGACGCAGAGCCCTGGCCTCGGCGTCAAATACGATACCGGGCACGGGACCGCGAATACCGTCCTGCCCAAAGGCCGCCAGCGCAGCCGCAAAACCAATGATTACCGTCTTCATTTATCGGGGTCCTCCCACCTGCACCGGCGCCGCCGTGATGGACACCGGCACTTTTGCCGTGGAGGAGGCGTCGTCACCTGACACCGCCGCCGCCACGCCGCCGGCGATGCCCACACCGCCGAGAATCGCTACCCACTTCCACAATCCGCTTCTGGATGCACTGGCACCGTTTGACCGGCTGCCGCTGCCGGCGACGTTGCTCTGCGCCACAATCACCGAACCCGTTTTCGTGCCCGCCGTGGCGGTCACTTTGATATTGAAACGGCCCGGCTCGTCGTTGGGCGTATAGCCGCCCGCCACAGCCCGGCCTTTGTCATCGGAGCGCACGGTCTGGGTCTTCAGCCATCCATGGAACACGCCGCCGGCGCCGCCGGCGGGCAACTGAAAGGTGACTTCGGCGCCCGCCACGGGCTTGTCCTCAGCGTCCCGCACTTCCACCACCGGGGCCACCGCGGACCGTGACTTGATGTTGTTCTGCGCTCCCTCGCCTTCCACCACCACAATCTTCAACTCGCCAGGGGGAGACTGCTGTACGAGTTGGGAACCGGGCGCCTGCTGTGCCTGTACGGGCAGCGTCAGGGCAGCCGCTAGTGTGAGAGCAATCCACGCTTGAATCCGCAAACAAACCTCCTTAGGTTTTCGCCGCTTTAAAGAATATCAGGACCGGGGTCGAATCTATTATCTTAGTTGAAAGGCGAACACTCGTGAGTGATCGTTTCCCGGTAGGACGAAAAAGACGCGGGAAAGTTCGTCTTCATTTGCCGAGCAGGTCGCCATAGATGTCCGGGCGGCGGAATCTGATGGGAGCGCGGTGGCGCTTCTGGGCGTCCAGATCGACAGTAGACATAACGATGCGGTCCTGATCAGGGTCCGCTTTCGCAATTATTTCGCCTTTGGGGTTGATAATCATGCTGCGCTTGGGATGCACGAACGCCAGGTAGACGCCGTTCTCGTACGCCCGGACCCGCATCATGATCTCATTCATCTCGCCATAGCTGCCCCAGGCGGGCACGAAAATCATCTGCGCGCCCTTGACGGCGAGAATGCGCGCCGTCTCCGGCAATTGGCGGTCAAAGCAGATCAGGGTGCCCCAGCGGCCGAATGGGGTGTCGAAGACGGGAAATTCGACGCCCTTGGTGTTGAACGGCTCGTCATCGAGGGTGTGGGTCTTCGAATACCGTGCGCTGATGGCGCCTTCGGGGGAAAAGGTGACCACGGTATTGAAGACTGCGCCGCCGCGGCTCTCGGCGAATCCGGCCATGAGGTAGACGCGGAGTTCGCGGGCAAGGGCGGCGATTCGCTTAAGCACGGGTCCGTCCACGGGCTCACCCACCGGCATGTACTTTTCTCTGGTGAGGCCGGGGGAGCGTCCCTGGTTGCCGACATAACCTTCCAGGTAACCTTCCGGAGTTACGATGACCTGCGCGCCTTTGGCCGCCGCCTCGCGGGCAAAGCGATCGAGCTTGGCCATGTTCGCTTCCTTGTCCCAGGCGGTGGGGGTGATTTGCAGCGCGGCGACGACGAAGCTGTCCCCGCCGGCGCCGGAGGCGGCCATTGCGAACAGGATGAGGGCGAGCCGCATGGCTATGATGATACACCGTCCGGTCACCTGATAAGCTGGAGCGAAATCCAGAACATGATTTGTCTCGTATGCGCTTTAGAAGTTCGCGACCACGAACGGTGGTGTCCGAATTGCTTTTCGGACGCCGGCTTTCCCAACGTGCGGGCGGCGCGGAGACCCGAAGAGGCGGCGGCGCTGGAAGCGCGATACTTATCGGGCATTGCGCACGCCGAGAGGCATGGAACACGAGCCATCGTTGAAGGCTATGTGTCGGCAGTGGAAGGTTCGATGGCCGTGATCTGCCGGGACTACTCAACCGTGGTCGATCTTCTGTCGAGTGAGAACCAACTCTACGCGACCTTCCACGCACTTGTGGAGGGACAGCGCAGGCGCCCGGAACCGACTGAGTTTGACCGTGACCGGCGGGCCGCCGACTCGATCCTGTTTCCGTACTATGAACGGGAAATCCGATTCGCGGTCTTAAGCCTGGATGGTGGGGGAGCGGGATTCTACGGACCCGTGAGCATGGTGCTGTCTCCGGTTGCAATCGCCAACCGCGCCACCGTGTTCGAGAAGAATACGCTTGAATTCGTCAGAGAACGTAACCTGGGGCCCGGCCGCCCGGTACCTGCCGGATTCCGTTCAGACTGGACTTCGAAGCACAAGGTGGCGGGTGCAAAATCTCACACCGAGATCACAGCCACTACCGGAACCGCCGACTTTCCCCGTATTCTGCTGGACGGCGATCGCTTCATCGAAGTGCATATCTTCGGATCATTGCATCGCAGGTCGATCACCAGGATCGTGATGCAGCGTGCGGCCCGCAAGGCGGATCTGGCGTTCCAGTCCCAGATTCGGGATATGATTGAAACAGACGGCTTGGCGATCGCTTTGGAGACCGTCTAGCATGGCTGCTCAGAAACAACTCGTCTTCTCGCCGGGCGCCGCGGCCGGTTGGATCGAAACTTCGGAAGGTGATTGGCGGCTCTGCGCGGCGGCTTCGGTGATTCCCGAAGCCATCCGGTTCAGGACCGATCCGCAGTCGTGGTCGATTGCAGAATTGGAACCGGACGAGGATCCGCTGGCGCGGCTCGAACTGGAACGCGACCGTTCCGAAGCCATCCGCCTGCTATTGATTTTGTTCGATCCGCGGTGTAAACCGGAAACGTTCGCGCTTGCCGCCGAGGCACTCGAGGAGACAATTGGACGGCCAGAAGTCCAAGATTGGGTGGCGAACGGCCTTCTTGCGCAACCGCTTCCGCAATCGGTGAACCTGCCATTCATCGAGGCTTACTGCCGCCATAGGAGTTGGCCAGGCCTGGGCGGCTTTCTGCGGCGAATCGGCATCGCGCAGCCCTCGATACGTCTGGGCGCGGAAGAACTGAACCGCCTGATGCAGGGCGCCAAAGCGAATCCCGTAATGCAGGACGGGATTCAGTCTGCACTGATTCGTAGCGGAGCGTGGCGTGAGTTGGCCGAAACGCCGATCGATGAGGTTCCGAAGGCTCTGGCGAAACTGGTCGAGCAGCACGACTGCACTGCCGGATGCGGGTTCGAAGGACCCGGCGTCACAGAGAAATACGAGGCGGAGTTTCTGGGGGTGCGGGCCGTGTGGGCCAGTGCCGTCAGCATGGCGCTGATCGAAGGAGTGAAACAACTGGCGCCGAGTCGCGGGGCTGTTCTCATCGAAGGCGAGACGGGTAGTGGCAAGCAGATCATCGCTCGCGCGCTGCACCACTATTCCATGCGGCCGAATGCGCCGTGGGTGGACTTCAACTGCGCCGCCGTGCCCGAACATCTGGTGGAGAGCGCGTTGTTCGGCTACGAAAAGGGAGCCTTCCCCGGCGCCGAAACCTCCAAGGCAGGGTTGGCCGAACTGGCGGATGGGGGCACGCTTTTTTTGGAAGAAATCGGAGAACTCGATTCGAGGGTGCAGGTGAAATTGCTGCGCCTGCTGGATGGGCTTGGGTTCTACCGTCTGGGTGGGGTCAGGAAGATCGCGGTCAACGTTCGCATCGTCGCCGCTACGAACCGAAACCTGGAGCGGGAAGTAGCAGAAGGCCGATTCCGCGAAGATCTTTATCGCCGGCTATCACAAGACGTACTGCCGGTGCCTCCCCTTCGGGAGCGCCCCGACGACATCGTTCCGATCGCCCGGCTGTTTCTTGAACAGCAAAACCCGAATCTCAAACTGTCGGCCGAGGCGGAACAGTTGCTGCGCGGGCATCGCTGGCCGGGCAATGTGCGGGAACTGCACAATGTGATTATCCGGGCCGCCCTATCCGCGGGGCCATTGCTGCAGGCCCATGACTTACAGTCAGTGTTGCCGATCCACCACCACACGATTTTGCCGGCGCTTAATCAGGTTCGAAGACGTGCCGTCCCCGAAGATTTCACGTTGCGCCCTCTGCCAAAGACATCATAGCCAGATCCTACGGCAGGGCAAAAGCCACCAACGTATCTGAAAATGTGTTGTTGTACTTATTCCCCCCGCCCGCCGCGATCACCACAAACTGCTTCTTCGTCTTCTTCCCCGTGTAGGTCATGGGAGTGGCATGCGCGCTGGCCGGCAGCCGCGTCACCCACAACTCCTTGCCCGTGGCCTTATCAAACGCGCGGAAGCGGCTGTCATTGGTGGCGCCGATGAACACCACTCCGCCCGCCGTCACCAGCGATCCGCCGATATTCGAACTGCCCGTGGGCGGTATCCCCTTGGCCAGCAGTTCATCGTAGACGCCCAGCACGCTGCGCCAGCGGAAGTCGCCCGTATTGAGGTCAATCGCCGTAAGGTGGCCCCATGGCGGTTTCTGGCAGGGGTACTTGTTTTCATCCCAGAATCGCGAATTCGGACTTCCCTGCCCTTGCGTCCGGTAAGGCAACCCGCCACGCGTGGATTTCACCATGCGCAGCAGCATCCCGTTGTCGTGCGAGTTCACGTACAACGTCTGGGTTTCGGGATCGAAGCTGGCGCCGCCCCAATTGGTTCCGCCGTTGGTCCCTGGAAAGAGCACCGTCGGTCTTAATCCAAGCGGTGTGTAAAGTTGCCCGAACACGGCGCCCTCAATCAACTTCTGGCAGTAGGCTCGCGATTCCGGGGTTACGTCGGTCAGTTCATCGGCCCTCATGCTCTGGCGCGTGAACGGCGGCGGCTTCACCGGGATGGGTTGAGTCGGCCACGCCTTCTCGCCGGGCACTTCGCTTGGAGGCACGGGCTTTTCCACCACGTCGAACAGCGGCTTGCCAGTGGTTCGCTCCAGCACGAAAGTGAATCCGGTCTTGGTCACCACGGCCACCGCCGGCACCATCTTTCCCTGCCGTTTCACGTCCACCAGGACCGGCTGCGACGGGATGTCGTAGTCCCAAATGTCGTGATGCACGGTCTGGAAATGCCACAGGCGTTTGCCAGTGGCGGCCTCCAGCGCGACAACGGAGTCGCCGAAGAGATTCATGCCATCGCGGTCACCGCCGTACATGTCACTGGAAGGCGACGTCAGCGGGACGAACACGATTCCCCGCTCCGTATCGACGCTGAGGATGGACCATGCGTTTGTGCCGCCGCGATTCTTCCAGGAGTCGCCTTCCCATGTCTCGTGGCCGAACTCACCGGGACGCGGCACCGTGTGGAATCGCCACACCTGCTTTCCGGTAAGCGCATCGAAAGCGCGGATGTCGCCGCTGGGGCCCTGCGGTTCGCCATCGGCCACCAGGGCGCCGCAGATGACCAGGTTCCGGTAGATGGCCGGGGGCGAGGTCAAGCCGTAAGCCTGGGACTTGCCTTCGATTAGCATGCCCTGCTTGAGGTCCACCTTTCCGTTGGTCCCGAAGCCGGCGGCGGGCTCGCCACTGGCCGCGTCCACGGCCCAGAGGTCGCCGTCCAGCGTTCCGAAGAACAGCCGCTTTTGCCTGCCATCGGTCCAAAGCGCGGCGCCCCGGTTGATGAACAGGTTGCGTCCCACGCGCCGGTCGATTTTGGGATCGAATGCCCAAAGCTGCTTGCCCGTATCGCCGTCAATGGCCAGCAGGCGGTTGAACGGAGTGGTGAAGTAGAGGATGCCGTCAGCCATCAGGGGCGTGGTTTCAAAGGCGCTGCGGACGGGAAAACCGGTTCCATCGCTCACGTCACCGGTCTTGAACTCCCATGCCACCTTCAGCTTCGTGACGTTGCCGCGGTGGATCTGCTTGAGCCCGGAGTGTTTCTTTCCGCCGGCGTCTCCGGCATAGTGAAGCCACTGCTGCGCCGCGCAGGCGCCCGCCAGAAACAGGAAAATCCATACAGGCCGCATAGATCCGATACTGTATCAGGTTGGCGGCGCGCGCACGCTAGAATGGAGGATTGGAATGGCCCCATCCGCAACCGCCCGGTGGGAGGGTGAATACCTCTTCGCTCTCCGCTCTCTTTTGTTAAAGGACTTTCGCCTCCGTTATCGCAACATGTCGCTGGGTATCGGCTGGTCACTGGCCAACCCGCTGGTGATGATGGCGGTGTTGACGTTCATCTTCACAAAGGTGTTTCCGCATCCACCCGAGGGCAACTATCCCATCTTTGTTCTCTGCGGCATCATCCCGTTCAACTTCTTCACGCTGGCGTGGGCCACCAGCACTACCTCGCTCATCGACAACGCCGCGCTGATCAAACGGACGCGCTTCCCGCGCGAGATCGTGCCCATCACCACCGTGCTGGGCAATGTGCTGCATTACCTGATTCAACTGGGCCTGCTGCTGGCCCTGGTGCTGGCCTTCGGCCGCGGATTCAACGTGTACTGGCTGTACCTGCCGGTGATCATCTTCCTGGAGATCCTGTTCGTGATCGGATTATCGCTGGCCTTCAGCGCCATCGACGTCTACGTCCGCGACACGCGCTATGTGGTGGAATCGTTCAATGTCGTCTTCTTCTGGCTGGTGCCCATCTTCTATTCGTTCACGATCATTCCCCCGCAGTACCACATCTACTACCGCTTCAATCCGATCGCCGCGGTGGTGCTGGCCTTCCGCAACGTGCTGATCGACGGACAGGCGCCGGGCGGCTCTATCCTGATGAATCTGGCATTGGTTTCCGGCCTCTCACTGGTTTTCGGAGTGATGGTGTTCGAACGTCTGAAGAGGCGGTTCTACGACTACCTCTGAGGCAAAGTAGAATATTCGGTAATGCTTCACGTTCCGGCACTGGTATTGATCTGCGGGTGGGCTCTGTTTGCGCAGCAGACCGCTCCCCGTACCCTCCGCGCGCTGAAAGTCCCCGAAGGTCTGGAGATCACCTTGTGGGCGGCGGAACCGATGCTGGTCAATCCCACCAACATCGATATCGATGCGAGGGGCCGTATCTGGGTGCTGGAGGCTGTCAACTATCGCCGGAAGCTGAAAAACCTGCCCGACAACAGCAGGCTTGGTGACCGCATCCTGATCCTTGAAGACACGGACGGAGACGGGCGCGCCGATAAGCGGCAGGTGTTCGACCAAAATCCGGACCTGCGTTCCCCGCTGGGAATTTCCGTGTTGGGTGACAAAGTGATCGTCTCGCAGTCTCCGAATCTCATCGTCTACACGAAAGACGCGAGCGACAAGATCATCAGCAAGGAAACGCTTCTCACCGGCTATGGAGGGTTCGATCATGACCACGGCGTACACGGGGTGACGTTCGGCCACGACGGGCGATATTGGTGGAACGCCGGCGATCAGGGATTCGATCTCACAGACAAGCAGGGCAAGCGTTGGGTATCGAGCCGTGAAGGCCCTTTCTACGCCGGCACCATCATGCGCATGAATCCGGACGGCTCGGATTTCACGGTGTTTGCCCATAACTTCCGCAATCCATATGAACTGGCGCAGGATTCCTTCGGCGCCGTCTGGCAATCCGACAACGATGACGACGGCAACGCCTGGACGCGCATGCTCTATGTGATGGAGGGCGGCAACTACGGCTACTGGGGACCCGGCGGGCGAAGCTGGCGCGCCGACAAGGGCGGACATTTCCATAACGAGTTACCTGGCGTTGTGCCCAACGTCGCACGCCTTGGGGCCGGTTCCCCCTGTGGCCTGGCGGTGTATGAAGGAAGGCTGCTGCCGCAGCGTTACCGCGGCAGCCTGCTGCATGCCGAAGCGGGAAAGCGGGCCATCAATAGCTATTTCCTGTCTGGCGATGGCGCAGGCTACAAACTGGACGCCGAACAAACCGTGAGTTCCACCGATTCCTGGTTCCGGCCTTCCGATGTCGCCGTATCGCCCGATGGCGCAGTCTTCATTTCCGACTGGTACGACTCGGGCGTGGGCGGCCACAACATGGCCGACACCGGCCGTGGACGCATTTACCGGCTGGCGCCGCCAGCCTACCGGCCGCCGCCCGCGGCCATCGACTTCGACACGCCAACGGGGATGGGTGCGGCGCTTGCGTCACCCGCGCAGTCGGTGCGGTTTCTGGCCTACACGCGGCTCAGAGAAATGGGAGAAAAAGCGCTGCCGGTGCTGCGCGGCATGTGGGCTCAGCGGGAGGACTACGTGATGCAGGCCCGCTCATTGTGGCTGATCGGCCGGATCGCCGGGAAAGAGTCTGCTGAGATTCAGGAAGCGCTGAAGTCCGACGACCCGCGGTTCCGTATTCTGGGCCTGCGCGTCCTAAACCTGGCGGGCGGGGACGTGGCGGCCACAGGGCTTCATCAGGATCCGTCGGCGCAGGTGCGCCGGGAAATGGCGGTCCTGCTGCAACACAATCCCGACGCGACGCCTGTACTCCATGAGTTGATCAGGCGATGGGATGGCAAGGACCGCTGGTATCTTGAGGCGTTGGGCATCGCGGCACGCGGCAGGGAAAACACCCTCTACGCGAAGCTGCGGGAATGGTTTCCGGGAAAATGGGATTCGACGCTGGGAAAGCTGCTGTGGGAGTTCCGGCCTTCCGGTGCGATCGAGTTTCTGGCCGCCGCCGTAGCGGATTCCGGTCTCGAATCCGCCCAGCGCAAGGAAGCACTGGAAGCGCTGGCGGCCTATCCTCAGCAGGAAGCGGCCCATGCGGTGGCCGCGCTGATTTCCAACTTCACCACCCCGCCAGGGTTGCGGCAGGAGGCGCTGGTGCGCATCAGCAAACGGCTGTTCAGCGAATGGATCCCCTACCGGAAGGACCCGGTAATTGTCGCCGCCGTGCGGACTGCGTTGGGCGATGTGGTGCTGCAGGAAACGGCGCTGGAGTTGACCGATGAACTGGAGGATGCCGAGTATGCCCCGGAGCTTCTGTCGCTGGCGAAGAACGCCAAGGCCGCGGAAGCGTCGCGAATGATCGCGATTCAGGCATTGGGCCGCACCAGGGATGAGCGCTACTTCACGGATCTGGATCGCTTCGCCGCCACCGGCCCGGTGAAACTGCGCGCCGCCGGAGTCCGCGCCATTGGTTATGCGCAGCCTCCGCAGATGCTGGTGAAATTGCAGAGGATTGTTCTCGGCACGGCGCCCAATGAGGTGCGCAGCGAAGCCGTGCGAGCCATGGCCCGCAACGACCGGGGGCTGAACATGTTGCTGGACCTGGAGCAGCGGAGCCAGCTACCGGTGGAGATGAAGACGCTTACCACCAACCTGACCCATCAAAGCCGGAACCGGCAGGTGGTGGCGCGGGCGCGCAAGCTGTTACCGCTGCCGGCGACAAAAAGCGCGCGGCCGCTGCCGCCGCCCAGGGTGCTGCTTTCGATGGAAGGCGACGTCGAACGGGGGCGGAAGCTGTTTTCGGCCAGGGGCGGGCCCGAGTGCGCCAACTGCCATTCTCTCGACGGGAAGAAGCAGCTTGCCGGGCCGCACATGACCCACATCGCGGCCAAGTTCGGCAAGGATGGACTGCTGGATGCGATCCTCAATCCGTCGGCGGCCATCGCACCCGAATACACACAGTGGATTTTGGACACCAAGTCGGAAGGCACAGTCAGCGGCACCATCGGCGTGGACACGCCGCAACGCGTTACCCTGCGCACCGATACCGGCGAGGAACTGCGGCTGAAGCCGGCCGATATCACCTCGCGCCGCAAGAGCAAGCTCTCCATGATGCCGGAGGACTTGCCCGGGCGGATGACCGAGCAGCAGATCGCCGACCTGCTGGCGTTCCTGGAGACGCTGAAGTAAGGCTACCAGGCCAGCCGCAAGCCCAGCCGGACCTGCCGCTGATCAGGCAGCGCGCTGGTGATGGTAAGAAAATTCGCTGCATTGATGTTCGCGGCGGGATTGTTGAAGTGGGGCGTGTTGGTCGAATTCGCGGCCTCGGCGCGAAATTCCAGCACAACGCGCTCGGTAATCGGGAACTTGCGGAACAGGCCCAGATCCAGGTTCACCGCGCCAGGTCCGCGCAGCAGATTGCGTCCTGATGATCCGAAGCGAACACCAGTGGGGGCGGCAAAGGCGGTGGGATCGTAGAAGGGGCGCCCCGCGCCAACGCCGCCAAGCTTGGTAACCTCGGTCTTCACCTGATCGGCGGTCTGGGCATTGCCGGGCGCGTTCAAGGCTCCCTGGGCGGCGCCCACGGTAAACGGGCGTCCCTGATAGGAAGCGAATACGCCATTCCACTGCCAGTCACCGAAGATCCAGCGCGCGGGCCCCGACGTGGCGTAGCGCCGCCCCTTGCCGAAAGGCAGTTCGTAAACGAAGCCCATCTGCAGCGTGTGGGGGATGTCGTAGCCGGCGCGGGCCCGGTTGCGTGGAAACACCGGCGCCCAGTTCCAGGCGATGGTTCCGGTCCAGCCGTCTTCGTCGGTGAAGTTGATCGCCTTGGAAAACGTATAGGCGCCTTTCAAGGTGAGTCCGCGCGCGGCGCGCCGGTTGGCGGAGATTTGCAGCGCGTGATAGTTGGCGCTGAGATAACCGTTCCAGGCCCACGTATCCACTGTCCGGCCGAAGGCGACGTTCAACGGCCGTCCGGGGGTGCCGCCGCCAGGCGCCGCGGCGTTGATTTCCTTATCCGCGAAGCTGCGCGTGGTCTGTGTGCCAACATAGGCCACCGAAACAATGGTGTTGCCCGGCAGTTCCCGTTCCAGCGTGAAATTCCAGGACTGGACATAGCCGCGGTTCAACCGGTCACCGGCAATGAACCTCATCGCAGCCGTGGACGGAAGCGGCACGCGGCCCGAACTGATGTCCGGCAGCACGATGTTCGGAATCCCCTGCTCAATCGGCCGGACGGGCTGGAACGAGTTCGGGGAATTGAAGGTGGCCGCGAACACCAGCGGGAAGAAGCCGCGCAGCGGACGGGCGAGCGGCATGGGGTTCTAGGTAAGACCGTACCCGGTGCGCACCACCGTCTTGGGGCTCAACCGGTAGGCGAGGCCAACGCGGGGCGCAAAGAGTTTCTTGCTGGTGGAGATGCCCAGGCCGGGCGGTACATTATTGATACCGCCCACCGACACCAGATTCGTCGCCGGATCGTAGCCCTCAATGCCGCCTCTGCCGCCGCGCGTCTGCAGCGGAAACAGTTCGTAGCGCAGGCCAAGAGACAGCGTAAGCTTCTGGTTCACCTGCCAGCGGTCACGCACATACAATCCAAACTGCCAGTTGTAGGCGGTCATGACCTCGTACTGCGAGGACCGGCGCACGGTTTGCGGCAAACCGAGGAGGTAGCTGGCATAGGAGTTGGACTGCGTAAGAGTGGCGCCGGGAATCGACGTGATTCCCTGCGTGAATTCGAAGCGCCCCATTGGACCGCCATTGCCGCCGCCATCGGGATTGTAGTGATTCAGCACATGGCGCGAGCCCTCAAAGCCAAAGCGGATATCATGCCGGGAGCGCGAAAGCGAGAAGTTCTGTTGCGTTGTCCAGGAGGAATCGTGCGCAAAAAACGGACGCGTATCGGTGTCACTCAGGAAGTTGGTGAAGCCGGAAATGATCAACACCGGCGCTCCGGAATCGCGTATGTCCGAACTGCCCCCGTTCACGCCCGGAATGCCCAACTCCCGGCCGATAAAATTGCCGTAGTCAAAACCGGTGATTCCCTGGCCCTGGCGGGTCCATCCGAACACGCCGTCCCAGAGGAATCCCGGCGAGAAGATGTAGTTGCTTCCAACGGTGGCCACCTGCGTACGAAGCGTCCCATCTCCAATGTTGCTGCCGGAGGGACACAGGGCCGCTCCGCCGCCTTTTCCAAATGCCGCGTCGCAGGCCACCACCGCCTCCATGATGGAATACTTGCCCCAGATCATGTTCTTCGAAGAGCGGTTCCAATTCACTTTCGCGTCGTAATTGTTTCTGTCTAAACGCTGGGATCCGCCGGTGAGAAAATTGGCGGCCAGACCGGCCCGGTTGGGAAGCGGGATGAGTTCCTGGATGCGCCGCGAGATGGTGCTCTGGCGGTTCAGCGGAATCACGTTTCCGGCAAACGGGGTGCGGCCCGCCCCGCTGGCCTGGCCAGTGAGCGGGTCATAGATGGTGGCGTTCAGCCCGTCGAAGTTGCCTGCCCGCTGGGCGGCGGTGGGCACGCTGAGGATGTTGGTGGATCCCAGCCGCTCATGCACGCCCTCCCAGCCGAAGAAGTAGAACAGCTTGTTGCGCTTCACGGGTCCGCCGATGGTGACGCCGCCAATGTTGTTAAGGTTCTTCGGCTTGGCCGCGGTGTTGAAGAAATTCTTGGCCTGCATCGCGCCGTTGTCATGCAGCCACCAGGCCGAACCATGCAGATCGTTTGTGCCGGACTTGGTGATCACGGTGATCGCCGCGCCTCCGGCCAGTCCCTGCTCAGCGTCGAAGTTATTGGTGGCGATGTTCACCGTCTCAATCGTTTCAGCCGGAGGCACGTATGCGGTGTGGTGCGGCAGCCAGAGAAAGACGCTGATGGCGCCATCGATGCGCGTCATGTTGTTGTTGCGGTTGACGCCGTTGACGTTGGTGGAAAGCGCGCGCCCGGGCGCGGCCTGAATCGAATTCTGATATTGGCCGGGAGTGGCGCCTGGCACCAGGTTGATCAGGCTCTGATAATTGCGGTAACGCGGCAGCGGCATATTCACGACGTCGCGTGCACTGATTTCGGTATGCAGGTCCGCTTTGTCGGCCTGCAGTGCCACGGCGCCGGCCTCGACGGTAACGCTCTCAGACACCTGCCCGACCTCGAGCGTGATCTCCTCGCGGCGCACGGTGTTGACCGTGATGTCGATGCCGCGGCGCAGAGCCGTGCGGAAGCCCGCGGCGTTCACCGTCAGTTCGTAGGTGCCGGGCGTCAGGCTGGAAAACGTAAATCCGCCTGAGTCGTTCGTTGCCTGGGTGAACTCCTGCGCGGTACCGGTATTGCGGACCTTCACGTTTGCGCCGGGCACGAGCGCGCCCGCCGAATCATGGACGTTTCCTGTGAGCGAACCGTAGAGCACCTGCGCGGCTGAAGGACCGCACCACAAAACGGTAGCCGCCATCAGTGTGAGAAATCGTGTCATAAGGAACCCCTCGATAGTATACGGCAACAATTGCTAGCATTCTCTCATGACAGGCAGGTCTTTTTGATGAACCGGCGCACTTGGATGATGGCCGCAGGCGGCGCGGCCCTAAACGCGGAGGCGGCCCAAGGGCTGATCCACCCCAGGCCGCTGCGCGATGGCGACACGGTGGGGCTGATCACGCCATCGGCCTATGTCGCCAGCCCCGATCTGATCGCCACCGCCGAACGGACCGTGAAGTTCTTCGGCTGGCAGCCCAAATTCGGACGGAACGTTCGCGCCAAGGATGGTTACGTGGGCGGCACGGTGGAGCAGCGACTGGCCGACCTGCACGACATGTTCCGCGATCCGGAAGTGAAGGGGGTCTTCTGCATCCGCGGTGGTTTCGGCGCCGCCCATCTGCTGGCGGGAATCGACTATGATCTCATCCGCCGTAATCCTAAGATTTTCCTCGGATACAGCGATATCACCGCACTGCACCTGGCGATTCACCGCATGACCGGGCTGGTGACGTTTCATGGCCCGGTGGTGCTTTCCGGCTTCTCGCAGTACACTCGCGGCCATTTCCGCCGGGCGATGAGCGAGGCCAAGCCGTTGGGCTTGCTGGCGAATCCGGTGGAATCCGATGCGCTGCGGCCGGCGCACACCGTACGCACCATCCGGCCCGGCAAAGCGCGCGGGCAACTGGTAGGCGGGAACCTGACACTGATCTCGACTACGATCGGCTCGCCATATGAGATCGACACACGTGGCAGGATCCTGTTTCTTGAGGACGTGGACGAGCAGCCCTACAGCATTGACCGGCTGCTGACGCACCTGAAGCTGGCCGGAAAGCTGGACGCCGCGGCGGGGATCGTGTTCGGCGAGTGCTCCGATTGCAGGCCGAGGGAGTTCCGGCCGTCGTTTGAATCGACATTTTCGCTGGGTGAGGTGGTGGATCGCATCCTTGGCAAGCTGCGTGTGCCGGTGTTGAGCGGGCTCACCATCGGCCACACCAGCGATCAATTGACGCTGCCGCTGGGCGTGATGACCACGCTCGATGCCGATCGCGGCACGTTGACAATCGAAGAGGCGGCGGCGCGTTAATGCGTCCCGTGGCGTTGGTCACCGGCGCCTCCAGCGGCATTGGCGAGGCGTTCGCCCGGCAGCTTTCCGCGCGCGGCTACGGCCTGATTCTGGTGGCAAGGCGCGAGGACCGGTTGATACGGCTGGCCAACGAACTGGGACGCGCCGAGCCTCTGGTGGCCGATCTTGCCGATGCCGAAGCACGGGCAATCGTGGCCGCGCGCATCGCACAGGAGCCCGCGTTCCAACTGCTGGTGAACAACGCCGGCTTCGGCACAAAGCGCCGCTTTTGGAACGCAGATCTGGAAGGCCAGCAGCGTATGCACCAATTGCATGTGATGGCCACCGTCGATCTGACGCACGCCGCGTTGAAGGCAATGACGCCGCGGGGCAGGGGCGGCGTGATCAACGTGGCTTCGGTGGCCGGCTTTGCGCGCAGCCCTTCCAACGTGAGTTACTGCGCCACCAAGACATGGATGATCGCCTTCACCGAAGCGCTTGCCCTGGAGCTTCGCGGCGCCGCGCCGGGCGTTCGCGTGCAGGCGCTGTGCCCCGGATTCACGTATTCCGAGTTTCATGACGTGCTGGGCACCGACCGAGGAAAGATCGCCAAGTGGCTATGGATGCGCGCCGGAGACGTGGTGCGCGCCTCGCTGGATGGCCTCGATGCGGGCAAGGTTATCGTGGTGCCGGGCTGGCAGTATCGGGTTTTCGTCACCCTGATGAATCACCTGCCGTGGAAGGTAAAGATGGCGATGTGGGCGCGTTCGCCGCATACCCGCGACCGGCTGTGAGCCTAACGGCGCGGTCGAGCGAACGCTGTGTCGAGTTTTTCCAGCAGTTGCTGTCCGCGCCGGGCGTCTCCCTTTGCCGCCATCGCACGGAACCGGATCTCGGTGTCGTTTTGCGCAAGAGCGACGGTGGCCAGTTCCTCCATCAGTTTATTCATGCTGACGCCGCGTGATTCGGCCAGATGCCTGAGCCTTGCGTGCTTGGCTTCCGGTAGCCGTATGGTGAGCGTGCTCATCTGGTCTCCTTCCACAATTGTTCGGGCGAAACGACCCGGACGTGATCGAATGTGAGTTCCCCTCGTTCAAAATCGCGCAGGTTCTGAGTGATCAGCATTTGTGCACGGCCGGCGACAGCCAACTCCATCACGTGATTGTCTGATTCGTCCGGCAGGTTTGGACGCCACGAAAAATATACTTCCACCCACTCGCATACAGACAGAAACGCCTCAAGCAACTCCAGTCTCTCCGCGGCGGACAAGGGGGAGGACCGGAACAGAGTGGGGCGGCTCAGAACGTCTTCATATTCCAGAAAGAGAGAATGGCCAATGAGCGGTTTCAGCGTTCCCTCAAGACATGCCCGCAGAACAAACCGGTTCTGACCGGCCGGACTGATCAATGCTCCTACCAATACACTGGTGTCGATCACGACCCGCGCCACATTCGCATGATAGCACGGGCGCTACCGTCAGACGCGGGTTGACAAAGGAGAATAATTCTCCTTTAATAGAAAGTGATGATCCCCGAGGCCACCATCGTGCAACGCATGGACCTGTTCCGTCAACGCTGCCGGAAACTCGGCCTCGCCTGCACTCACCAGCGCCAGATCATCTACCGCGCCCTCGCCTCCTCGGATTCGCACCCGACCCCTGAGGCGGTCTATGAGCAGGTAAAGCGGGAAATCCCCGCCATCAGCCTCGGCACGGTCTATAAGAATATCCGCACCTTCACCGAAGCCGGACTGCTCCGCGAGGTCAACATCCTGCACGATTCTTTGCGTCTGGACGCGAATCTCGGCAATCATCATCACTTGGTATGCACGCGCTGCAAGCGGGTGGCCGACGTGCCCCACCGGGACGTCACTCCCATCCGCCTGCGGCGTTCTCTCCCCCGGGGCTTCCAACTGGAACGCTGCTCGGTGGAGTTGCTTGGAATCTGCGCTGAATGCTCCGGCGCCGGTAACTGAAAGTATTTCAACTTGACAACAATACAGGAGATCCTCCATGGCTGAACTCAAAGGCTCGAAGACTCACGATAACCTGAAAGCCGCCTTCGCCGGCGAAAGCCAGGCCAACCGCCGCTACCTCTACTTCGCCAAGCAGGCGGACGTGGAAGGTTATCCGGACGTCGCCGGACTGTTCCGTGACACCGCCGAAGGCGAAACAGGCCACGCGCACGGCCACCTTGACTACCTGAAGAAGGTGGGCGATCCGGCCACCGGTCTGCCGCTCGGCGACACGTCGGCCAACCTGAAGGCCGCCATCGCCGGGGAAACCCACGAATACACCGACATGTATCCGGGAATGGCGAAATCGGCGCGGGAGGAAGGCTTCAGCGAAATCGCCGACTGGTTTGAAACGCTGGCCAAGGCGGAAAAGTCCCACGCCGGCCGGTTTCAGCAGGGACTGGAATCCATCAGCTAATCAAGTCCACTGCGTTTACCCGGGAGGCGGCCAGGGCGCGGCCTCCCACCCTTCCACATATACATCATGGCAGTCATCAAAGGCGAACCCACCGACGGACTTACTTACAATCCCAATGATGCGCATTATTGGGACAAAGCCGGCCTGGCCAAGGAAGTGGAAAGGATCTTCGAGATCTGCCACGGCTGCCGGCTCTGCTTCAACCTCTGCCCGTCCTTCCCCGCCCTGTTCAACGCCGTTGACAGGCACGACGGCGACGTGCGTCAGGTAACCGCCGGGGAAACCGACTATGTCATCGACACCTGCTATCAGTGCAAGCTCTGCTATGTCAAGTGCCCCTACACCCCCGATGACAAGCACGAATTCCAGCTCGATTTCCCCCGCCTGATGCTGCGCGCCAACGCCCTGCGCCGCCGCGAGACGGGTATCTCCCTGCGCTCAAAGATGCTGGCGCGCCCCGGACTGGTGGGGCAACTGGGCGGCGCCACACCCGATATCGCCAACTGGGCGAACAAACAGCCCCTGCTGCGCGGCGTAATGGAAGCGGCCATCGGCATCCACAAGGACAAGCAGCTTCCCGAATTCCACGCCGAAACCTTTGAAGACTGGCATCACGGTCGCGGCACGCCGCCCGGCGACCCGAATCTCGCCGTCCTGTTCCACACCTGCTTTGTCAATCACAACAATCCGCAGATCGGCAAGGACGCCGTGGATGTCTATTCCCGCAACGGCGTCTCGCTCGGCTGTCCCAAACAGAACTGCTGCGGCATGCCCGCGCTCGAGGCCGGCGACTTCAAACTGGCCAGGGAGATGGCCGCCGCCAACGTGGCCTCCCTGCTGCCGCACGCCGAAAGAGGCCGTAAGATTGTCGCCATCAATCCCACCTGCTCCTACATGCTGCGCAAGGAGTACGGCGAGTTACTCGGCACTGAAGGCGCAAAACGCGTGGGCGCGGCCGCCATGGATCTGTGCGAGTTCCTGTTTGAACGTAAGCGGCAAGGCCACTTCAACCGCGATTTCAAATCCTCGCCCGGAAACATCGCCTATCACCTGCCATGCCATTTGAAGGCGCAGAACATCGGCTACCGCTCGCGCGACATGATGCGCCTGATTCCGGGCGCGAAAATCACCATGGTGGAGCAGTGCAGCGCCCATGACGGAACGTGGGCGATGAAGAAAGAGTTCTTTCCCCTGTCCATGCTGACGGCGAAAAAAGCCTTCGACGAAATGAAGGAAGCCAAGGCGAATGTGTTCGCCTCGGATTGCCCGCTGGCCGCCATTCAGTTCGAACAGGGAATCGGGGAACGCCCCATCCATCCCATCCAGGTGCTGGCGCGCGCCTACCGCGAAGACGGCTTTCCGACGGAGTAAATTATGCAGCCAGTTACATTCGAAGAAATCCAGAATATCGCCGACTACGAAATTCAGCGTGAAAGCTGGCGCCCCCGGGTAATGGCGCTCAAGGATCGCCGCCGGGTGCGCGTGGGCGATCACCTCACGTTCCTGTTCGAAAACCGCGAGACAGTCCGCTACCAGATCCAGGAGATGATGCGCATCGAACGTATCGTCAAACCCCAGGACATCGCCCACGAGATCGAGACCTACAACGAACTGATTCCCAAACCGAACGGCCTCAGCGCGTCGCTGCTGATCGAATATGAAACTCCCGAACAGCGGGACATCTGGCTGCGGGCGTTGCTTGGCCTGGAAAACCACATCTGGATCGAGGTGCCCGGCACACCGCGCGTGAAGGCCATGTTCGACCCCCGCCAGATCGCCACCGACCGCATCAGTTCGGTCCAGTACATCAGCTTCCAGTTCACCGCCGCACAGGCCGCCCTGTTTCCCGCCGGCGCCAAAATCGTCGTCGATCACCCCAGCTATATGGCCGAAACCGCCTTCACCGCCGGGCAACTGGCCGAACTGGCCACCGATTTCGCCTAAGGTGCTACGATCTGGAAGTGGCCGCTCCTACACTGAACGAAATCGAACTGAAGCGCCGCCTGCGCGAAGGCGACTACCTGGAAGTGAAGACCACCGGCGGCACCTACGAAGTGTGGGCGGAAATCTTCGCCAATCCTCCGGCGGTCTATTATGAGGGCGAGATGTACCCGGTGGAGGAGCTTGATGCGGTATGCGGGAAACTGATGGCCGCGCAGGCCGCCGGCCAGGCCACGCTGCGATGGGTGGAGTCGGACTGACCGGCTATCTGCTTTCGCTCCCGGAACGCCTGATCCGCTCGGCCTCGGCCCTGGCCGGCGGACTGGTGCGCGAAGTGGGGGATGTCGCCGTTCCCTCTTATTTGCGCCGCACGCGGCTTTACCGCTCGCTCGTCGACACCACGCTGCGCTTCCTGATTGAACAGGTGGGCGAGGTGGAGGGGACCTACCCCGGAGAAGCCGCGCTGGCCGAGAATTTCCTCACCCGCCGGGCGGCGGGCAACGGGATCGAACTGGTGGGTATCCTGGCCTTTCGCGCCTCTCCCGTATGGGTGATGGCCGCTCTTGCCGATGTCTCCGGCGCCGGCAAAACCCTCGTCCGCCGCATCGCCCAAAGCCTTCAGGAGCAGGGACTGCTCAATCCGGAAACGAAGTTCGATACTGTCGACCAGATTCTGGATGGGCTCGAGCAGACAGCCGGGCAGGTGGCCGAGGCCATCAATACGCCGCCTCTCGACGTCACGGCGCTGCGCGAAGAACTTGCCACCATCCGCCGCCATGCCGCGTCCATACCACCGCGCAATCTGCCTGATCTGGCGGACCTCGAATCGGGATGGAGACGGCTGGAGGCCGCGGCGCGGCGCGAGCAGCGGCCGGTGTTTGAGATGTCCGCCGTCCTTGCGCTGGCGGCCGTGCGGGAGTTGCCGGAAAACGTGCGCTGGCTGTCGCGATGCGCGCAGTCGGCCGCCCTCACCACCAGCCAGGTGCTGGCGTCCAGCCTGCTGGGCCATTACACCCGCTCGCTTGATGAGATCCGCCAGGAAGGGTTTCTCGCCTATTGGCAAAGGGAGTTCCGGCCATACCTTATCGCGGCCGCCCGGCACTTTTCGCCGGGACGCAAATCGCTTACACAGCGGCTGCTGGGCAGATGATGGCGGCGTTTTCAAGAAGCCGGTGCAGTTCCATTTCCTCGGCCGCTCCAAAGCGCAGCCCGGAGAATTTGGCGGCCAAAACCCGCCTGGTCCCCGGCACCTGCGCGACGACCAGGGAAGACTGCGTGGCGCGGATCAGAACCGAATTGGTGAGCCCCATTGATCTCGACTCGACAAGCTGCCGGATGCCGTTAAAGGTGTGGCAGATCGAGGAGGGATCGAACTCCTTGTAGCCGGCCGGCGGCTCGCACAACTCCACCACGCCTTCTTCCATCACCGCCACACAGGTGAAAATCGTCGAACGCAGATCCGGACTCGCCAGTTGCTGGCTTGCCGGGAGTTCGAACACGTCCAGGCTTTCAGGTGAATCGATTTCGCCCGCCGACGCGGGGACCACCGTTTCCGGTTCGGCCTCCGGCAAGGGAAATTCGGCCGGGACTTCGGCGGCCTCGGCAGCCAGCATGTCGAGCGCCGCATCGATCGCCATTTCGTCCGGCTCCGGGATGCCCTCGTCGGGATCTTCGCTCACGAAAGCCGCGGCCGCCGGCTCGGCCACGAAATCGGGAAAGTCGCTCGGCTCCTCCAGTTCCAACGCCAGAGCGGGGGCCGATGCATGGGAAACGGCGGCGGCGCCACGAACCAGATCGGCAAGAAGCGCGTTCACGTTGGAGGGCAGAACCGAGGGATACTCGCGGTATTCACACTCGCAGACAGGCCACGAGAGGATTTCATCCAGCGCCGCCCGTCCGCTTTTTCTTCCAGATTCGGCGTAGACGGCCACGCCATTGCGAAAGCAGATATCGCCGGTGGCCGGCTCCCCCGTGAATCGCAGCCACGCCGCTTCGGGAAAGGCCGACACCGCCGCCAGGATTTCGAGCGGCCGCACCGCCAGCCGGTCCGGCCCGCGCTGCGACTCGGCCGCGGCTTCGTTCACCAGCGTCTTCAGCATGCCCGCATCGGCGCGCATCTTCATCTTCAGCCAGCCCGCGGCGGTTTCCTGCGTCGCTTTGCTCGACAACAGCACAAAGCGCGGCGTTTTGGCCCGCGCCAGCGCCCCCATCAACAGTTGCGTCCAGCCTTCTTCCTCGAGCGGCTCCACCACCGCAACCACCGCCACTCTTCCCCGCTCCACCAGCGTCAGAGCGTCCGAGGCGTTATAAACATGGACCACTTCGAGGTTCGCATCGGCCGGCCATAGCCCCGCTAGCAAGGGCGCCAGCGGCGACTTGGCCGCGGCGGTTACCACAACGTTGGGATGAGAAAAGGAGGGCTGCCAAAAGGTTACCGGATCCGATTGGGGCGCAGTGAACATGAGAAAGTAGGCCTGTTTTTACTATACGGGCAAGGCCGGAAGCGCGCCAGAGGTGGAATGCCTTAGTACCACGTAAGGAGAGCGGGCCATATCCTTGAGTGCGGGATCGCTAAGGGGGATTGCCCTTGAGGCTTCTAAGGTTTTCCCCCTATGCATCATCTCTTACGATTCGCCGTTCATAAGAGTGTAAATGCAAGACCGTGGTTCTTCGCCACAACAGGGACCAGGCTTTCAGAAAAACACTATGGCTCAGACTCAGGATACCGTGCTGCTGCGGGACGCGGTGGCCGCCGCGAAGGCAGGAAACAAGGCGCAGGCCCGGCAGTTGCTCCGCCAGGCCAGCGTGCACAACCCGAACAGTGAGCTGGTTTGGCTCTGGCGCGCCTCCTTGTCGGAGTCGCCCAAGGAGGCAACCTTCTATCTGGGCGAGGTGCTGCGCGTCAACCCCAACAATCAGAAAGCAGCCGCGTGGCTGGCCAGGTGCAAAGGGCAAGGCACGTTAGTCGCCGACGGAGGCGCGGCAAGGCCGGCGTCTTCGGTGGTGGTTCCGCCGCCGGTCTCATCGCCCTCTGGCGGCGCGGCAAGGGAGATGAGCGGGACAAGGGAGATGAGCACGCCGCGCGAAACGGCGTCCGCCCGTCCCGGCGTCATGAAGGCGCCCGAAGGTATGGGCGCCAACAGCAGGCCGGTGGCGCCTCTACGGACCCAGGGACCCCCACCGCAGGCGCACCGCACAGCCCCCCCGGCCGAGAACCTCCGCCCGCCTGAACCAGCCGCGCGGCCCACACCCAACGTGGCTCCGCCGCCGGCCGCCTCGCCGTTTCCCGCCACTCGCACGCCAGTGCCGGTCCCCTCGGTGCGCACACCGTTCCCGAGGCCGGTCAGCCAGCCCATCGCGGCGGGTCCGGTAACCCCGCCTCAGGCGGAATGGCCCGCCCCGGGCACCGTACTTTCGCCGTTGCCGGGTTTGCGCGCCGAGCAGCCCGCCAAGGCCGCCGCCCCCACACCAGCGCCACCCGCCCCAAAGTGGGCCTGCCCGTTCTGCGCCTACAGTTCGGAGACCTCACACCGGCGTTGTCCCACGTGCAAGGCCATCACCGTGCTCGAAGATCTGCGCGAGGTGGAGAAAAACGACGGCGTCACCGAAAAAACCGTGCGCGAGGCGCTTGGCCGTTACGAGGCCACGCCGTCGGATCAGCGCACCTTCGAACATAATGTGTATCTCGCCCTGGGCCACCTCAACCTGAGAGAAGCCACCAAGGCGATGCCCTACCTGAAACTGGCCACCTCACAGCGCCGCAATGACTGGGCGCTGCTTGGCGTGCTCGATCAGATCCAGTGGCGCAAGGTCATCCTGGTGGTGGACGACAGCCTCACCATCCGCAAGGCGCTTTCCAATTTCCTTGAAAAGAACGAATTCCGCGTCGTCATGGCGGAAGACGGAAAAAAGGCGCTCGAGAAGCTGAACGAAGTGGTGCCCGACCTGGTCCTGCTTGACATCACCATGCCCAATATCGACGGCTATCAGGTCTGCCGGACCATGAAGGACAACGCGCTCACCAAGGCCGTTCCCGTGGTCATGCTGTCGGGAAAAGACGGCATCTTCGACAAGGTGCGCGGAAAGCTGGCCGGATGCAGCGACTACGTGACCAAACCCTTTGACCCGGAGGCTCTCCTCAAGACGATCCGAAAGTATGTGAAGGCTTGAGGCCGGTTGACCCGACCGATTGGGATAGAAGGAGCCACCAGACAAGATGAGCACCAAATCGATTTTGGTTGTCGAAGACAGCGCCACTGAACTCCTGGCCCTGACCAAGGCGCTTGAAAGCCGCGGTTACCAGTACACGGTCGCCACCGACGGCGAGGAGGCGATCCTGAAGGCGACGAAGCAGAAACCCACTCTCGTGCTGCTGGATGTGGTGCTTCCCAAAAAGAACGGATTCCAGGTTTGCCGCCAGTTGAAGAGTTCCCCGGAGACAAAGGAAATCAAGATCATCGTGATCAGCGGCAAGAATCAGGAGTCTGACCGCTATTGGGGGTTAAAGCAGGGCGCAGATGAGTACCTCACGAAACCGGTAAGAACCGACGATCTACTGGGGACAATCGCCAGGTACATGTGAGCCGGAACGTAAGAGGAAACACGCGGTGATAGAAGACTTCGAAAGCGGTTTCGAACAACCCGGGCGGGCCGGAGTGCCCTTTGAGGCCTCGAATGAGCCCTTGGGAGAGCCAATGCCGGAAGACGCCATGCCTGAAGACGCAATGCCGGCCGCATTGCCAGAAGACGCATTACCAGAAGAGGCATTGCCAATGGACGGGCCTCTCGCCGATACCGCCGCCGGGGATTGGGCCATCGATGAGATGTTCGCCGAAATGCTCGCCGCCAGCCCCGAGCTTGAGGGTCTGCCCGAAGCATTTCCAGGCGATGACCTCGATCCCACGCCCGCCCTCGACCCGCCCGCCGGATTGAGCACCGCACCGGTTGACGAACTGGCGCTTGACGAACTGGCGCTTGAGCTGCCGGAGCCTGAGGGTTGGCCGATGGCGGCCGGGGAAACGGCCGGGGAAACGGCCGGGGAAATTGAAGATACACCAACGGAGTTCAACACCGGGACGGCCGAAGCCACCGCGGGCCAAGCCGGCGGGTGGATGGAAGTTCCGCAGTCCGAGGATCCACTCGAGGCTTCACTTGAGGCCGAAGCCGCCGAAACGGGCGGACAATTTCCGCCCGGCGGGGTGGATGAGTCCGCCAGCGGCCCGATCGCCGCACTCGAGGCTGCCGTTTCCGAGGGCGAGTTCGCCGCGCCCGCTGCCGCAACGGATTCGCCGGATGTCGCCGAGCCCGACTTCTTCGACTTTTTCGAGACCGCGGCGGCTGAGCCCGAAGCCGTCCTCGAACCACCGATGCCCGATAGCGCCGGTGCGCCGGGCATGGAGGGAATGAACTTTGACTCCTCCGACGAGATGCTGCGCGAGTTGCTTGACTCCGAAGAGGGCCGCCAACTGCTGGCATCGCTGCAGCAGGGATCATCCCCGGACACCGGAACCGCGCCAGAGGAACCGGAAGATTCCGGTTCGAGCGCCGCACTCCCGGCCGAGGAGTCCGACTCGCCGCGCCAGGCAGGCCTTGAGGAGCTGATCGGGAGTATCGATGAGGGACTGGAACGCGCAGCGCCGCTATCAGGCGCCGCCGAGCAGCCCGCAGCCGTCCATAAGCAGTTCAGCCAACTGGACGATTACGTTGTGTTCAGCCTGTCGGGAGGCGACTATGCCCTGCCGGTGCGCGACGTGGCGGAAATCGGCCGGGTGCCGGGCGTCACCAAGGTGCCCAACGTGCCCGAATTTGTGCGCGGCATCACCAACCTGCGCGGCGAGATCGTGCCGGTATTGAATCTTCCGGTGCTGCTCGGACTGCAGGAGTTGCCGTCAACGGCGCGCGGCAGGGTGCTGTTCCTGCAGGCCCGCGAACCGGTGGCGGCAGCCGGTCTGCTTGTGGACGAAGTAAAGGGGATTCAGCGTATCCCCTCGCAACAGCTTGAGCACGTGGGCGGGCTGGTGGACGACAAAGTGACATCAGTGTTGCGCGGTGTGCATGGCCGGGGAGACCGGCTGTTGAACATCCTCGATCTTGAGCAGGTGTTCCGGCTGGAAGAGTTTCAAAGGTTTGAGCGCAGGTAGTACGGCATGAGGATGAGCAATACCCGGCCGGCGCGCAACGCGGAATTCGTAGAGATTTTGCATTGGGAGGAAATTTAGCATGCCTTCACCCAGAGGTGCCAACGGCAGATTCGCCAATTTGACCATTAAACAGAAGCTGGGCCTGGTGCTCGCCGTGATGGTGATCCCCTTCGCCACGGCCGCTTCCATGTTCGTGCAGGCGCGCGACGTTCAGATCGAGGCCACGCAGAACGAAATCGCCGGGGCCGAATATGTCAACGCCCTGCGCAGCCTGGTGGAGGCCGTACCCCAGCACCGGGCCATCAGCAACGCGACGCTGATGGGCGACTCGGGACAGCGCGTGAGGGCGGACCAGCAGCAGGCGGCCATTGACCGCGCCTTTTCGGTGGTGGAGTCGGTGGCGGCCAAACATCCGCATCTGGAGGCCGGCGAACGGCTGGGCCAGTTGAAGCGGGAGTGGCAGGACCTCAAGATCAACTCGCTCAAGATGTCGGCGCGGGAGAACCTGGACGCGCACAACCGTCTGATGGCGTCGCTGATCGACCATGTGCGCCAGGCGGGCGAGAAATCGAACCTGATCTCGGACGCCGAGCTCGACACCTACTATCTGATGGACGCGGTGGTCAACCAGTTGCCGGTCATCACCGACCGGGTGAGCAAGATGGGCCACCTGGCAGCGAACACGCTCGCCACCAAGGGTCAGGCCGACTACCGCGTGCCGGCCCAGGCGCTGGCCGAACAGGTAAACGGCATGGTGCAGAACATGCAGCGCAACTTTTCGGCCGCTTTCGGGGCAAGGCCTGAGCTCGATCAGAAGCTGAACCCGGCGGTCTCGGCGGCGGCGCGCGGCCTGGACGGCATTGTGCGGCCTCTGATGGAAGGGGGACCGGACCGGCTGGTGTCGCCCGATCGCGCCACCGAGGCGGCCAACACGGCCCTCAGCGGCCTGTTCGCGCTTTACGACGCCACCTACCCGAACCTGCGCGGCCTGCTCGAATCGCGCGCCGCCCGCCTGACGCGCGACAAGTACATGCAGTTGGGCCTGGCGGGCCTGGTGCTGCTGCTCACCGTCGGCCTGGTGTCGATGGTGAACCGCTCCATCACCGGCCAGATTCAGCTCATCACCGACTCGTTCGTGCAGATCGGCGAAGGCAACTACGATGTGCGCGTGCCGGTGGCGGCGCGCGATGAGTTGGGGACGCTCGCCGAATCGATGAACTCGGTTCTCGACAACACGATGAACCTCATCCAGTCGCGCGACGAGCGCAACCGCATTCAGCAGAGCATCCAGAAACTGCTCGACGACATCAGCGGCGTCGCCGGCGGCGATCTGACGCAGGAAGCCGAGGTAACGGCCGAAGTCACCGGCGCCATCGCCGACTCGTTTAACTACATGATCTCCGAACTCCGCCAACTGGTCTCCAGCGTGAACCGCACCACGGCTCATGTCGGCCATTCGGCCGGACAGGTGCTGCACACGGCCGAAAGCCTCGCCCAGGGTTCGGTGGGACAGGCCAAGCAGATCGCCGAAGCCAACAACTCCATCCAGCAGATGGCGCGCTCCATCCGCGAGGTGTCGGCCACGGCTTCAACCGCGGCCACCGTCGCCGAGCAGACCTTCCAGAAAGCCAAACAGGGTTCTGAAGCCGTGCAGAAGACCATCGAAGGAATGGGCGGCATCCGCAACCAGGTGCAGGAAACCTCCAAACGTCTGAAGGGCCTTGGCGAACGCTCCCAGGAAATCGGCTCCATCGTGCAGCTCATCGGCGACATCGCCGACCGCACATCGATTCTCGCCTTGAACGCCTCCATTCAGGCGGCCATGGCGGGTGAGGCCGGACGCGGATTCGCCGTCGTGGCCGAAGAAGTGGAACGGCTGGCCGAACGCGCCGCCGAGGCGACCAAGAAGGTCAACACGCTCATCAAGTCGATCCAGGCCGACACGGCAGAGGCCATCACGGCAATGGAGGAAACCACGCGCGAGGTGGTGGACGGCTCCAACCGCGCCAACGCCGCCGGCCGCACGCTGAGCGAAATCGAATCGGTGTCGTCGCAGTTGTCGGGCCTCATCCAATCGATCTCGACGGCCTCGGAACACCAGGCGCGCGGCTCTGAGCATGTCTCGCGGTCGATGAACGAAATCTCGGTTCACACCCAGGAAACGGCCGAAGGCGCCAAGAAGGCCGCGCTGTCGGTGCAGGAACTGGCCAAGCTCACCGACGAGTTGCGCTACAGCATGCAGCGGTTCCGGCTGCCCGCCGAGGACCCCTCCTACATGCGCTAGTTGGTCCAGACGTTTTTGCCGTTGCCGGCATCGTCTGCCGGGCGGCGCCGAGCGGGATGTGGGAGAGATGCCTATGAACGTGAACGTGGATGCTACACGGCTGGAGGGCTTCATCCGCGAGATGGAGAGCCATATCCCTCTGCTTGCCGAGGGTCTGGAAGCCTGCCGCCGCGACCCGGACGACAGGCTGCGGATGGAGGAAGCCCGGGACCGGCTGGTGACAATTCGCACAGCCGCACAGAACCTCGGCATTCACTCGCTGAGCCAGGTGGCCGAATATCCCTGCAGTACGCTCGAAGGTCTGCTCTCGGGCGACCTCGGCTGGAGCGATGAGACCGCTTCCACGCTGGGCGCGGCGGCCTCGCGGCTGGCAAGCTGCATCGGGGCGATCAAGAGCACCAGCCCGGTACAGCCGGTGCGCATCGAGGAAGCCTCCGAGCCCGAGTGGGAGGTACTGGACACGGTCGCCGCCGATGACGATCTGTGGGAGGCGTTCACGGAAGAAGCGGGCGAACATTTTCAGAAGCTCGACCACGCCGTGGGGCAGTTGGAGAGCGGAGCCGGCGACGACGCCCTGAAGACTCTGCGCCGCAGCGTACACCAGTTGAAGGGCGCAGCCGGCGTGCTTGGCATGCGCGCCACCAGCAGTCTGAACGCGGCGATGCAGAAACTGCTGGACGAGATTCTCGACGGCCGCGGCAGCTACACGGCTGAATTGCTGTCGCTGTTCCGGGCCACCATCGCGCTGGTCCGCGAGTCGGTGGAAAACAAGGGAGCCGGTTTCGGCATCCGGGAACGCGTGGACGAAGTGTTGAGCGTGTATCGCGAGACCCGGAGCCGGCAGCCTGAACCCGAGCCCGAGCCCCGCTACGAGGCGGACGCCGAACCAGCTTCGGTTCCACAAGCGGCAAAACCGCCCGATGACTCCGGCCTGTTCGATATCCCGGACTCCGACCCGGAACTGTGGGAAGCCTTCACCCAGGAATCGGAAGAGCACCTCAGCATGATTGCCGAGTTGCTGCGCAAGGTGGAACAGGATACGCCGGGCGCCGAAACACTGCAGTCCATGCGCCGCAGCGTGCACACGCTGAAGGGCGCCTCGGGCGTGGTGGGCTTGCGCCTCACCAGTTCCATTGCCCACCGCATGGAAGACCTGCTCGACGCCCTCTACGACAAACGGCGCGAGTATACGCCGGAAATCGCGCCCCTGCTTTTCGCCACCTTTGACCTGCTCACCGACGCCATCGGCGCGCGCGGCCTCACCGACGATGCCCGCCCGCGGGTGCGTGAAATCTACGACCGCTACCTCAAGGCCCTGGCCGATGCGGCGCCGCAAACCGGACCTTCCATTGCCGACGAACCCGAGCCCGAAGCCGAGCCCGAAGCCGCCGCCGGCCTGCAGGCGCGGCCGGTGGAAGCTGCCGAATCGCGGCCCGAGGCGGGCAAGACCAGCCACTACGTTCGCGCCCCGCTTGAGCGGGTGGACGAGCTTGTGCGCCTGGTCAGCGAACTGGTGATCCACCGCTCACGCTTTGAGCAGCACCTGTCCAGCTACGTCCACGAGGTGACGGAACTGCAACTGAGCGTCGAACGCCTCACCCGCATCTCGCGCCGCCTGCAATCGGACTACGAGGCGGTCGCGCTGCAGGAGGCCAACCGGCGGGTGGCCTTTGCCGCCGTGGGAGGGCGCGGGGGAACCATGGCAGGCGATTTCGACTCGCTGGAGTTCGACCGCTATACGGAATTCCACCTGCTGTCGCGCGAACTGGCCGAAACCACCGGCGATGTGACCAACGCCGGGGCGCGGCTGAACGACCTGATCGCCGACTTCGACGGCTACCTCAACCGCCTCGGCATCCTTACCGGCGACGTCGAAGACCGCCTGATGCGGCTGCGCATGCTGCCGCTTAAGAACCTTTCGACGCGCCTGCACCGCACCGTGCGCGTGACCGCCGAGCGGCGCAACAAGCTGGTCGATTTCATCATCGAAGGCGAGTCGGTGGAACTGGACAAAACCGTGCTTGAGGAGATGGCCGGTCCGCTCGACCACATTCTGCGCAACGCCGTGGACCATGGCGTGGAAACGGCCGCCGAACGCCGCCAGGCCGGCAAGCCCGAACGCGGATCGATCACTCTGCGCGCGGCCTACGAAGGCACACAGATCGTGCTTCAGATCAAGGACAACGGCCGTGGTCTTGACAAAAACCGGCTGCGCGAAAAGGCCCTTCGCACCGGTTTCGGCACCGAGGCCGAGGTGGCCGGCTGGAGCGATGCGGAACTCTACAACCTGATCTTTCTCGCCGGTTTTTCCACGGCCCGCGAGATCAGCGAGGTTTCCGGCCGCGGTGTCGGCCTGGACGTGGTGAAGGACACCGTTGGCAGGATGAAAGGGACGTTGTCGGTCTCAAGCGAGCGCGGTAGCGGCACCACCTTCACCATCCGCCTGCCCATGTCAATGGCGCTGACGCGCGTCGTGCTGGTCAAGGCCGGCAGCGACATGTTCGCCATTCCGCTCACTTCGATCGGCCAGATTCTGCGCGTGGAGCCCGAACAGATGGAGCGGGTGGGGCGAAAACCGGTGCTTCGCCTGGCGGGAAAGATCGTGCCCACCATGCACCTGGCCGAATTCGTGGGCCAGCCGATTCCCTCCGACATGGGACTCACCAAATTGAAGGCGGTGATCCTGAACATCGGCGAGCAGCGGCTGGCGTTGATGGTGGACCAAGTGGTGGAGGCGCGCGAGGTGGTGGTGAAGTCGCTTGGCAACCTGCTTGGCCGGGTGCATGGAGTGACCGGAGCCACGCTGATGGGCGACGGCAGCGTCGTGCTGATCCTCAATCCCAACGACATGCTGCACCAGCACCATGTGATGGCCCCGCAGATGCGGCTGCGGTCAATGGCGCCGGCCGCGCTGCCCGACGCCGACTTGCTGAACGTGCTCATAGTCGATGATTCGCCCAGCGTCCGGCGCGTGGTCGGCAACCTGATCCGCAACGCGGGCTGGACACCGCACCCGGCCAAAGACGGCCTCGACGCGCTGGAAATGATTCACGCCTCGTCGATGCGTCCGGACGTGGTGATCCTCGATGTCGAAATGCCGCGCATGGACGGCTACGAGTTCACCGCCTCGCTGCGCGCCATGTATCAGCATCGCGATACGCCGATCATCATGCTCACTTCCCGGGCCGGGGAAAAACACCGCCGCCGCGCCTTTGAAGTCGGCGCCACCGAGTACATGGTGAAGCCCTACCAGGACGATGAACTGCTGGGAACGATCCGCCGCGTCGTCGCCACCGCGAGGGGGAAACAGTCCGGCGAACCGCCGGAAACCGTGCGTCGCGAGGTAATCCAATGAACAGCGCCGCGCCCCGCCGGGTGGTCCGTTGCACCATCGCCGGCGAGACTTACTGTATTGACAACCAGTGGCTGGACAGCATCCACGTGATCGAAAACCTCTATCCGCGCAAGGGGCAGGACGGCTCCATCGGCTGGATCCGCCGCTTTGACGAAAAGGTGCCGGTCTACCGGCTGGCCGATCAGCTCAGCCGCGACCCGCACCCGCCCAAGCCCCATGGCGTGATCCTGGTGATCGAGAAGAACCAGCGGGCGTGGGCGCTGCTGGTGGACAAGGTTTCGGCCGCCAGTGAAGTGGCGCCCGAACGCGTCTTCCCGATGCCATCGATGATGGGCGAAACGGCGCACAGCCGCTTCCCGTGGGTAATCGTGGATGGCGGGGAACTGACGCTGAACCTCGCTCCCGACCACGTCGTTCCCGGCGAGGTATCGGGCGTGTCCCCGGGGCAGATCATGGCCCCCGAAGTCCCGGCCGTGTTCCGCAATCTCCCGCCGCCTGCCAGAAGCCAGCCGCCCACCCAGAAAGACGCTCCGGCGGCTCAGCGCCAGTCGCCGCGGCAGATTGTGACCTTCGCCCTCGCACACACCCAGAGGCTGCCCTATCCCATTCGTTTTGCGGTCAGCGCCGGCCAGGCGCTGGAGATCGTCAACGAGTTGCCGATGATTCAGGTTCCCGAGGCGCCGCCCTTCGCCTCGGCGCTGGCAAGCTGGCGCGCGCTGCCGGTGCCCGTGGTCGATCTCGGTTCCTGGCTGGGTCTGCCGCCGGCGCCCTACAGGCCCGGCGCACGGCTGCTGGTCTGCCGGGCCGCCGGAGGCCGGGCCGACAATTCGCTGATCGCCATCCCGGGAGTGGAAGACATCCGCAAACTGGATCTGCCCATCGCCTGCACGCCGTGGTCTGAAGGCATCACCTGGAACGCCTCGCTTGCCCTGGGCATCTATCTTGCCGAACGCGGCATGCTGGTGGTTCCCGATCTGGACGCCATCATCGGATTCCACGGACCGGCCGGCCGCTACCGGATGTAGTGCCGCCTAGTGCCGCCCAAAAACTCTACAAAAAAGGGGCGGCCCCGGAGAACCGGAACCGCCCAGCCGAACGACGACAGAATCGAAAAGCCCTCCTGTTACTTCTTCGGCGCGAAGTAGGCGATAAACCCGAGCGTGAGGGTGCTCATGTTCTTGGCGTTCGCCAGTTCGTTGCCGCGATCGTAAAAGGGTTTGTCGGACCAGTCCCGGCGATACTCCAGGCGCGTGATGAAGTTCTCCTTCATCTTGAATTCCGCAGTCATGGTGAATTCCTTCAGCGCCTGCTCGGTGCCGGTGATGAAGCCCTTGCTGTCCTTGTAGTACTCCACGCGCGGGCTGAGGGCGAACCAGTCGTTCACCGCGTAGCGGTGCGCAAAGGCGATGCCCCACCAGTCGTTGTCAGGCCCCGAATTGACCGCCTTCTTGTCCACGCCGTAATCGAAATTGACGTAGAACGACGCCTGATCGCTGGGGTTCAGGTTGAGAACGGTGTCCCAGAAATGGCGGATGCCTTTGTTGGTCGCCGTCTTTTCCGGCCCCACATAGTAAGTGTTGTACCAGGATACTTTCTTGCTCGTCATGGCGGAAGTGAGCCCGATCGTCTTGCCCGTATTGTTGTCTTCCACGTTGTTCCAGCCGTTCACCAGTTGCACGCCGGCGGTCCACCATTTTGTCAGCGGCTTGCTGGTGCGGATGCCGAAGTGATAGTAGGGGCCATTGGCGTAGAGCAGCGCGCGTGAATAACTCCAGGTGAGGTGATTCTCCGTCAGCTCAGCGCCGGCGCTGGTGTAAAACTTTCCGATATCCACCTGAAAGCCCCCCCACTTTGGAGGCGCAACACTGATGTAAGCCTGGGGGATGTTCCTCATGATCGGGAGCGCGTCCTTCGGCTCGGCGAAGTGAAACAGGTCCCAGGCCCGCCCAAACCCGAGATCAATCCGGAAACCTACCGGGTCCGGCGCATGCTGCATTTCCAGTTTCGCCATGTTCAGGCTGAACTGGTTTGCGCGGAAGTCGAAGTTGCGCAGCGTATTCGTCCGCGAAGCAGGATGATTAAAATTCAGAGAATAGTAGGCATCGACCAGCCCACTGAACTCGATCGGGCCCAGCGCCCACTGCGGGGGGGACGACGGGGATTGCTGGCCCTGGCTGTCCTGGGCCAGGGCGACGGTAGCGCTTAGAGCGGCGATTGCGAGTATTTTCCTCAAGACCTTGTTCTCCAGTGTGTATACGCGGCGTTGGCAATTCACCCGCGCACCCCAAGCATATCGGTGCGCCTCCTCCCGCATCCAATAAAAAATTTCAATCGCGTCAATCAAAAAGAGCGTGAATCTGGCCAAATGCGCCCCTTTTCGCCGCTTCCCGCACCACCATAGAAATTTCTAATCAACTCGATAGAAACGTTTGAGTTGTTCGCCAGGCCGCCCGCAAGTCAAGATGAGTTTGTTGAACTCGTCTTGCGAGGTCCAAGGATGACAAGAAATTCACTCCCTAAGCTCCCACTCTCCACCATGCCATGGCTGGCGGCGGCCACACTGATTCCGGCCGCCTTCCCTCAGGCCGCCGAAGGGCCGGCCGCCATTACACCGGAAAAAATCGCGGCGATCGAGGCGGCGGTCCAATCGGCCCAGACAGCGGGCGACAACGCCTGGATGCTCACGTCCTCGGCCCTGGTTCTGATGATGACCGGTCCGGGTCTCGCCCTTTTCTATGGCGGCCTGGTCCGCAAGAAAAACGTGCTCGGCACCATGATGCAAAGCTTCATCATGATGGCGCTCATCACCGTACTCTGGGGCCTTGTCGGATACAGCCTGGCCTTCGGTGAAGGCAGCGCCTTCCTCGGTGACCTACGCTATCTCTTCCTCAACGGAGTCGGGTCGGCGCCGAACACCGACTACGCGGCCACCATCCCCCACCAGACCTTCATGGTCTTCCAACTGATGTTCGCCATCATCACACCGGCGCTGATCACCGGCGCTTTCGCCGAGCGAATGAAGTTCAGCGCGATGCTGCTCTTCATGACGCTGTGGGCGCTGGTAGTGTACTTCCCGATGGCCCACATGGTGTGGGGCAAGGGCGGCCTTTTGAATGCATTTCTTGGCGGTTCCATCCCGTGCTTCGATTTCGCCGGCGGCACGGTGGTGCATATCACTTCCGGAGTTTCGGCTCTCGTTTGCGCTTTGTATCTTGGCAAGCGCAAAGGATTTGGTTCGGAGCCTATGAAGCCCCACAGCCTGGTGCTCAGTTTCATCGGCGCCTGCCTGCTGTGGGTGGGCTGGTTTGGTTTTAACGCGGGCAGCGCGGTGGGCGCCTCCGGACTCGCCACAGCCGCCTTCGTGGCCACCCACTTCGGCGCCGCAGCGGCCGCGCTCGGCTGGGTACTCGCCGAGTGGATTCACAACGGTAAGCCCAGCATCCTCGGCGGTATCTCAGGCGCGGTGGCCGGACTGGTGGCCATCACTCCCGCCTCCGGCTTTGTGAAACCGATGCCGGCGCTGATGATCGGTTTTGCCGCCGGCCTGGTCTGTTACGCGATGGTGGTGATTGTGAAAGCCAAATTCGGCTATGACGATTCCCTCGATGCTTTCGGCGTGCACGGCGCGGGCGGGACGCTTGGCGCTATCCTGACGGGAGTGTTTGCTACCAACGAGGTGAATAACGCGCTCAAGGACGCGGCCGGAAAACCGCTTCCTCTCGGACTGGTGGATGGCAACGGCGGCCAGATCGTCAATCAGATCATCGGCGTCGCCATCGCCTGGGGCCTGGCAATCGTTGCCACGCTGGTGATCCTGAAAATCTGCGATGCGCTGCTCGGCCTGCGTGTGAACGAAGACGAGGAAACACAGGGGCTCGATCTGTCCATGCACGGAGAGGAAGCCTATAACCTGGAGTCGTAGTCCTTGGAGAGGAATCTTATGAAGAAAATCGAAGCAATTATTCAGCCCTTCAAGCTCGAAGAAGTAAAAGAGGCCTTGAAGGCCATTGGCGTGGATGGCATGACGATCACCGAGGTTCGCGGCCACGGACGGCAAAAAGGACACAAGGAGATCTACCGCGGCCAGGAATATACAGTGGACCTGCTCCCCAAGGTGAAACTGGAACTGGTGGTTCCTTCCGCCCGTGCGGAAGAAACGCTGAAGGCCCTCACGATGGCCGCGAGAACGGGAAAAATTGGAGATGGGAAAATCTTCGTATATGACGTTGCCGAAGCCATCCGCATCAGAAACGACGACCGTGGGGAATCTGCGCTCTAACCTGCAGGGAATGCCGGCCGTTGGAACTTTGGAGGAGACCAGAGTCCGGTTCTTTGAAACCGGCGGCGCACAGACGGTGCTGGAGGCCAGATCCAGCGCCGTCACCGGCATTCTGGAAGCGGCGTTCGACGAGCACCTTAAGCCTTCCTTTGCGGAAGGATTAGCAGTTCTCGCCGTTGGCGGCTTCGGCCGCGGCGAACTGTTTCCCTACTCCGACATCGACATCTGCCTGCTGGTGGATAATGAAAAACAGGCTATCGACAACAAGGCGTCGATCTCGGCTTTCCTGCAGGATCTCTGGGACGCCGGGCTGCGAATGAGCCACTCCATCCGCACGATCGCCGAATGCTGCCAGTTGCATCATCAGAATGTCGAGTTGAACATCAGCCTTCTCGATCAGCGCTTTCTGGCGGGCGATCTGGCCCTCTACAGCAGGCTTCAGCCCAAGCTCGACAAGTTCTTTGAGTCCGAACGCGCGCACCTGATCCGGCACCTGTGCCGACTCGCGCGCGCCCGCCACAAACAGTATCACGACACCATCTATCACCTGGAGCCCAACATCAAGGAATCGGCCGGCGGGCTGCGCGACCTTCATCTGCTTGGCTGGCTCGGCAAACTCGACGCGCCCGGCCTTAGCGAGATGCAATGGTACGGCGGCGTCGAGGAGGCGCGCTGGTTTCTCTATCAGCTTCGCTGCTTCCTGCACTGGCGCTCAGGCCGCGACAATAACCTGCTTACCTTCGACGCTCAGGAGGAGATCTCCGAACAGAAATTCAGCGAGCACCGTTCGGCCGAAATGTGGATGCGCGAGTATTTCCGCCACGCGCGGGCCATCTTCGGTGCGGCCACACGCGCCCTTGACGCCAGCGAGGCAAAGAACAGTTCGCTGCTCGCCGGATTCCGCGAGTGGCGCTCGCGGCTGTCGAACTCCGAATTCACCGTCGCCAGGGACCGGGTCTTCTTCAAAGCGCCCAAGCTCATGGAATCGGACCCCGAACTGGCCCTCCGGCTGTTTGAGTTTGTCGCGCGCCACGGCATACGCCTTTCACTCGACGCCGAGCGCCGCATCGCGGAAAGCCAGGACCGGCTGGCGGCGTATTTTTCGGCCAGCCGCCCGCTGTGGCAACCCGTCCGCAGGATCCTTTCGCTGCCACACACCGCCATGGGCCTGCGCGCCATGCACGAAACCGGTGTGCTGAGGATGGTTTTTCCCGAATGGGCAACCATCGAATGCTGCGTCATCCGCGACTTCTACCATCGCTACACCGTCGATGAGCACACGCTGGTTACCATTGAGAACCTGCAGGCCCTGGCCGCCAGCGCCGAACCGGGCCACCGCCGTTTCGCCACGCTGCTGGCTGAGTTGGAAGATCCCGCGTTGTTGAACTTCGCTCTCATGTTCCACGACGTCGGCAAGGGCGAGGAGAGCGAAGCGCATTCCATCGAGTCAGCCCGCATGGCGGACGCGGCCATGGAACGAATTCAGGTGCCGGAGCGCCAACGCGCCATGATCCGCTTTCTGGTCGAGCAGCATCTCTCGCTTTCGGCCGCCATGACCCAGCGCGACCTGGAGGATCCCGCTACCGCCCGTATGCTGGCCGAAAAGGTGGGCACGCTTGAAGCTTTGAAGTATCTCACGCTGCTCACCTACGCCGACATCAGCGCCGTCAATCCCACCGCGCTTTCGCCCTGGCGCCTGGAACAGTTGTGGCGCGTCTACATCATTACGCATCATGAGCTGACGCGGGAGCTGCAAACCGAACGGATCGAGGTCGCCAGCGATCCAACCGGGGAGAGGGAAGGTTTCCTCAAAGGCCTTCCTGTGCGCTATTTGCGCACGCACACCCCGCAGGAGATCGAACTTCACCTGCAGTTGGAGAAGCGGCGCAGGGACGCCGAAATCGCCCTCGATCTGCGCAAGGTGGAAGGCGGCTTTCTCCTCACCGTGCTCGCCAAGGACCGGCTCCAGTTGTTCGCCTCGGTCGCCGGCGCGCTCTCCAGCTTTGGCATGAACATCCTCAAAGCCGAAGCCTTCGCCAACCAGCAGGGAACCATTCTCGACACTTTCGTCTTCGCCGATCCCAACCGCACGCTGGAGTTGAATCCCACCGAAATGGACCGCCTGCTGCTCACCCTGGAGCGCGTTTTGCTTGGCCGTGTGCTGGTGAAGGACCTGCTGCGCTACCGGCCCAAGCCGTCGCCGCCGAGCAAGCGCAGCGGCGTGGCCCCGCGTGTCGCCTTCGACAACCAGGTTTCCGAAACCGCAACGCTCATTGAGATCGTGGCCGAGGACCGTCCGGGGCTGCTCTATGACGTCGCCGCCGTTCTTTCCAGCGCCGGCTGCAATATCGAACTCGTGCTGGTGGACACCGAAGCGCACCGCGCCATGGACGTCTTTTACGTCAGCGTGCAGAATCGCAAGCTCACCGAACCGCTGATGAGCGTCCTTTCCTCGCGCCTGTCGGAAGCCTGTCGCGGATAGGGCCTCAATAGCGGATGCGATCCTGTTTCGCCAGCCAGGCGCGGAACGGCGCAAGCCCCGCATCGCCCATCGGCTCATAAATCATCGGGACCGATCGCGCCTCCGGGGCCAGGGCGATTTCGTTGTAGATGAACGAATCATCGAATTCCGCCTCGGCCGCCTGCGTCTGGGTCGCGGCGAAATATACCCTGTCGATGTGCGCCCAGTACACCGCGCCCAGACACATCGGGCAAGGCTCGCAGCTTGTATAGAGATCGCAGCCGGAGATGTGCACGGCCCCAAGGGCTTGGCAGGCCCTGCGGATCGCCACCACCTCGGCATGCGCCGTCGGATCCCTCATCGGGATGACGGAGTTGGCCGCCTCGGCCACGATCCTTCCGTCCCGGACCACGACGGCGCCAAACGGACCGCCCAGTCCATCGTTCACATTGGCCACGGCAAGCTCAATGGCCCGCGCCAGAAATGTTGAGTCCACTCGCTTGATTATAATTGGGCTTGCTGGTCTTCCTGCATCACGGACTCGGAAGCGTGGCGCAGTGGCGCGATTTTCCGCAAGAACTGGCCGCGGCCACCGGACTCCCCACCCTCGCCTACGATCGCAGCGGGCACGGAGAATCAGCCGAAGCCGCACGGCCGCGGTCGCCCCGCTACCTGCACGAGGAAGCCGCCGCGCTCGCGCTGCTGCTGGAGGCCAACCACATCGACGACCCGGTGCTCATCGGCCACAGCGACGGAGGCAGCATCGCCCTGCTCTATCCGTTCCTCAGCCGACGCCAGCCCCGCGGCATCATCACTCTGGCGGCCCACGTCTTCGTGGAGGAGGAAACACTGCGGGGCATCCGCGACGTTGAGGCAAGCGATGTCCGCCGGAGGCTGCGCCGCTATCACGGCAACAAAACCGATGCGCTGTTTGGCGCCTGGGCCGGCATCTGGCTCTCCCAGGAATTCCGCCCGTTCGATATCAGCCGCGAACTACACGCCGTCCGCTGTCCCGTGCTGGCCATTCAGGGCGCCGCCGATGAGTTCGGCACCCCGGCGCAGCTTGCCGCCATCGAAGCGAACGTCAGTGGTGAAGTGAGCACACTGCTGATTCCCGGCTGCGGCCACGAACCGCACCACCAGGCGCGGGAGGCCACTCTGGCCGCTATCAAATCAGCGCTCCTGCGCTGGCTGGCCCAGCCGTCCGGTCCCGCCAGATCTGCAGCAGGGCCAGCGTGAGCGCCAGCACGATGGGCCCCAATACCAGGCCCGAAAGTCCGAAAGCCAGCAGCCCGCCGAAGGTCGCCACAAAAGCCAGCAGCGTGTGAAGCTGCAGCCGTCCGCCCACAATCATCGGGTACACGAAGTTGTCCACCAGCCCGATGGCCAGCACGCCCCAGGCGGCCATGATAATCGCCTTCACCCACGCCCCCTGCGCCAGAAGAATGAGCGTGGCGGGCACCCACACAATCGCCGGCCCTGCCATCGGAACCAGCGCCAGCAGCGCCATCGCGCTGCCCCACAGCAACGGCGCCGGCAGCCCCAGCATCACAAAGATCAGCGTGCCCAGCGCTCCCTGCGACATTGCCGCGGCAAACTTGCCGTAAATGGTGGCGTAGATTGTGTTGGAAAGCTTGTCCAGCAACACCTCCATCTCGTGATCGGTCAGCGGCATCAGGCTTCTGAATCCGTGATGCATCTCTTCAAAATCGCGCAGCACAAAGAAAAGCGCGAATAGCGTGAGAAAGAACTGCGACACGAAGTAGGTGGAGCCCACCAGCACTGAGCGAACTCCCGTGGTCAGCGTGCCCGCCACCCGGCGCGCTTCCGAGCGCAAATCCACCTCGGCCAGCAGGCGGTCCGTGATCGCCTTCACCCTCGGCACACTCTCCAGATACTCCTGCAGGCGCCCCGCTTCAATCGCGTCGCGGATGGATTCGCTGGCCTGCACCGCCTCCCTCACCAGTTGGTTCACCAGCAGTACACCGGGTCCGAGAATGATGACGCCCGACAGCACCACGGTGATCGCCGCCGCCGCGCCGGCGCTGCGCAGCCTTTTGCTCAGGATCAGAAACGCGGGCCGCGCAAATACCGCCAGCGCCAGCGCCCAGGTGATCACCGCCACAAAGGGCCGGATCAGCATCCAGCAAAGAAAGAACACCAGCAGCGTTGCCGCCAGCAGAGCAAAATTTCCCAATGCCCGGCGCGAAAACCAGTCCTCGGCGGTCATGGTACGATGGCCGCCTTGCGGATATAGTCCAGGTTCGGAAAGGCTTCCTTCAGGTAGGCGTTACCGCGCTTCATGATGATCTCCTGGTTCGGCTGGTTGCCGTAGCCCTTGTAGATCCGCTCGACGGCCTCCATGCCCTCCACCACCTGCCCGAACGGGGCGAAGCCGTCCTCATCCAGGCTCTGATTGGAGCGCAGATTGATGAAGACCTGCGACGTGCGCGAATTCGGGCCTGAGGTGGCAAACGACACCGCCCCCGTCTTGTTGGTCCGCATCACTGGGTCGTCATCGAAGGGCACATCCCACTTCTTCGACATGGCCGGGCTGGCGGCAATGCCGAACTGGGCGACGAAATTCGGCACCACGCGGAAGAAGGCCGCCTGAGTATAGAAGCCGTCCTTCACCAGTTCATAGAAGCGGTCGGCGCCGAGCGGCGCCCACTCACGATGCACTTCGATCAGCACCGGCCCCCTGGTTGTGTCCAGCCGCACTTTGTAAACATCGGGGACTCCCTTTGGGCTGGGCTCCAGCTTCGGCCTGGCCACTTCCACCTTCTTCGGCTCTTCCTTCTTTGCCGCGGGCTCAGTGGAACAGGCGGCCAGACAAATCAGGACTGGAACAAGGTAACGCTTCATAGCTCCTCATCTTAATCTTTCTCACGGCCGTTGTTGAGAGTTCTCCAAGAGGATCTCCACGCCCTCGCGGAACACGGCGGGCGGGGTCAGCAGGCTCAACACCACCACTCCGCCTTCCTGGAAATCATAAAAGAAACCCGGTTGAACCAGCACGTTGTGATCGCCCAGCAGCCGCAGCACGAACTCGTCCTCCTCAGGGTCGCCAACCGGCAGAACGGCGTACCATCCCCCCTCCACTGGCAGCGGTCTGGCGGCGCGCTCCAGCCACCGCAGGTTTTCCTTCGTCCGGAGGCTGATCTGGCCGCGAACATGCTCACCCAGTTTCAACAGCGTTGGCAGGGCATGCTGCACCGGGGCCGACACGGAAAGGAACGTATCGGCGATCAATTCGAGTCTCTCCCGCAGCCCGGCAGGAGCCGACATCACCATCCAGCCCGCCTTCATCTGCGGCAGACCGGCCATCTTTGACAGCCCACTCAGACAAAAGACTGGAATATCCTTTACTTCGGCCAGCGTCGCCACCCGGGCCGCATCTTCCGTGAGCGGATAGCAGGCGAAGACTTCATCGCTGATGAGGGCCAGTCCGTGGCGCGCGGCGATGGCAGCCAGCGCCGCCACCTCGTCGCGTTTCAAGTACGAACCCGTGGGGTTGTTGGGGTTCACCACCGCGATCGCACGCGTGCCGTTGTCAATGGCCGCGCCCAGGGCGTCAAAATCGATGCGCCAGGCCGCGCCATCGAAATGCAGCGGGTAGGCGCGTATCTCCACACACTCCAGTTTCGCCAGAAACTCGAACAGCGGATAGGAGGGAACCGGGATCAGCACGTTGTCGCCCGCCCCGCACAACAGCTTGAACAGGTAGCTGTAGGATTCACTGGTGGAGGCGGTGAGCATCACGCGCTCCACATCCACTCCATGCAAATCCGCCACCGCGCGCCGCGCCGCGGGCAAGCCCCAGGGATCCGGTTCATAGAGCAGCGCGCGCTCACTGCATAAAGCCGCGCCGATCTCCGGCGGGTAGTGAAAGCCAGCCCTGGTGGGATTCGATTCGGTCAGATCGAGGATGCGCGCGCCGCCACGCCGCCTGGCATCGAGCAGCAGCGAAAGCTCATTGGGTTCCAGTGACCATTCAAACCGCCCGCTCATCGCCCCAGCGCGGTTTGGCCGGCGTCGACATTGATCGTCTCACCCGTCGTGCCGAGCGCATCGGCGGCCAGAAACACCGCCGCCGCGCCGATATCTTCGGGCGCAGCCAGCCGCTTGAGGATTGACGCCTTCTCCGCCTCGTCGAAAGTTTCCTTGGGCCAGCCGGCAAAACGCGTGCGGACAAAGCCCGGCGCCACGGCGTTGACCCGCACCTCCGGCGCCAGGATGCGGGCAAAGGACTTGGTCATCGAAATCAACCCGGCCTTGGAAGCGGCATAAACGATGGAACTGCCCCCGCCCGCGTAGGGCGCAATGGAGACAATATTCACAATCGAGGAACCGGGGTTCTTCTTCAGAATGGGCGCCGCGGCGCGCATGCAATAAAAGGCGCCACGCAGGTTCGTGTTCAGCGTGCGGTCCCAGATCTCCTCGGTGAGATCCTCCAACTGGTGGTGCGGAACCCGCTTGCTCCAGCCGGCATTGTTGACCAGCACATCCAGGCGGCCGCAGCGGACAACGGTATCCTCCAGGAGTTTTTTCGCCTCGGCCTCAACGGTAACGTTGGCCTGCACGGCCACGGCCTCGCCGCCTGAGTCGCGGATGGCCTGCGCGGTGGCTTCGGCGTCGTCTCTTGAAACCGAGTAGTTCACCACCACCCTGGCGCCTTCCCGCGCGAAGGCTTCCGAGATGCCGCGGCCGATACCCGTGCCGCCTCCGGTGACCACTACTACTTTGTCCTTCATTCTCATGGCATGGACCTCATCGGGGATTGTCGCGCAACTGAACCTGCGCGTAGATCTTGCGAGTCTGCTCGATTGTGGGAAAGTGAAGCCCGGGCAGCATGGCCGAAGCCGTGCCGGCCGCCACGCCCCATCGAAGCGCCTCATGGAAGTCGTTGTCGCGGCACATGGCCCAAACGAAAGAGGCGGCCAGCGCATCGCCGGCGCCAATTGGAGACACGGCCTCCACGCGCGGCGGAATGGCTTCGACAATCAGTCCCTCCCGCGCGCCCAGACATCCCTTGGCGCCAGTGGAGAGCACCACCATTTCAGGCCCCATCATCCGAATCCGCTCGGCGGCGTCCAGCAGTTGGATTCGCGTAAGCAGGACTTTGTTCAGCAGCCGCTCGGCCTCATGCTGGTTCGGCGAGATGGCCGTGGGCCGGGCTTCCAGGCCTAATTCCAGTGCCTCTCCATCGGTATCGAGCAGCGTCTTCACACCGCGCTTGTGCGCCTTTTCGATCAGCCGCGCATAGAGATCGCCGGGCGCCCCGGGGGGCAGGCTGCCGCACAGCATCAGCCAACGGGCTTGCGGGAGCCGGCGTTCCACGGCCCGCTCAATGTCCTCCAACTCCTTGGGCTGGATGGGCAGGCCCTTTTCGTTCAGCTTGATCGTCAGCCCATGCTCATCGGAGATATTCAGATTCACGCGCGTGGCGGCGCGCACCGGAAGGGTGTCCACCGCAAAGCCGCGGCCGCTCAGGTACTGTTCCAGCCGCTCTCCCGTTTCCCCGCCCACCGGCGCGATGGCCACGGTCTCGCCCCCGAACGAGTGGATCACCTCGGAAGCATTAATGCCGCGCCCCCCGGCCGACTCCTCCGAGTTCAGAATGTAGGCACGATCCTCAAAGGCCAGCCGGTCCACGGTCAGGTTGCGGTCAATCGCCGGATTGACGGTGAGCGTGAGGATCAAATGTTGTCCCTTTCGAAGACCTTCGCGCCAAGCGCGCCGCCCAGGGTGGGGAAGATCGTGAACATCGCAAATAGAAGGCCCAGTGAGAGGAAGACGAACGTCGCCAATCCGGCGGGATTCTGCAGATATTCGAGCACCTTGTCAATGTTGGGGTCGTCGGGACGGATGCCCGGCAGATGCTCCCGGTAGAAGTTACTGAGCCCGCCCTGCTGCGAGATCAGCAGGATGGCAAGCGTGAAGAAGACCGTCGAAATGGCGAACGTGAAGATGCCGGTAAGCCATCCCATGCGCGCGCCGCCGATGACGGAAAGCGATTCACCCGTGCGCCGCTGGTAAAGGTAGACCGAGAACAGGCCCGTGCCCAGCAGCGCCATCACCGGCCAGATGATGGGCAATGGCACCGGAAACGAGATCAGGATCCAGCTCAGCACCGCGGCCCAGAAAGCCGTGCGCACGGCGATGGGGTTCCCGAACCCAACTTCCAGCACCGGCTTTGCCGCCGGCGGCGCTTCCAGTGGAATCTCAGCCGCCACAGGCGCCGGTTCAGGCTCAATCTCCTCGAACGTAGGTTTGCCACACTTGTGACAGAATCTTGCGCCGTCCACGAGTCCGGCGCCGCAACTACAGAAGGCGGGCACTCAACAAGTATAACGATCTGTGTTACCTTCGATTTTTCCATGCCTGCACACACGCTCTGGGTACTATCGAATCCCGCCGCACCGTACCTGCGGCTGCTGGAACAATTGCCGGACTCCACGCACATCGTCACCGGCGATTCCGAAGAGGCCTTTGCCAATGCGCCCGATCCCGATGCCGTCATGTGCGGCATCGGCCAGGCCCCCCTGATGCAGAAACTGTGGCCGAAGGTTTCCCGCGCCAGGTGGGTGCATTCATTCTCGGCGGGGATTGAAAACGTGCTGTTCCCCGAACTGGCCGAAAGTTCCATCCCCATGTCAAACGCAAAGGGCGTGTTCGGCCGCTCACTGGGCGAATACGCCATCGCCGCGGCGCTCTACTTCGCCAAGGATTTCCGCCGCATGATCGCCAGCCAGGATCAGGGCGTTTGGGATTGTTACGACGTCATTGAAGAACTCACCGGGCGCACCATGGGAATCGTGGGCTACGGCGGCATCGGGCGCGAATCGGCGCAGCGCGCCAAGGCGATGGGTATGAAGGTGTTCGCCATGCGCCGCAACGTGGCGCAATCGGCGGGCGATCCCAACGTCGATCGCGTCTTCGGCGCCGATCAACTGGAGGAACTGTTGCCGCTGTGCGACTACGTGGTGGTGAGCGCTCCCAACACGCCTGAGACGAAGGGCATGATCGGCGCAAAGCAGTTGCGGCTCATGAAGCCGACGGCGGTGCTGATGAACCTGGGCCGCGGGCCGGTGATCGTGGAGCAGGATCTGATCCAGGCGCTCGAAGAGAAGTGGATCAAAGGCGCCGCCCTTGATGTGTTCGACATCGAACCGCTGCCCGAGGGGCACGCCTTCTACCGGCTGAAGAACGTGCTGCTGTCGGCCCACTGCGCCGATCATACGCCGGGCTGGCTGGAGGAATCGATGCAGTTCTTTGTGGATAACTTCAGCCGGTTCCATCGCGGCGCGCCGCTGGAGAATCTGGTGGACAAAAGGGCCGGGTACTGAGAATGGTGGAGTTTGCGGATATCCAGGCGGCGGCCCGGCGCATCGCGCCATACGTGCATCGCACGCCGGTGATGAGTTCGCGCACGCTCGATGCGCGCACCGGCAAGCGCGTGTTTCTGAAATGCGAGAATCTGCAGCGCGGCGGCGCGTTTAAGATTCGCGGCGGCGTGAACTTCCTGTTCTCCATGCCCGATGCCGATGTGGGCCGCGGCGTGGTTGCCTTTTCCTCGGGTAATCATGCGCAGGCGGTGGCGATCGCGGCCGGGCTGCGCAGGACCCAGGCCACGCTGGTGATGCCCTACGACGCGCCGCAATCGAAGGCCGACGCCACGCGCGGCTACGGCGGGCGCATCGTGCAGTTTGACCGCCTGAAGGAGGATCGCGAGGCCATCGGCAGGCGCATCTCCGAGGAAACGGGAGCGACCCTGGTGCCTCCGTTCGATCATCCCTGGATCATCGCCGGACAGGGCACGGCGGCGATGGAACTGCTGGAGGACACAGGCCCGCTCGATGCCATTGCCGTCTGCGTGGGCGGCGGCGGGCTGCTGGCCGGCAGCGCGATTGCGGCGCGCGCGATGCAAGCCGGCATCCGCGTATTCGGCGTGGAGCCGGAGTTGGCCAACGACTGGGCGCTTTCGATGCAAGCCGGCCACCCCTTGGAGATTCCGCCTCCGGCAACCATCGCCGATGGGCTGCGGCCCGTGAAGCCCGGCAAGTTGACCTTCCCCATCGTGCACAAGCTGGTGGAGCGGATCGTGCTGGTAAGTGAGCAGGAGATTGTGGAGACGATGAAGTTCCTGCTGCTGCGGATGAAGATATTGGTGGAACCCAGCGGAGCCGTGGCCGCGGCGGCGGTGCTGTTCGGGAAACTGCCGGACGAAGTGGGCCGTGTGGGCGTGGTGCTTTCCGGGGGCAACGTGGACTGGGAGTTACTGAAGGGGCTGGACTGACAGCGAATCTGGCGGAGAGAGAGGGATTCGAACCCTCGATACAGTTTCCCGTATACACGCTTTCCAAGCGTGCGCCTTCAACCACTCGGCCATCTCTCCGTCGGGCAGAACACTTCCTGGGAAGCGCGAAAGCCTTCGACCAGATTAACATACTAGGATCATGTTCCTGATTGCCCTAATCGGGGCGCTGGCCGCGCCCGCCTTCAGCCAGTCTCCGTGCACGCGCGGAGAGCGCCAATGCCTTGAGCGCGTCGGGCTGGGCCCGGAAGGCCGCTACTCGATGGTGTACCGGTCCCATGCCCTTGCGACGGCGAATCCGCGGATCGAAAGCGCGCTCATCGTCGTCCACGGCGCCGGGCGCAACGCGGATAACTACTTCGCCTCGGCGGTGGCGGGCGCCTTCCTTGCCGGAGCCATGGAGCGCAGCATCGTCATCGCTCCACGCTTTGCGTCGAACTCCGGCGGCACGTGCCGTGACGCCCTGGATGCGGGCGAGATCTCCTGGACCTGCGGGTCCGAAAACGACTGGCGCGGCGGAGGCGCGGCCATGGGGCTCCACGGCGTCCACACGTTTGACCTCATCGATACCTTGATCGCAAAGCTCACCCGCAAGGAGATTTTTCCCAACCTCAAGACCATTGTGCTGACCGGCCACTCGGCGGGAGGGCAGTTCATCCATCGCTACGCGGCGGCGGGACGCGCGGAAAAGACGTCGCCCATCGCGGTGAAGTACGTAGTGTCGAATCCGTCCAGCTACCTTTATCTGGATGATGCGCGGCTCGCCTCAGGCGCGTGCGGCGAAATGGGCGGCTGCAGCGGCCAATTCACGCCCTATGCCGAAGGCCGCAACTGCACCACGTTTAACCACTGGCGCAACGGGCTGGAGAAGCGGGCCGGATACTCGGCGGCGGTGAGCGACGAGGAGCTGCGGAGGCAGCTTGTGAGCCGCGACGTGACCTACCTGCTGGGCGAATTGGACACCCTGCCGAAGTACGGCTTCGACGGATCCTGCCCGGCGATGGCGCAGGGGCCGGACCGCCTGTCGCGCGGCATCAACTACTGGAACTACATCAATTCGCGCCACGGCGCCAAACATAAGCTGGTGGTGGTTTCCGCCTGCGGGCACAATGGCCGCTGCATGTACACGGCCGACGTGGCGCTGCCTATTCTGTTTCCGCGCTGAGTTAACGCAGCAGGTCTTCGAGCTGGATCTTCGCGTCGGTCTTGGCGTCGCGGTACTTGACGATGACGGGCGTATAGAGCGAGATCCCCATCTGTTTGCCAGGCCCGCTGGTCACGGCGCGGCTGCCCGCCACCACCACGGCGCCTTCGGGCACCACCAGCGGCGAATCGTTGCCGGCGCTGATCACCGTTCCGTTCACGATGTCATAGAGCGGCGTGGAACGATTGAGGATCACGCCCGTGCCCAGTACCGCGCGGCGCTTGACCACTGTGCCCTCATAGACGCCCGTGTTGCCGCCCACCAGCACCTCGTCTTCAATGATGACGGGCATTGCGCCCACCGGCTCCAGCACGCCGCCAATCTGCGCCGCGGCCGAGACGTGGCAATTCTTTCCCACCTGCGCGCAGCTTCCGATCAGGGCGTGGGAGTCCACCATCGTTCCATCGTCCACCCACGCGCCGGCATTGATGTACATGGGCGGCATGCAGGTTACGCCTTTGCCGATGTAGCAGCCGTCGCGGATGGAAGATCCGCCGGGAACGATGCGTACGCCACTGGCGGCGTTGAATCGCTTCACAGGGTAGGTGGCCTTATCGAAGAACGGCTGGCGCACGCGATCAATGGACATGTCCACAACCGCGCCCATGCGGAATCCCAGGAGGATGCCTTTTTTCACCCAGGCATTCACGCGCCATCCGGTGGGCGAGGCCGCGTCGGGTTCGGCCGAACGGATCACGCCCCGGTTGAGCGAATCCTTGAACTGCTCAAACAGGTGGAAATGATCTTCGGTGTAGGATTGGGGCGGGTGATCGAAAAGAGCTTCGATGTCAGCGGGAAGCATGCGCACTCCTGGCGAGTAACTGGAGATCGGAAAGGACGGCCTCGATTTTCGCGGCGCTGGCGGCTTGCGGCGCGCACATGGGCAGCCGCCATACGGGCTCGAGCAGCCCCATCATGGCCATGGCGGCTTTGACGGGAATCGGGTTAGATTCGACGAAATTGACTTCCATCAGCGGCAGGTACTTGCGTTGCAGCTTGCGGGCTTCGGCGAAGTTGCCTTCGAGCGCCAGCCGCGTCAGCGTGGTCATCGCGTCGGGAATCTGGTTGGAAACCACGCTGATGACGCCACGGCCGCCGAGGGCAATCAGCGGCAGGGTGATGGAGTCGTCCCCCGACAGCACCAGGAAGTTTTCGGGAACCTCGTGGATCACCCTTGCCTGCTGGCTGATGTTGCCCGAAGCCTCCTTCACGCCGATGATGTTGTCGATGGAGGCCAGCCGTTTCAGCGTGGCGGGTTCGACATTGATACCGGTGCGGCCCTGTACGCTGTAGACGACAATAGGAACGTTGATGGCGGAGGCGATGACTTTGTAATGCTGATAGAGGCCTTCCTGGGTGGGCTTGTTGTAGTAGGGGGTCACCGAAAGGATGCCGTCGGCGCCCATGACGGCGAGTTCCTGGGCGAGTTGGGTGACTTCAGCGGTGTTGTAACCGCCGGCGCCGGCCAGGACCGGAACGACGCCCTTAGCCTCCTCGAGAACGATCTCCACCACGCGGAGATGCTCCTTGTGATCGAGGGTGGGGCTTTCGCCGGTGGTGCCACAGGGGACCAGGAAGTTGATGCCAGCATCGATCTGGCGGCGGACGAGTTCACGCAGAGTGCGCTCGTCGAGCGACTGATCGGGATAAAAGGGCGTAACGAGGGCCGTGCCGCAACCGGTAAACATCCCCTCATGATACCGCCCCCGGCGACGGTGTGAAAATGCCGATGGATCGTGTATGCTTTTCTCTAGGGATGTGTGTGCTCGGACTGCTCAGATCGCTGCTGATCGCGCTGGGTGTCGTGTGCTCGCTCACCGGAGCGGTGTCGGGCGAGTTGTATCCGGCGCGCACGCGCACAGTGCGCGGGCCGTCGCATCGCAACACCCGACTGCCGGTTCGCGATGCCGATCATACGCTGGAATGGGATGCGGCGCGGCTGGAATGGCTGGAGGTTTCCTCCCCGAACACCGATGAAGATCCCGCACCCGCCGAAGCGGCTTCTTTCGCCGAGGAAAGACCCGCGTTCTCCTGTTGGCATGCATTGACGCCGGAAGCGTTGACGCCTCCCGCGGCGGGGATGTTCCCGCATTCCGGGCGCGCCCCTCCTACCCTTCTCTAGACAATCGAGTTACACGTTCGTGATTGGCCCGCCGCTCTCGCGCGGCGAGTGTTTGTGTATCCGTCGGAATAGAGAAGGAGAACTGCCATGATGAAATTAATTGCCGGTTACCGGCGTTTCCGCTCCGAGGTGTTTCCGGAGCAAAAGAGCCATTTCAAGCTGCTCGAGAGCAGCCAAAGTCCGGACACGCTCTTTATCACGTGCGCCGATTCGAGAGTGGTGCCATCGTTGATTACGCAGACCGAGCCGGGCGAACTGTTCATTTGCCGCGTGGTGGGCAACCTTGTGCCGGCGCACGGATCGATGATGGGTGGCGTGTCGGCGGCGGTGGAATACGCCGTCTCAGTGCTGGGCGTAAAGCACGTCATCATCTGCGGCCACTCCGATTGTGGAGCGATGCGGGCGTTCATGCATCCCGAAAAACTGGAACCACTGAGGGCCGTAAGAGGGTGGCTGGAACATGCCAGCGCCGCGATCACCGTGGCCAAGGAGAACTTTGCGCACCTGGAAGGTGATGTGTTTCTGGAGGCGCTCACCAAGGAAAACATCCTGGTTCAGTTGCAGCACCTGCGTACGCATCCGTGCGTGGCATCGGGGCTGAGAAAGGGCACCCTGCAGATCCATGGGTGGTATTACGACATCGGCACGGGTGAGGTAAGCCGCTGCGACGAGGACCAACACAAATTCATCGCGCTGGATGCGGAATTTCAGCGGGAAGCGGAAGCTGTGCTGGCCTAGGCAAGGGAGGATGAAATGGACCAGGGGACCCTTGCCAACAGACTCTTGTTCTTTCTCAATCCGATTGACGGGCGCTATGAGGATCTGACACGCGGCGACTGGAAAGCCAACGTGTTCCGCGACTTCATGGCCGGGCTGATTGTGGCGATGGTGGCGATTCCGCTGGCGATGGGCTTTGCGATGGCTTCGGGACTGCGGCCCGAGCAAGGCATCGTGGGTGGCGCGGTCGCGGGCCTGATCGGGGCACTGTTCGGCGGCTCGAAATACCAGGTATACGGGCCTACGGCGGCGTTCATTCCGGTGATCGGCGCGCTGATGATCAAATACGACCATGGCGTGCTGGTGCTGGCGTCTATCCTCGCCGGGATCAGCCTGATGATGATGGGCGTGGGAAGGCTGGGCCGCTACGTGGCGCGCGTACCGCATTCGATCGTGGTGGGATTTACGATCGGGATTGCGGTGACGATTGCGTTATCCCAGGTGGGCGAGATCCTCGGCCTAAAGGCGAAGCTGGGGTACGACTTTGTGGAGAAGGTGAAGGGCATCGCGGCGCACCTGGGAGAGATCAACGGCTACGCCGTGGCGCTGGGCCTGTTGACGTTCGTGATCACCAAGACGCTGCTGAAAGTGTCGCCGTTTGTGCCGGCGCCGCTGCTGGGAATCGGCATCACCACGATCATCGCCGCGACGGTATGGGCGGACAAAGGGCTGGTGGCGGTGAAGGGGAAGTACGGAAGCATACCCACTGACTTCCTGGTGTTCACCGCTCCGGCGCCGATGCGTTGGGACGGGGACTTCGTCTGGGACCTTTCCTACTACGTGGCGGCGATTGTGTTTGTCGCGGCCATCGAGAGCCTGCTGTGTTCGCGGATGGCGGACCGGCTGGCCGACAACCGGGGCATCCCTTACAACCCGAACAAGGAGCTGTGGGGACAGGGGATGGTGAACATCGTGATTCCGCTGATGAACGGATTTCCGCATACGGGCGCGCTGGCGCGGACGGCAACGAACATCAAACTGGGCGCGCTTTCTCCACTGGCAGGCATCTTCAAGTGCGTACTGAAACTGCTGCTGGCGGCCTATCTGGCGCACTACCTGGAGATGGTGCCGATGGCGTGCATCGGTGGTATTCTGCTCTACGTGGCCACCGGAATGGTGAAGCCCGCCGAGGTGTCGCAGGTGTTTGAACATGGCCGCTTCCACGTGGGCCTGATGCTATACACGGCGGTGATGGTGATCGTGACGGACTTTCTTACGGGCGTGCTTTCGGCGATCATCCTGTGGGGACTGCTGAAGCGGTTCTTTGAGACGGCCACGGAAGGCTTGCGCGTGGGAACAGCGCAGGTGAAATAACGAGGCGAACGATGGGTACCTTTCCATTCCAGCGGGTGATGTGCGCCACGACGGCGACCGGCTTTCCGGCTGAGGACTATCTGCGGGCGTTGCGGGAGCGGGCGCCCGAGTTGAAGGCTTCCTACGAACACGTGGCCGAAGGTGACCTGCTGGACGAACTGTTGACGCGATCGGTGGAAAGCGGCGCGGATTTGATTCTGCTGGGTCATCGGCCGTCGGGACGAAGGGGGCGCTCTTTGGCCAGACGGCTGGCGATGAAGGCGCCCTGCTCGGTGTGGATGGTTCCTGATGGCTCGCCCGCCGGCATCTCGCGCATCCTTGTGCCGGTGGACTTTTCCCAGCCTTCTGGAGACGCGCTGCAGACTGCGGCGGCGATCGCGGCGGCGCATGGACTGGATGAAGTGATCGCGGTGCATGTGTATTTCGACGAAGCCGCGGTGACCTATGAAGGACACGATGAGATCCTGCGCAGCAAGGAGGCAGGGGCGTTCGCGGAGTTCGTAAAGCCTCTGGATCTGAAGGGTGTGCGGGTGAAGAGTGTGTGGGAAGAGAGCGCGCGGGTGGCCGAATCGATCCTGCGGGTGGCGGGGCAGATGAAGAGCGACCTGATTGTGATGGGGACGCGCGGGCGGAGCCGTTCGGCGGCGGTGTTGCTGGGCAGCGAGACGGACCGGGTATTGCGCGAGTCGCCGGCGCCGGTGCTGGCGGTGAAGCATTTCGGCTCGCACCTGGATTTGCTGGAGGCGCTATTGGACCGCAAGGTGCGCAAACGGGATGAGGCGCACTTCGGCTAGGGCTGGAAGAGGATGTCGCCGAATTCGTGAAAGCCCTTTTTGCCGTTGAGCCATTGGGCGGCCTTGAGGGCGCCGCGGGCGAAGCCTTCTCTTGAACGCGCGGCGTGGCGGAGGGTGATGGTGTCGGCGGCGGAATCGAAGCCGATTTCGTGGGTGCCGGGGTGAGCGCCGGCACGGTTGGAGGAGACGTCGATGTTGCGGGGGTAGCCGGCGGACTTCATGTGGTTCACGATCTGGAGAAGCGTGCCGGAGGGCGCGTCTTTCTTGGTGATGTGATGGATCTCCCAGGCCCAGGCTCCGTAACCGGGTTCGTCCTTGAGCAGATGGGCGGCCTCGCGGGCGAGGCGGAAAAAGACGTTGACGCCGATGGAGTAGTTGGCGCTCCAGACGAGGCCGGTGCCGGCGCGGGCGATGACGGCCTTGACGTGCTCCATCTGATCCAACCAGCCGGTGGTTCCGACGACGGTGTTGACACCGAGCGCGGCGAGGGCCTCGATGTTGGCGACAGCGGTGTGGGGCGTGGAGAATTCGATGGCGACGTCGATGCCGTGGAAGTTCGCAGGCGTCATGCCGGCGCCGGCGGCGTTGTTGAATTCATCCAGCCGGAGAGCGGTTTCAAAGCCGTATTCGGGAGCGAGTTGATCGAGCAGTTTGCCCATCTTTCCATAGCCAACGAGGGCGAGTTTCGGCATCAGGCGAAGACCTCGGGGTCGAGTTCGGAGAAGAACTCGGTGTGCAGGGACTGGACGGCGGCCTGGAGTTCTTCCTGAGGAACGACGAGGCCGAAGTTAAGCTGAGAGGAACCCTGGGAAACCATCAGGACATTGGTGTCTTTTAATGCTTTGAAGATGCGGGCGCCCGCTCCTTTGGCGCCGCGGATGTTGTCGCCGACCAGGCAGATGATGGCGCGGCCGGTCTCAATGTTGACGTCGGCGAACCTGGTGAGTTCCTCGCGGATGGCGTCAAGGTGTTTTGGGTTGTCAATGGTGAGAGAGACGGAGACTTCGCTGGTGGAGAGCATGTCGACGGGTGTCTCAAAACGGTCAAAGACCTCGAAGATGCGGCGCAGGAAGCCGTGGGCCATGAGCATGCGCAGGGACTGGATGCGAACGACGGTGATGTTGCGCTTGCAGGCGATGGATTTGATGATGTTGCGGCAGGGGACGGGTTCGGAAGTGATGCGGGTGCCATCCACCTGTGGGCGGCGCGAGTTGAGGATGAGGACAGGGATGTTCTTTTCGATGGCCGGCTGGACGGTGGCCGGATGGAGGACCTTGGCGCCAAAGTAAGCGAGTTCGGCGGCTTCGGCAAAGGAGATGCGCTTGACGCGATGGCCGCCTGGAAGGATGGTGGGGTCCGAGGTGAGCATGCCATCGACGTCGGTCCAGATCTGGATCTCGGCGGCGCCGATGCCTGCGCCGACGATGGATGCAGTGTAGTCAGAGCCGCCGCGGCCGAGGGAGGTGGTGACGCCGTTGCCGCTGGAGCCGATGAAGCCGCCCATGACGACGACCTTACTGAGGGCCATCGGCGGGATGGTGTCACCAAGGCGCTGGTAGGTGGGCTTGAAGAGCGGGGCGGCCTGGGTGTGGCGAGAATCGGTGATGATGACCGAACGCGAATCGAGGTGAGTGGCGTCGATGCCGTAGTGGCGAAAGGCGAAGGTAACGATCTGGCTGGAAAGCCGTTCGCCGAGCGCGGAAACGGCATCGACCATGGCGGGCGAGAACTCCTCGACGAGGGCGATGTCGGCGACGTAGCCGGCAAGTTCGTTGAAGTGAGAGTCGAGGAGGATGGGCAGCGTGGCCTGATCCTCGGGGCGGATGGCCTTGGACGCTTCGAGGCGGTGAAAGTCCTTGAGCTCTTCGAGAGCGGAGAGGGCTTCGCGTTGATTGCCTTCAGCGGCGAGGGCGGCGATGGCGAGGAGCTTGTTGGTGGTCTTGCCCATGGCGGAGACCACAACGATGGGGTTGAGGTGAACGCGGTCGCGGACAATGCCCGCGACGCGTTCGATGGCGGCGGCGGATTCGACTGACGAGCCGCCGAATTTCATGACGATCATCAGCCGAGCAACCCTTCCGATTGCATGAGTTCGGCGTTAAGCACGGCGGCGCCGGCAGCACCGCGGACGGTGTTGTGGCCGAGGCAGATGAACTTGTAGTGAAAGACGGGACACTCACGGAGGCGGCCCACGAAGACAGCCATTCCGTTCTCGCGTTCGGCGTCGCGGCGGGGCTGGGGGCGATCCTTGTCGGGCATGTAGATGACGGGCCGCGGCGGAGCCGAGGGGAGGTTGCGATCCTGGGGCTCGGCGCGGAAGGTTTCGATGGCATTGAGGAGGTCAGCCTCTGAGGGTTTGGAGCTGAACTCGACCGAGACGGTGACGAGGTGGCCATCGACGACGGGGACACGGTTGCAGTGGGCTGAGACGGCGGCGTCGAGCGGGAGGAGTTCATTGCCTGAGAACTCGCCGAGGATCTTCTGGGTCTCGATCTGCATCTTCTCCTCTTCGCCGCCAATGAAGGGGATGACATTGGCGGTGATGTCCATGGAGGGGACGCCGGGGTAGCCTGCGCCGGAGATGGCCTGTAGCGTGGTGGCAACGATGCGTTTGATGCCGAAGGGCTTGAAGGGCGCAAGGCCGAGGGTAAGGGCGATGGTGGAGCAGTTGGGGTTGGTGACGATCTGGCCGGGCCATCCGCGGCGGGCGCGCTGTGTGGGCAGCACCTTGAGATGGGAGGCGTTGATCTCGGGGACGAGCAGGGGCACGTCGGGCTCCATGCGGTGATTGCGCGAGTTGGAGACAACGGTGTGGCCAGCGTTGGCGAAGGCCTGCTCGATTTCGGTGGCGACGGAGGCGTCCGTGGCGGAGAAGACGAGCTTAGGTGCGTTGCCGGGTTTGCAAGCGTCGACGGTGAGGTTGGCGACGGATGCGGGCATCGCGCCGGCGAGACGCCACTGGGTGGCGTCAGAGTATTTCTTGCCTTCGGAACGGTCCGAGGCGCCGACCCAGGTGAGATCGAACCAGGGATTGTTCTGGAGGAACTTGACGAAATGTTGACCGACCATGCCGGTGGCGCCGAGGACGCCGACCGGGATTTTGTTTTGTTGGGACATAGAGATTGTTACACCAGAAGGCGGGTTGCCATTGCCTTGTAGATTTCGATGGCTTCGAGGATTTGGGATTTTGGGATGTGTTCCTCGGAAGTATGAGCGACGTGGATGGTGCCAGGGCCGAGAAGGAAGGGCTGGCCCCAGGCTCCCTGGAAAGCAGGGATATCAGTTGTGTAGGCGACGACGGTGGTTTTGAAGCCATCGAGCTTGCCGAGGTGGAGGGCGGGGATGCGGAGCACCTCCTTACAGTCAGCGCGCCCCTGGATGACGGCGGGGAGGGACTGGCTGAGATGGAGTCCGTCGTCGATGAGACGGATCATGACCTCGGCTTTGGCGAAGTCGGGGATGACATTGGGGGCGCGGCCGCCGCCGATGATTCCGATATTCAGAGTGCTTGGCCCTAATATCTCATTCGTAGGGAGAGGCATACGGCGGAGGTCATTGAGGACATCGATCAATTTTTCGATGGCCGATTCGCCGAGTTCGGGATAGGCGGAGTGGGCCATGCGGCCGTGGGCCTGGATTTCCAGGCGCAAGGCTCCCTTGGAGCCGAGGGCGAGCTGGTTTTCGGTGGGCTCGCCGTTGATGAGGAACTTCGCGCCGCGGGGATTGCGGGAGGCGTGGTAGGCGCCGACCGAGTTTCGCTCTTCGCCGACGACGAGGAGCATAGCGATGTTGCGGGTGCCGGAGGCGAGGAGGGACTCGATGGCCTTGAGCATGGAGGCGATGATGCCCTTGGTGTCGCAGGCGCCGCGGCCCCAGATGTTAGCGTCGTCTTCGCGGGAGGGGAAGAAGGGGGGGACGGTATCGATGTGGGTAGAGAAGGTGACGACGGGGTCGCCCCAGGTGGCGAAGATGTTGTTGCGGTTGGGCTCGACCTCGGAAATTTCGAGGCGGCCGTTGAATTGGGTGGTGAGGGCGGAAAGGTAGTTGGCGAGCCAGTCGCCGACGGTGCGTTCGTTGCCCGTGATGGATTCGATGTCGACCAGTTTCCTGGTGAGTTCAAAAGCGTCCATAGTAATACCCGCGGCGAAACTGTTGGGATGGATGCAGGAGGAGGGCGGACGCGCAGAAGCGGCGTGCAATCCCCGATAGCGCTCCATCCCGGTTTCGATCAACCTGGATGACAGTGGCCGGGATTTAGCCCGGACCCCCAACCGCTACGCATGCATGCCTGGCGTCGCGATTTCGGCGGAATGCTTTTTGCAAGCCAGCCCCTTTTGCCGCTCGTCCGAGGCATTTCGGAGGGAATGGAGCGGGTAGTAATGGCTGCCGCGCCTCTACCAAGAATTTCCAGGGTAGCGCGGGGTTGGGGGTGGTGTCAAACGGAGGCAGCAATGTCACGCGGCCCGCCTCAAGACGGAGAAGGAGCCTCGCCGCTTCAGTGGCGTCAATCGTCGCCCGTCTGGTGACAGACCAACCTCGCGGCCGGGGTTGGCGTTGATGGAAATGACGTTAGCGGGTGTGGCGGGTTCGTTTCGCTCGTCGGAGGATTCGGGTGACTTTTCGATGGGGGTGGGAGCGTCGTCTTCAGGGACGGGGAAGTTTTTGCGGAGTTTGATGAGGTCGTTCATGGCGCGGGAGAAGTGGCGGTAGAGCTTGGACTCCTGACGGTCGAGGGCGGAGACGGCGTTGGAGTTGAGGTTGAGATGGCGGAGGGCGGTGAAGGACTCCTGCTGTTCGGGGGTGAGGCGTGAGAAGCGGGAGGCAGCTTTTCTGGCGCCTTTGAATTCCTGGAGGAGGAGGCCGGTATCGATGCGGGCGATGCGGCGGAGCCGCCACATGGAAGAGATCATGGTTTCGACCAAGTCGGCTTCGGGCTGGTCGGCGGGCTGAAAGCGGTGGTAGTAGTAGCGGCGGAGTTGTTCGAGTTCCTGTGGATTCTCGGTTGGGAGAAGGAGGGACTCGGCGTAAATGCCGTGTTTGGTGGCGTTCATGGACGAACGAGCTTTGCCCTGGGCGGTGACAGGCCCTTTAGACTTGGCTCCATTGGCGCGGGAGGCGCGGGCTTGGCTTTCGGACGTTTTGTTTGCGGGCATGGGAAGTTACCTCGGTTTTGAGCGTAGAAGGCGTCAAGACGAGGCCTCGGGACGGTTGGCGCTAAGAGTCTGAAAACAAGGCAAAGATAAAATCGGAACGGTTGTCACCGGCGGTTCTGCGTAGTATGCTGTTTCAGACTGGGATGTCTTTATGGGGGTGAGAATGAGACGAATCGCATATTTGCTTTTGATGGCTGCTCTGATGGGGCGCCATGAGTTGGCGGCGCAGGTATTGAAGGGCCAGATTCTGGGTGCGGTGACGGATCAGACGGGGGCCGTGGTGCCCGGAGTGGCTGTGAAGATCACTGATACCCGGACAAATTTCCAGAGGACGGGCGAGACGAATGAAGCAGGCAACTTCTTCTTCGTGAACCTGGATCCGGGGCAGTACACGGTGGAGGCGGAAAAGGCTGGGTTCAACAAGGCGGTACGTTCGGGGGTGGAACTGCTGCCGAACACGACGGCGCGTGTGAACTTTGAATTGACGCCCGGGGCGGTGACGCAGACGGTGGATGTGAGCGCGACGGCTGCACCGCTGCTGCAGACCGATCGGGCGGACACGGGCGGAAAGATTGAGCAGAAGCAGTTGCAGGAGATGCCGCTGCTGTACAACCGGAACTACCAGGGGCTGCTGCTGCTGGTGCCCGGGGTTGGGCGTCCGTTCCGGCCACACTCGGAGTTCTACAATTCGCATGATTCGCTGTCAGTGCGGGTGAACGGGCAAGGGCGGCAGTTCAACAATTTCCAGATTGAGGGGATTGAGAACAAGATCGACAACGGGAACCTGACGGCGCTAGTGCCGCCGGCCGAGGCGATCCAGACGGTGGACGTATCGACTTCGAATTTCGATCCGGAGTTTGGGAATGCGGGCGGCGCGGTGACGAACGTGACGCTTCGCAGTGGGAGCAACGGATTTCACGGGAGCCTGTTCCACTTTCACCGGAACGAGAATATCCAGGCAAGAAACACATTTGCGATCACGAAGGCTCCGACGGTGTACAACCAGTTTGGCGGAACGCTGGGCGGGCGGATCATTCGTGACAAGCTGTTCTTTTTTGCGGACTACCAGGGGAGCCGGGATCATTTGGGGCAAGTGAACCGGGGAACGCTACCGAGCACGACTTTCCGGACGGGGGATCTGGGCGGGGGCGGAGTAGCGATCTACGATCCACTGACGGGCGATGCGACAGGGCGGGGGCGTACGGCGTTCGCTGGAGGGGTGCTTCCGCAGAGCCGGATCAGCCCGATCGCGCGGCGGATTCTGGGATTCCTGCCGAATCCGAATCTACCTGCGAATGAGGGACAGATCAATTATTCCCAGAACAGCGTGCGGATCAAGACGCTGGACCAGACGGATTCGAAGGTGGACTGGGTGATTGGGGACAATGACCGGCTTGCGGTACGATACAGCCTGCAGAAGGCGGTGGTGGATGATCCGGGGCTGTTTGGCGAGGGCGGGATTTATGGTGGATTCCGGAACGGGGGCTTCGCGGGCAGCGGACCGGCGCGGACCCAGAGCGCCGGGCTGACATATTCAAAGGTGTTAAATCCGACGTTTGTGTGGGAGTCGCGGTTGGGAGTGGTAAGGAACCGGAACGACGCAATTAATTCGGACCAGGGACGGAAGACGTCCGAGGAGATCGGGATCCGCGGGGTGAACCTGGACGAGTGGACGAGCGGGTTGACAGAAATCCGGGTGAACGGGTATTCGTCGCCGCTGGTGGGATTTTCGCCGAGTTTGCCGTGGGCGCGGAGCGTGACGAGTTTCGGGCTGGTGAATAACTTCTCGAAGACGTTTACGAAGCACATCGTGCGATTCGGAGTGGACTTGCGGCGGGAGCGGAACGACTTATTGCAGACGCAGACGTTCAACCCGCGTGGGCGGTTCGACTACCAACCAGGACAGACCGGCGATGCCGGGGATACGCGGCGGAATTTTTCCAACTCCTTCGCGGCATTTCTTCTGGATGTACCGAACATAAGCGGGCGGGATCTGCCGTTTGTGTTTCCGGCGCGACGCGAGTTCACTTACAACTTCTACTTCCAGGACAAGTGGCAGGTATCTTCGAAGCTGACTCTGGATTTCGGGCTGCGGCTGGAGCGGGAGCGTGGAAGCCGTCCGCGGTTTGCGGGGGGATTTTCAAACTACAACCGGTTCAACAACACACTTGAGTTGGCTGGGCTGGGGTCGATTCCGATCAACATCGCGGAAGCGAACATGAACTGGGGGCCGAGGCTGGGGATCGCCTACCGGATGAACGAGCAGACGGTGGTGCGGACGGGGTATGGGATCAGCTACTATCCGCGGCGAATGGGTCAGACGAATTTCCCGATTCTGCAGAACAACGGATTCCCGGGGGCGAACGCGTTCACGCCGTCGGCGGTGACGATGACGACGGGGTTTCCGGCGTTCGCGCCGTTCGTGATTCCGACGAACGGGGTGATTGAGAACGCGCCACTGCCGAACAGTTACAACTTCACGCCGCGGGATCTGGCGAGCCCGTATGTTCAGAGCTGGAATTTCGCCATTCAGCGGGCGCTGCCGTGGAAGTTATCGCTGGACGCGGCGTACGTAGGCAACCGAGGCGTGAATAACCAGTCGGGATATAACTACAATGCGTCGCTGGTACCCGGATCGGGGAACAATGGACGTCCGCTGTTCCAGCAGTTCCGGCGGGCGACGGATACGGGTGGTCCGATCGGGACCAACACATGGTATAACTCGCTGCAATTGAAGTTAGACAGGAGGGTGGGAGACGGACTGTTCCTGACAACGGCGTATACGTTCAGCAAGGGGTTGAACTTCACAGAGGACGATGGCGGCATTGCGATTCCGATGAATGTGGCGCTGAACAAAGGACGGATGAGCGATAACCGGACGCATGTATTCACGCAGAGCTACATGTGGGACCTGCCGTTCGGGAAAGGTAAGAAGTGGGCGCAGAGCGGTCCGGCGATGTGGATTGCGGGCGGATGGCAATTACAGGGGTTGCTGAGCATGATGACGGGGAGCTGGTTTTCGCCGTCGGTGTCGGGGGTGGTGAACGCTCCGGGGAACGCGGACCGGCCGAATTTCGTGGCGCCGTTGCGGTACCTGGGCGGGGCGGGACCCGGGCAGCAGTTCTTTGACCGGAGTTCGTTCACGACGCCGGCGCAGAATACGCTGGGGAACGCGGGCCGGAATATCATTCAGGGTCCGGGAGTAGTGAACCTGGATGCGGCGCTGCACCGGGAGTTCCGGGTGCGGGAGGGGATGTCGCTGGCACTGAGGGTGGAGAGCTTCAACTTCAGCAACACGCCGCATTACAGCAATCCGAACGGGAATGCGCAGTCGCCGCAGTTTGGGCAGATCAACGGGGCGGAGCAGGATCAGCGGCAGTATCAGATTGGGCTGACGCTGCGGTTTTAGG
>JANRLE010000223.1:0-64375 GCA_033762895.1 Bryobacteraceae bacterium | reverse complement strand
CGTGGGAGATGGATCACCTTCCGCAATTCCAGTCAATACAACCGGCGCGCGATCAGGGAATTTCGCGACAAGAGACAGGCTCCCGCCCATCGCTTCCACGGTTTTCCGGAGCGTCGAAAGCAGTAAGTCGCTCCGCTTTTCCAGGCGGGAGACGCTGTCCTGCGTGATGCCGAGTTTCTTTGCCACCTTGACCTGAGTGAGCTTGCGTGCCTGACGCAATTCACGCAACGTCATCTCTTCTGCCAGCAGTTCGGCAGCGCGGGCTTCAACCTTCCTGCGTTGCGCGGGGCCGAGTTTCCTAATGATCTCATTCACGTTCGTCAGCATCATCACGTCCTTTCTTAATGCGTCTGAGATGCGCATCGAAGCGCTCGTCTGCTTTGCGAATGAGGTCGCGGTAGAAACGCCTTTGGCTCCCGCCGGATTTGTCTCCCGCCACCAGGAGGATCGCTCGGCGGCGCGTGTCGAAGACGAATGCGACTCTCCATTCGCCACCCGCCGCGCTGAACCTCAGTTCCTTCATGTTGGCGTGACGTGAGTCCTTGAGTGTGCCGACGCGCGGCCTACCCAATTGCGGCCCGAGTTGTTGAAGCAAGCGCCAACGCCAGGATTTCGGTTTGCACATCTTTCGGCAGCGATCGGAAGTCGGGCTCGAATTCGTGACCGATCTCTACCACCCAACGCATGTTGGCAGTATGATCTGCAGTCCATATGTTGTCAAATGGCGGGCACCCACACCCGGCGCACGGCTCCCCCCGGTTTCTCCCTTGTTATGATAAGCCAAACATGCCTTCTCAGCCCGGCTCAGTTACTCTGCTTCATCTCTCTGATACCCAATTCGGACGCAACCACCGCTTCGGCAACCTCGGCGTCACAGCCGAAGACGGAAAGTACGACACACTCCTGGCGCGGCTGAAGCTCGATCTGGATGGGCTTAACGAAGAACACGGCGTAGTCCCACAAGCGATCATCGTCTCCGGAGACATTGCCGAATGGGGCATGAAGAGCGAATTCGACGACGCGCGCCGGTTCCGTGACGGCCTTTCAGCCCACCTCAACGTCCCACGCGCAAAACCTGCGAAGCCTATTTCGCCGAATGCGACGGCGATGAAAAGCTGCCCGTCCCACCCTACTGGCCCAAGTGGAAACATCACGCCGCTATGTTCGCCGAGTTCTATGGCGAATCCGGACCGGCGTAGCGCGCGCTCGTCCTTCCGTTACTGGTCGCCGAGCCGAACGTACCGTTGCGACTTTCTGGGCTTTCGGGTGGCCAAGGACATCACTTGAGTTTATTCCCTTTTCCGGCCAGCCCCGAATCAGCCATAACGGCCGCCCCGCGCCTCCCGCCATGCGATCCTTTTACTTGGCCCTGCCCCCACTCCAAACCGCCCGCGACTACCACACGCTTCTCACCGAAGCCGCCTCCTTCCTCCGCACCCACGCCGCCCAATCCGAACTCCTGCTCATCGCCCCCACCCGCACCGCCGCTGACGACCTCGTCCGCCTCCACTGCCCCAGCCTCGCCGGCGTACACCGTTTTACGCTCCATCAACTCGCCGCCACGCTCGCCGCGGCGCCCATGGCCGAACGTGGCCTCGCTCCGGTCAATCACTTCGGCCTGGAAGCGCTGGCCGCCCGCGCCGTCCACACCCTCTCCCGCCAGGGCATGCGATATTTCCAACCGGTGGCCTCCAGCCCCGGCTTTGCCCGCGCACTGGCCCGCACGCTAAGTGAACTGCGGCTGGAGCGGGCCGATAAGGACGCCCTCGCCGCCACCGGAGAGCCTGGCGCCGATCTCGCCGCGCTGCTCGATCTTTATCAGGGCATGCTGCTTGAAAGCCGCCTCGCCGATCTCGCCGAAATCCTCCGCCTCGCCACGCTCACCGTGCAGCGCTCCTCGCATCGGCTCACCGGCCTGCCTACGCTGCTTCTTGATCTGCCGGTCACCTCGCAGGCCGCCGCCGCGCTGATCGACGCCATCACGGAAAAAGCGCCGCACGCCGCCCTGTTCCTCATTACGGGCGATGAGGAAACCGCGCGCCGGCTGAAGGTCCACACCACGCGGCCGCACCACCCCGTTGGCGACCATGCGCTCCATCGCCTGCGTCAATATCTGTTCGCGGGCGAGGTGCCCACCGCCACCACCGATGAATCGCTCGACTTCTTTTCCGCCGCCGGCGAAGGTCTGGAGTGTATCGAAATCGCCCGCCGCATCCACGCCCGGGCAACCGCCGGCGTCCCCTTCGATCAACAGGCCATCCTTCTCCGCGGCGTGGAACGTTACCAGCCGCTGCTTGAAGAGGCGCTGAACCGCGCCGGCGTTCCCTACTACTTCACCCACGGCAGCGTGCGCCCCGATCCGGCTGGCCGCGCCTTCCTCGCCCTGCTCGCCTGCGCGTCGGAAAACTACACCGCCTCGCGCTTTGCCGAATACCTGTCGCTGGGCCAGACTCCCGCCATCGACCAGCCGCGCGCCATGGCCGCCGGCGCCGGCCACGTCTGGACCGGCACGGAAGACGAACTGCTCAACCCCGGCGAACTGCTGGAGGAAACCGCGGAAGCGCCCGACACCGATCCCGCGCCCGCCACGCCCTCGGCCTGGGAAAAGCTCATCGTCGACGCATCGGTGGTGGGCGGCAAATCGCGCTGGCAGCGCCGCCTGGCCGGGCTCGAAGCCGAACTCCGCCTCAAGCTCGATCACGCCGAAGAGGACGACGAAAGCCATCGCGCCTGGATCGGCCGCCAGATCGAACTGCTGGGAAACCTGCAGCGCCTTGCCCTGCCCGTCATCGACAGGCTCGATTCGCTTCCCGTCATCGCGCCGTGGGGCGAATGGCTGGAACAACTCACCGCGCTCGCCCAATCGACGCTGCGCCGTCCCGGCTCGGTGTTGATGGCGCTGAATGAGCTGTGGCCCATGGCGGAAGTGGGGCCCATCGGCCTTGACGAAGTTTTCCTGGTGCTAAGTGAACGGCTGCGATTCCTGCGCCGCGCCCCGGACCGCCGCCGCTACGGCCAGGTCTGGATCGGCTCCATCGGGGAAGCGCGCGGCCAATCCTTCCACACCGTCTACCTGCCCGGTCTGGCCGAAGGAATTTTTCCGAGAAAAGCATTCGAAGATCCGTTACTCCTGGATACCTACCGCGTGCAGCTCGAACAGCGCCTGCCCCGCCGTGAGACGCGCGTCGCCGAAGAACGCCTGCGGCTTCGCATCGCCGCGGCCGCTGCCCGCGAAAGCCTTGTGGTCTCCTATCCGCGCATGGACGTCGCCCAGGGCCGCCCGCGCGTGCCTTCTTTCTACGCCATGGAAGTGGTGCGCGCCGCCGAAGGACGCCTGCCCGAGTTGCGCGAGTTCGAACGCCGCGCCGCCACCGGCGCCATGACCCGCCTCGGCTGGCCCGCGCCTTCCGACAAACGGCACGCCGTCGATTCACTGGAGTTTGATCTCGCCACGCTACAGGCCGCCTTTGCCGCCCCGCCCGGACAGTCGCGCGGCAAGGGACGCTACCTCATGCACCTCAACGCGCACGTGGGCCGGTCACTGCGCCACCGGCGCCTGCGCTGGGAACGTAAGTGGTCCACGGCTGACGGCCTGATGGGCGATGGGGAGGACACACGGGCGATATTGGCCGGATACACCCTGCGCCAGCGCCCCTATTCGCCTTCCACCCTGCAACACTACGCCGCCTGCCCCTACCGCTTCGCGCTGCACGGCATTCATAAGCTGCGTCCGCGCGAAGAGCCGGTTGCGCTGGAAGAAATGGATCCGCTCACCCGCGGCGCTCTTTTCCATTCAGTGCTGTTCGAACTCGCGCCGCACCTTCGCAACCCCACCGGTGACCTGTTCGCCACCGCCAGCCGCGTGTTGGACAGCGTGGCCGCGCGCTATGAAGATGACCTTGCCCCCGCCATCCCCCGCGTGTGGCGAGGCGAAGTGGAAGACCTGCGCGCCGACCTGAATGGCTGGCTCCGCCGCTATGCGTCCGACACCGCCGGATGGGAGTTGCTGCACGCCGAGTACGCCTTCGGGCTGAACGATGCCGAAGGCCGCGACGCCGCCAGCACCCGTGAACATGTCCCCGTTCTCGACGGCATCCTGCTCAAAGGTTCGATGGATTGGGTGGAACGCCACAAGGAAAGTGGCTTCCTTCGCATCACCGATCACAAGACCGGACGCGCGCCCACAAAAACGCCCCATCGCGTGGGAGGCGGCGCCGTGCTGCAACCGCTGCTCTACGCCCTGGCCGCCGAATTCCTGCTGGAACAGCCCGTCAAGCTCAGCCGCCTCTATTTCTGCACCCAGCGCGGCGCCTTCACGCACGTGGAAGTGCCGGTCAACGAAGACGCCCGCCGCGACTTGAGCACCGCGCTCAGGATCATCGACGAGTCCATCAGGCATGCCCAACTGCCCGCCGCGCCACAGCCCGATGCCTGCAAGTATTGCGATTACCGCATCGTCTGCGGCCCGCGCGAGGAGGAGCGCGTGAAGAAGCGCAAACCGGCGTTGGCCCACCTGGTGAAGTTGAGGTCAATGCCATGACGCCCGGCGCCGCCACCTCAGCCGATCAAAACGCCCGCCACCGCATTCGGACATCGTTATCCGAAAGCCTGCTGGTGGAGGCCGCCGCCGGCACCGGCAAGACCACCGAACTGGTGGGCCGCATCCTCGCCACGCTGCGCCAGGGACTGACCACCATTGACCGTATTGTCGCCGTCACCTTCACCAACAAAGCCGCCGGCGAACTGAAGCTGCGGCTGCGCCAGGGCCTGGACCGCGCGCGCGCCGATGCCACCGGTACCGAAGCCACTTACCTGGAGGAAGCCCTCGCCCGCCTGGAGGAAGCCTCCATCGGCACCATCCACTCCTTCTGCGCGCAGATCCTTCGCGAACGGCCCGTGGAAGCCTGTGTCGATCCCGGCTTCCAGGAACTCACCGACGTCGAAGCGCGCCGCCTCTATGGCCAGGTCTTCCGGCGCTGGCTGGAAGGCAAGCTCAACGAAGACTCCCCGGGCGTGCGCCGCGCTCTTGCCCGCCTCGCCGCCCGCGAGGAACGCGACATCGACTACACGCCCTTTGAACAACTGCAGAACGCCGGCTGGCAACTCATCGAATGGCGGGACTTTCCCGAACCCTGGGAACGTATGCCCATGGCCCGCGAAGAAGTGATCGATCAACTGTGCGAAGCCATCCAGGAACTCGACTTGAAGCGCTTCCAGCCGGGCGTGGTGGAGCCCGTGCGCGACATGCTGCCATGGATTGAGCGCGCCCCGCGCGACTACGACATGCTGGAAGCTCACCTGCTTCGCCTCCATCGCAACTGGAAGCGGATAGAGCGGGTCAGGCGTGTGCCCAACCAGGCCATCCACGAATGCATCGGCAACTTCCGCCGCGCCGCCGAAGCCGATCTCGCCTCGCAGCTCCGCGGCGAGATGTGGGAACTCATCGGGCTCTACGACGATGCAAAGCGCCGCGCCGGCAAGCTCGACTTCCTCGATCTTTTGCTGCTGGTGCGCAACCTGGTCCGCGACAATCGCGAAGTCCGCAACTACCTGCAGCGCAAGTTCGCCCGCCTGTTCATCGATGAGTTTCAGGATACCGATCCGCTGCAGGCCGAAATCCTGCTGCTGCTTTCCTCAGACGACGCCTCGGAAGACAACTGGCTCCGCGTCACGCCGGTTCCCGGCAAACTCTTCGTCGTCGGCGATCCCAAGCAGTCCATCTACAAGTTCCGCCGCGCCGACGTGCATCTTTATCAGACGCTGAAGGAAAAGCTGGAAGCCCGCGGCGTTACCGTGGTGCAGCTTTCCAAAAGTTTCCGTTCGGTCCGCACCATTCAACGATGCGTCAATGCAGCGTTCCACGACGAGATGAACGGAGACCGCGGCGCGGCCCAGGCCGATTATGTCGCGCTTGAAGAGCATCGCCCCGACACCCCCGGCCAGCCTGCCGTCGTCGCGCTTCCCGCCCCGCGGCCCTACGGCTTCCGCAACATCAGCAAAGCCGCCATCAATGAATGCCTGCCCGGCGCGATTGTCGGCTTCGTGGACTGGCTGCTCAACCAGAGCGGCTGGAAAATCCACGGCTCCCCCATCCAGGCCCGTGACATCTGCATCCTGTTCCGCCGCTTCACCAACTTCGGCCAGGACCTCACGCGCGACTATGTGCGCGCCCTGGAGGATCGCGGCATTGAGCATCTGCTGGTGGGATCAAAGTCCTTCCACTCGCGCGAGGAGATCGACACGCTGCGCGCCGCGCTCACCGCCGTTGAGTGGCCGGAGGACGAACTGGCGGTCTACGCCACCCTGCGCGGCGGCCTGTTCGCCATCCACGATGCCAAGTTGCTGCGCTACCGGCACGAAATCGGACGTCTGCATCCGTTTCAACCGCCGCCCGCCGGCCTTGCTGACCCGCTTGGCCCGGTCGCTGCCGCCCTTGGCCTGCTGCGCGATCTGCACCTCAACCGCAACAGGCGCCCCATCGCCGAAACCGTTTACCTGCTGGCGGAATCCACGCGGGCCTGGGCCGCCTTCGCACTGCGCCCGGCCGGCCACCAGGCGCTGGCCAACGTGCGCCGCGTCATCGACATGGCCAGGCAGTTTGAAATGGGCGGCGGCATCTCCTTCCGCGGATTCGTGGAGGATCTCACCGCGCAGGCCGAACGCGCCGAATCGGCCGAGGCGCCCGTCCTCGAAGAAGGCGCCGAAGGGGTGCGCATGATGACCGTCCACACGGCCAAGGGCCTGGAATTCCCCGTCGTCATCCTCGCCGACATGACGGCCAACCTCTCTCACGAAAATCCCGATCGCCATGTGGACGCCGCGCGCGGCCTCTGCGCCATGCGCCTCCTCAACTGTCTGCCGAAAGAGCTGATCGACAATGAGGTGGTGGAACGCCGCCGCGAAAGGGCCGAGGGTGTGCGCGTCGCCTATGTCGCCGCCACGCGCGCCCGCGATCTGCTGGTGGTGCCCGTGGTCGGCGACGAGGAACGCGAAGGCTGGCTTGAGCCGCTGAACAAAGCCGTCTATCCGCCAATGATGCACCAGCGCCAATCGCGGGAGGCGCCAGGTTGCCCCGCCTTCGGCCCCGCTTCCCTCATCGACAGGCCGCCCGAATACGGCGATGAAACCAGCGTCCGTCCCGGCTTGCACAGCGCGCGCACCGGCGGCCACGACGTGGTGTGGTGGGACCCGGCCATCCTTCCACCAGGCACCGAGGAACACTTCGGGCGGCGCCAGGAAGAGATCCTTGCCGACGATGCCACCGCCGTTTCCGAAGGCCTGCGCGAACACGACGAATGGCTCACCGCCCGGTCGGCGCTGCTGGCCGGTGGCGCCAGGCCATCGCTCGAACTCACCACCGCCACCGAAGCCGAACAGCCGCCCGCCGGCTTCTCTTGCCGGATCCGCGTCGATTCCACGCCGCGCCACCCCGGCCGCCCCTCCGGCAAACGTTTCGGAGCCCTGCTGCATAACATCCTGCGCGACGTCTCGCTCGAAGCCGGCCTCCCCGAAATCGAATCCATCGCGAAACTCGAAGGCCGCATTCTCGCATCGCCCAGAGACGAAGTGGAAGCCGCCGCGCGCGCCGCCGGACTCGCCCTGCGCCATCCCCTGCTCGACCGCGCCCGCGCCGCCTCCCGCTGCCACCGCGAGTACCCCGTGCTGCTGCAACTCGAACACAACCGCGTCATCGAGGGAGTGATCGACCTTGCCTTCGAAGAATCGGACCATTGGGTCGTAATTGATTTCAAGAGCGATGCGGACCTCGCCGCGCGCCTTGATGACTACCGCGCGCAGATCGCCTGGTACGCGCTCGCGCTTCAAAGAATCAAGGGCAAGCCGGTGGATTGCTGGCTGCTCCAGGTGTAGGATGCAAGAGATGAATCGCCGAAACTTCCTGTCGATGACCGCCGCGCCGTTTCTGCAAACCGCTTCAAAGGCAGCCGAAAAACGGCCCAACGTCGTCATGTTCATGACCGATGACCACGGCGCGTGGGCCACCGGCGCCTACGGCTGCGCCGGGATGCATACGCCCAACATCGACGAACTTGCGCGCACTGGCATCCGCTTCGATCGCGCCTTCGCCTGCACTCCCGTCTGCTCGCCCAGCCGCATGACCTGGATCACCGGCCGCATTCCATCGGTGCATGGCGTGCAGGACTGGCTGCGTCCGGAAGACAGCTTCGAAAAGAACACACGCCGCTGGCTGGAAGGCCACACCCCTTACTCCACCATCCTTGCCCGCAATGGCTACACCCTGGGAATGTGCGGCAAGTGGCACATGGGCGAAGACGACAAGGCGCAATACGGCTTCAGTTATTGGGCTACCGTGCCCGGCGGAGGCGGCCCCTACCGTAACGTCGAATTCGTCCGCAATGGCACGCGCACAAAGCTGAGCGAGTTTAAGACGGACTCCGTCGGCGATTGCGCCCTCGAGTTTCTTGAGCAGTCCCGCGGCAGGCAGCCGTTCTATCTGCTTGTGCCCTTCTACGCGCCGCACACGCCCTTCGATTTCCAGCCCGAGGCGTATCGCAAACATTACAACGAGGCGAATTTCGGCTGTTTTCCGGACACGCCGAAGCACGCCTGGCAGAATCCCGGCCTCGGCGCGCACCATGGAAACCGCAAGAGCATGCACAGCTATTCGGCGCTCATTTCGGGCGTCGACGCCAACGTCGGCCGCGTGTTGCGCAAGCTCGATGAACTCGGGCTTCGCGGCGATACCTCGGTGGTCTTCACCGCCGACCAGGGCTGGAACGCCGGCCATCATGGCGTGTGGGGCAAAGGCAACGGCACATGGCCTTTCAATATGTACGATGAATCCATCCGCGTGCCGCTCATCTGGAATCATCCCGGCCGCATCAAGCCCGCCCAACTCCGCCAGATGGTCTCATCCTATGACTACTTCCCTACTCTGATGGACCACCTCGGCATCAAGGCCCCCGCCGATCCGCTGCGTCCCGGCCGCAGCTATGCGGGCCTCCTGCGTGGCCAATCGCCGCGTTGGCAGAACCGGCTCTACTTCGAATACTCCTTCGTGCGCGGTGTCCGCACGGAGAACCTGAAACTGGTCCGCCGCACCAGGGAATGGCCCAGCGAGTTCTACGATCTGGAACGCGATCCCGGCGAGAAAAATAATCTCATCGGCGATCCGGCCCACGCACGCCAAATCGCCGCGCTCGACCGCGACATGGACGCATGGTTCAAAAAAGCCGGCGCGCCGCCCATCGAACAGTGGCGCGGAACAACGAAGCAGAACCTCACCGTCTATCAGCGCTGAACTACAGATCCATCTGCGTGCCGATCTCCACTACCTGGCGGTGCGGCAGGCCGAAGTAGCGGTCCGCCGGCACCGAGTTGCGCTGCAGGAAAGCGAACGTGGATTCAGCATATTCGCCCATGCGCCCGCGACTGGAGGCCACAAAGCTCTCCCGTCCCAGATAGTAAGTGGTCTCGCCGGGCTCAAACGGGATCCCATGCTTGCGGCAGGCCTCCTCCAGCACGGCCGGCACTTCCGGGTTCTCCATGAAGCCATATCGGATCAGTATGCGGTGGAAGCCGTTGGGCTCACGGCCCACTTCATAGCGGTTCGCCACCTGCTCAACCGGGTTCGGAGTGATGGCGACATGAAGCAGAATCACGTTCTCATGCAGTGACCGGGACCGCTCCACGTAACGCACCAGTATGTGGGGAATCGAACCCGGATTCGACGACATGAACACCGCCGTACCCGGCACCCGCGCCGCCAGCCGCTCATCGATGATCCCCTGCGCGAACTCCGTCGATGGATAGCGCACCGAATAACGGATGGCCACCAGTGACCGGCCGCGGGCCCAGATCACCATCACCACCACGAATGCCGCACCCACAAGCACCGGCACATAACCACCGTCCATAAATTTCGACAGGTTGGAGAACAGGAAGGCGAAGTCGAAAGTCAGAAACAGCACGAGCAACGCCAGGGCCCGCGGCAATGACCACTTCCACGTGCCGCGAACCACCAGGTAGTACATCATCGACGTGATGGCCATCGTTCCCGTCACCGCAATGCCGTACGCTGCCGCCAGGTTCGACGAGGTGCGGAACGTCAGGACCAGCAGCACGCATCCAACGGCAAGCATCGCATTGATCTGCGGAATGTAGATCTGCCCTTCGGTATGATGCGCCGTGTGCCGCACCGTGAGCCGCGGGAAGTACCCCAGCAGCGTGGCCTGCCGCGTCAGTGAGAACGCTCCGGAGATGAGAGCCTGCGACGCGATCACCGCCGCCGCGCTCGACAGGCCCACCAGAAGGTACGTTGGCACTCCCGTGGGCACCTGTGCGAAAAACGGGCTGAGCGCCGCCTGCGGATTCGCCAACACCAACGCGCCCTGTCCGAAGTAGTTGATCACCAGCGCGGGCATCACGCAATAGAGCCATGCGCTACGGATGGGCCGGATCCCGAAATGCCCCATGTCGGCGTAAAGCGCCTCGCCTCCGGTCACCGCCAGCACCACCGAAGCCAGGATGTGCGTGCTCTGCCATCCGTGATGGCCCAGATACTCCACGCCATAGTGCGGAGACAGCGCCTGCAGGATCTGCGGATGATGTGTAATGTTCCACAGTCCCAGGGCCGCCAGCGTGGCGAACCATACCAGCATCACAGGCCCGAACAGATTTCCAACCGTACCCGTGCCGCGGCTTTGTATTGAAAACAGGCCAACCAGAATCACCACCGCGATGGGAACCACCTTCGAAGAAAGGCTGGGGTCAGCCACCGAAAGACCTTCCACCGCGCCCAGCACCGAGATCGCCGGAGTGATGATACCGTCCCCGTACAACAACGCCGCGCCGATGATCGCCAGCACCGCCAGCGGACGGATCCGCCCGTGCGTCGACGTACGCAGTTCGCTAGGCACTAACGCAAGCAACGCAAAGATTCCGCCTTCGCCCTTGTTATCCGCCCGCATGATAAAGATCAGGTACTTGACAGTAACCACCATGGTCAGCGACCAGAAGATCAGCGACAGGATGCCGAACAGATCGTGGTGGGTTGCCTTCACTCCGCCGGCCGCGTGCAGGCATTCCTTCAATGTGTAGAGAGGGCTGGTACCGATGTCTCCGAAAACCACGCCGAGCGCGCCCAGCGTGAGCGCGGCATATCCAGCGGCGTGGGGATGTTGGTGGGATTCAGTCTGGTCCATAGGAGGGACTCCTATGAGTGTAGCCCGCCCGCTAGGGAATCAGGTGAAGGTCCGCCCGCGGCGAGATCTGCTCGGCCAGCCACACAGCCCCGGCCACCGCCACCTCATCCTGCCCGTGACCATGCACTCTGGCGGGCTGCCGTGTGCGGCCAGTGTGGCCGTCCACCAGCCAAAGCGTCAATTCCATGCGCTCCCCGCGGCGCTGCAGCGTTCCCTCCACCACGTAATCGGCGCCGCATTCGGTGGCGAACTCCCGCACGTCACCCTTGCGGCCGGCATAACTGCGGGAGGTGGTTGGCGCCACCAGTTCAATTCGGTGGTGCTGGCCCAGCTTCACCAGCATCTCGTCCAGCAGGGAATCCGCCGCCGCGGCCAGCGTCTGCTCAGAGCGCAGCGGAAGGACCAGCAGGCATGGCCGCTCCACCCGCGTCTTGCGCGGCCGCGGCATCATCGGTTCAAAGCGCAGCAGGTAACCGCCGCTGCAGTTGATACGAAGCTCATCGCGCGCGCCCTCGGTGAGGTAATACCTGGTCAGTTTCTCCCGCAGCCGGCTCATTTCCTTGCGCACCAGGGAATCGGCCTGCGGATCGAAATCCGGGCGGTTCAGCACCCGTTCGGCGATCTCCTTCTCACCGGGCGGCTGCGAGTTGTTCTGCAGGGAAGCCTCCCCCAGCCACTGCAGCAGCCGCCGCAGTTGGTCGGCGCGGGAAAACGTGGCGGAGGAAACGACGCGATCCAGAAATTCGCGGCAGAGGTCCTCGGACACCGGCGGGAAAGAGCCTGGCATGTTCAACTCGGGTGCGCTTTCGCGAGACAGTACTGGCCTCACAAGTGTTACCTTTCAGCGGCCGTTGTGACGAACGGTAGTCCACAGTATAAGGGCGAAATCCCCCAATCAGGACACCGGACCGCGATCTGGGGGATAATGCCCCCGTTAACCTCTGCCATGCCGAAACCGGAAGTGTATGAAGTTACGTACGCGCTGGAGCAGATCCGCCGCCAGGGCGGCTTGGCGCCCGGCGAGTTGCGGCTGCTCGTCCACGTGGTGGAAGAAACCCTGGCTGGCCGCGAAGCTGACCTGAATCAGAAAACGATCGCCGCCGACGTCTTCGGCCGGGACCTGGTGGAATTTGATCCGCGGGCTGACTCGATCGTCAGAACCACGGCGGCGAATCTGCGCGAAAGCCTGCTGGCCTATTACGCCGGCGCCGGGCGCGGCGACGAGACCGTCATCGAATTGCCCAAGGGAACCTACGTGCCGCGCTTTTCCCGCCAGGCCCGCCTCTCGCCCTCAGCCGCGGGCAAGCTCTGGAGCGCCCGTGTCGCCATGGAAGCGCGCAGCGTGTCAGGCTACGGCACCGCCATCACACATCTGGATTCGGTCCTTGCTGAAGCGCCCAACCTCTCCCTGGCCCTGGCCTTGAAGGCCGAAGCGCTGGCTTCCCGCGCTATTCACGGCTGGCGTCCCCGTCCAAGCCTGGAAGATGCCCGCCGTCATGTGGAACGCGCTCTCGATCATGCCGCGCCCGCCTGGCAGGCCTGGCTTGTACAGGGAATCGTGCGCCAGGCGCTCGATTGGGACTGGTCCGGCGCGGAGATCTCCTACGGCAAGGCACTGGAGGCAAGCTCATCGGAATCCTCCACCCATCCCTGGTACACCTCGTTCCTGGTGGGAAGAGGCCGGCCCTGGGAGGCGGCCATGAATCTGCGAAAAACCGTGGAGCACTTCGGATTCAGCAATCCCAGCTACCTGGGCGACGTGGCCATGATGCTGATTCTCAGCCGCGACTACGCGGCCGCGGCCGACACCATTCACAGCGCCATTCAGGCCGCGCCTCACTACTATCAGCACTACTTGAACCTGGCGATCCTGCGCGAGGCTCAGGACGATCCGGCCGGCGCCGTCCAGGCGTTGGATCAATCGCCCCTGCGCATCCACGAACGCCCCGTCACCTGGGGGCTTCGCGCTTTGTTCGCCGGCCGCAGCGGCGCCCCGCAAGTGGCCCGAAGACGGATCAGTTGGCTCAGCACCATCCGCCGCGCGGGCAAGTACGTGCCGCCCAGCCAGATCGGCGCCTGTTGGCTCGGCGCCGGCAACCTCGACAACGCGGTTCGCTTTCTGGAGGAAAGCGCCGAGGAACGGGAGCCTCTGGTGGCCTGGTACCACGCCTATCCCTTCTTCCGCCACCTGCATGGACACCCCGGATTTGAATCGTTGCTCAGCCGCGTGGGCGTGGTCCGCTACTAACGGCGTGGCCACAGCGCCGGCAGAAACCGTCCGGTGGCCCGCATGTAGGAACGGTAGTCCGCGGCCAGCGCGCCACCACCGAACTCTTTTTCCTCCCGCAATGCGGCATGCAGGTACAAGGCGCCCATCAGCGGCGCGGCCAGCGCCAGCGCCGGCGACGCCGTAGCCACGAATCCCGCGATCCAGGCCAGCAGGTAGGACGCATAGAACGGATGCCGGATCATCCGGTACGGCCCGGCGGCGACAATACTTTGCGGACAGTGCGCCTGGTGAATCACGCCGAATCCCCGCCCCCGGGTGACGCGGATGGCCCACCAGAACAACACCGCACTGGCGCAGTAAAGCAGCGTTCCAGACCCCGGCAGACGCACCGGCCCCTGATAGAGTGCCCACAGGTGTTGCCCCGTGAAGATGGCGCCCAGCGCCGCGGTAACAAAGGTGATGCCAGGCGGCCGGCCCGATGGCCGGAAGTGACCGGCCATCGCCCACCCGAAGCTGGCGAAACAGAAGGCGGCGAAAAATAGTACTGGCATCGCCCCTCACCTCACTCCCATCGCGCCCGTGTAGACGCACAGCGTCTTGGCGACACCGTAGTCCCCGGGCGCCTTCACGGCCGGGAAGAAGCGGAAGGCCACACCCAAAGCCGCGGCGTTGCGCCGGTTGATGCGAAGCTGCCCGCGCGGGCAGATCGCAAACAGCAGATCCACGCCCTGCCCCGCCGCCGTGCGGCACAGCATTCGTGCAAGCTCAAGGTTCACCGCCCCTCCGTCCGCCGTGCCGGGGTCGACCGCCACGCGGGAAATTTCCGCGTAGGAACGGCTGTGCAGGCGATACTCCGGCAGTTCGCGGCTGAGCCGGAATCCGCCCTCCTCCATCGGCAGCCGCAGCGGAGAATCGGGCGTGGAGATCGTAAGCCGCGCGCCGGCAATCACCCGGCCTCCGCGGTTGACCACGACGATGTGTGACAGATCGTCGATCGGCTCCCAGTCTCCAAAGTGCGCAGGAAGGAACGGGTAATGGTGGTGGTACACCCGCTGGCGGAGTTCGCAGTACTCGCGAACCCGGGCGGCATCCTCCGTAACGTGAATCAGGGTCTCGGCATTCATGCCCCCCTGGGCGAGCACTGTCAGGAATTTGCCCAGGCCGATATGTGATCAAAGTGACTCACATGAAATTGGTACTGTGATGTCGACGCATCACTTCTCTTTCCCGCCATCAGCACTGATAATGTTTCCTACCCGCGAAAAAAGTGGGGCAGAGGCAACCGGCTCTTACGCCCAGGGTGGTGGAGAGCGAGTCCCAAAAGCTTCAGACCCGGAGGTCATTTCGACATGAGCAAGACAACGACGTTCCTATTCCTGATGGCAAGTGTCCTGTTCGGCCAGGCGACGGCGCCGAAACCTGCCCCGCCCAAAAATGCACCGAAGCCGGCCGCCACCAGGGCGCCTGCCGTGAAGAAAGTTACCCCGAAAAAAGCGCCAGCCGCCGTGCCCGCAAAGGTCGAAGCACCTCCAGCGCCTGCCGCCGATGCGGTGAAGGAAGTCAAAACCGTGACGGCAAAGGGATTCTCCCGGGTTGACGTCACGCCCACCTATAAGCGGGAGTTCGAAACCGAGATGCGCGCCGCGGTGCTGGTTGCTCCCAGCTATCGCGATTCCGGACTCCAATCGCTTCGCTACACGCTGGCCGACGTCATGGAACTAAAGGCCGAGTTGGCGCGCCAGGGCTATTCGGTGTTCGTCATCGCGGGGACCGACGCATCGGCGGATTACGTTCGCCAGCGGGTGCAGGAAATGAAGCAATTGCTCGAGGGAAGATCCCAGACCACCCTGCTTTTCGCGTTCAGCGGCCACGGATTTCAGACCCCGGCCGGCAGGAACTACCTGATGACCTACGGGGTCACGCCCGACAAAGTGGAGAGCCAGGCCCTTGCCCTCGACGACGTGCAGGAATTGATGAGCGCAACCGGAGCAAGGCGCAAGGTGATCCTGGTGGACGCCTGCCGCAATGATCCGGAGGCAAAGTCCGCCGGCTCCCCCCGCTCCTTTGTCGAATTCAAGGAAGCCGAGGGGTTCTCGATCCTGCTTTCCACCATGCCCGGCGGCTTCAGCTATGAGGATTCCAACGTCAAGCACGGCATCTTCACTTATCATGTGCTGGAAGGACTGCGCGGCAAGGCCGCGGGCAAGGACGGCTACGTCACTTTCTTCGACCTGCAGAAGTATGTGGAGCGGGCCGTAACACAGCACGCCATCAAACTGGAACGGGTACAGAAGCCCTTTGCCATGGGCGAACGCTCCGGCGATTTCCTGCTGGCGACCGCGGCCCCGCCCAAGCCCGAAGAAGTGAAACCGACGGGCGTGGGCGAAGTGGACACCAACAGCCAGGTCCTGCTGGTAGAGGGGGAGAACCGGCAGCTTTACGCCATGCTGGTGAACCGCAAGCTGGTGCTGATCAACGCCCGCACCTACGTCCCCGAGATGTCGGTGGAAGAATACGACGGCGCGAAGACCCCGGAGGGATACAAACGCTTCCGCGGCATGTTGCCCGGCGCCGCCAACGAAATCCTCGACCTGGCGGTGGAGGTGAAGGGCGAAAACATCGTCGCCGCCAAAGGCCGGATCGGACGCGCATGCCCGGGCGACAGGGAGTGCATCAAGCCCGACCAGGTGCCCCTGTTACCCGGCGAGGAGCGGAGTAAATTACGCGACATATCCGACAAGGTAGGCAGAACTACGGGTAAGTTGACCGGCATCTTCCGGAAAAACGACAAACGGAAGGAAGGCGAAAAGGCCAAAGAGGTCAACATCGGCGCGGAGAAAACGAAAGCTTTGCTCGACAGCGCCAACAATCTTCTGAAGTACCAGTGGAGAAAGTTCGACCTGCTTGGTGACCTTACCCGCCAGGCCGCGCGCTAGAGTTGGAGGCGATATGCGGCCGTTAGCTTTCTTGTTGCTGGGGTGCGGGCTGCTCAATGCCGCCGAGTACGCGGTTCTTGTCGGCGTGAGCCAATACCGCATTCCCGGAATCAATCTGGAAGGGCCGGCTCACGATGTGGATGCGCTGCGCCAACTTCTTTTGAACCGCTTTGGCTACTCCGCGCAGCGTATCATCTCATTGGTGAACGGCCAGGCCACGCGCGACGGCATCCTCCAGGCGCTCTCTAAGGCAGTGGCGAAACTCGCGGCCGGTGATCATCTGTTGTTCTACTTCAGCGGCCACGGAACGAGCGCCTTCGATCAGAACATGCGGAAAATCAGCCCTTTTATCGGACCCGATTCGGGCGCGCTGGCCCCCTACGACATCGCTTTGACCGATCCTGCCGCCACCGCCGGAAGCCTCATCATCGGCCGGCGCGACCTGCGGCCGATTCTCTCCCGTGTGCCGGCCGAAGCACGGGCGCTGGTGGTGATCGACGCCTGTTACTCCGAGAATGCCGTCAAGAGTGTGGGAGTCCTCGCCGGGGCCCCGGTGCGGGGTCTCACCGTGGAAATCCCCGCAACCGAAACCGGCCGCGGCCCTGAACCTGAACCCGCCGGATCCTATCCCTATCGCAACGTGGTGGCCCTTGCCGCCGCCTCGAAAAACCAACCTGCCATCGACATCAATTCCCGACTGCTGCGCAACTGGCGGACGGTGGATGGCAGACCGCACGGCGCGCTGACCGACAGCCTTCTGAAGGCTCTGGCCGGATACGGCGACACCAATCGCAACGGCGCGATCAGCTATGACGAGATGTTCCAGTTCGTCCGCCGCGACATGGAGCGCTATCCCCACCAGCCCCAGCTACTTTCCTCCGGCGCCTTTCGTCTCGATCAGTCCGTCTTCGCGGGCGCCGGCGCTCCGGCCGTGTCCCCGGAGCCGGAGGGCGCCGATGTAAGAATCCGCGTGAAGATCGAAAGCTCCAATCCGGCCGTACAGGCACGGCTGGCCGCGATGCCGGAGATCGAAATCGCGTCCCGGCCGTACGACATACTTCTCCGCCAGACGCGGTCCCGCTGGGAGATCTACGATGTCAGCGGCGTGCTGATGCAACCCGTCCCCGCCCAGGACATCGATCTTCTTGTTTCCCGTATCCACGCGTTGGGTCAGATCTCCCAACTCAAACGGTGGTCCGCCCGGCGCGCAACATACAACGTGTTTCTCGACGTTGAGCCCGCTGCTTCGGCCGGATATGACCGGCTGCGGTCCACTTTTCGAGTCGGCGAACTCGTCCGCTTTCGCATCCGCACCGAACGGCCGGCCTATCTGCTCCTGCTGGGCATTGACAAGAAGGGCCGGCTCTCGGTGCTGTTTCCGGGCCACACGGCCGCCGAACGCGAACCGCAGCCGGCGCAGCGCCCAATCGAGTTCGTCGTCAAGGCTACACCGCCCGCCGGCGCCGAACAGCTCAAGCTCATCGGCTTCACCGAACGGCCGCCGGACTGGGATAACTGGGTCTGCGCCAGTGCGTCATCCTGCCCTGAATTTGAACCCGACGCCCCCCGCATGGCCGGGCTCATCTCCATGCTGCGCGCGGCTCGGGGCACCGCGGAGGCAAGCCTGCGCGTCATCACGCAGGACTAAGGTATCTTAGGCGAAGGAGGAATTGAGTTCATGCGCCGCTCCAGTCTGATTCGTGCGCTCCTGCTAAGCACATTACTGCCCACCCTCAATGCCCAGGGCCAGCCTGCCGATCTGGCCCCAAAGGAAATCGTCCAGCGCGCGCTGCCCGGGTTAGTAACCATATATACATACGATCAGGCAGGCAATGGCGCCGGCCAGGGCAGCGGCTTCGTCGTCAGCCCCAAAGGCATCGTGGTCACCAATTACCACGTCATCGACAAGGCCCACTTCGCCAAAGTCGAGCGCTCCAACGGCGAAAAGCTCGACGTGCTCGGCGTCATCGAATTCGATCAGGTGCGCGATCTGGCCATCCTCAAAGTGCAGGGCGTCGACCTCCCGGTGGTTCCCATGGGCAACTCAGACCGCCTGGAGTTGGGCGAGGAACTGGTGGCCATGGGCGCGCCCAAGGGCTTTTCCAACAGCGTCAGCAACGGCATCGTCAGCCAGGTCCGGGACTGGCAGGGCGGCTACAAGGTGATTCAACACACCGCTCCCATTTCGCCCGGCAGCAGCGGCGGTCCCCTGTTCAACCGCCGCGGACAGGTCATCGGCGTGAACACCTTCCTCTGGAAAGAGGGCAACAGCCTGTTTTTCGCCGTGCCCATCAACTACGCGCGCGCATGGATTGAGAACTCCGACGGACGCTGGGCGCCGATGAGCAAAGTGGCCGAGGCGGTGGCCAAGCGCGAGGCCGAAACGCAAAAGGCGAAATTCACTGAGTTCGTCAAGGCCAACTTCACCGCTCACTCCGATCCCGCCGGTCTGTTTGCCGCCATGGTGCCCAGAACCTGGCGCGCCGAACGGACGGAATTTGTCAACGACGAAAACGGCGGCACCCGCCATGTCATCGCCATGTTCAGCAGCCCGCAGGCCGAACAGTCCAAGATCAGCGGGTGGCTTTCCGAAGGAATCCGCCTCCACCTCCGCTTTCCCTCCAAAGCCTCCAGTTGGAACCTGGCGGGGGCCGAAGGATGGAAGTCCGCGCAGTTTCAATCGATGATGAAGGGCTACAAGTCCGTCAAGGCCGGCAAGCCGGAAGAGATCAAGGTTGGCGAGTTGCCCGCCACCCAGCAACTGATCGCCGGAGAGGCCGCGCTGCTTTCTCAGCCGGAGTTCCTGCTCCTCACCGTCACCACCAGCGCCAAGTGTCTGGCTGTCATCGAAGTGGTGGCGCCCGCCAAGCAGTTGGACCTGCTGAAACAGGTGAATGCGATTTTCACCGCCACCTTGAAACCTGGCTGGAACTGACACCGTCCTAAGCCAATTGATGCCGGATGCGCTGCTGATCGTGGCGGGCTATGCCTTCTGCTCGCTCGCCATTGTGCTGTCGGGAAGGGCGTGCCTCGAAAGACTGCACCTTCAGACGCTGGCCGCCGAGCAATGGGCCCTTTCGTGGATGCTGGGCTCGGCTGTTTTCAGCCTGCTCCTGCTCGGCCTTTGCGCGCTCCATCACATCGGCCGGTGGGAGTTGGGGGGACTGCTGTTCTGCGCAATCGCGGCCGGATGGCGCACGCAATGGAGCAGCCCGCCTTTTCAACCCCGGTTCCCATGGTGGATCGCCGCCATCTTCCTTGGCGTCTACTTCGTCGCGGCCATGGCGCCGTCGGCCGATTCCGACGGGTTCCGCTATCATCTGGGCTTTCCCCGCCTCTACCTGTCGCGCGGCGGCCTTTTCCCCGTCCGCGAGGATTTTTACTCCGCCTTCCCGCAAGGCATGGAGATGCAGTTCCTGCTGGCCCTTCAGTTCGGCGGTTTCTCCGTGGCCAACCTGCTGCATTGGAATGCGCTGGCCGCACTGGCCGCGGGCATGTGCGCCACAGGGCAGCGGCTGGGCGCGCAATGGGCGGGCGCCGCCGCTGCAGCCGTCACGGTGTGTTCGTCCGTGGTGGGAACCACGGTGGCGTCGGCCAGCGTGGATGTCGCGCTCGCGGCCGCCATCTGGATCAGCTTTCATTGCTGGACCCGTTGGCGTGAAACAGACTCCACGGGTTGGCTGACCGCCGCCGCCTCCGGAACGGGCTTTGCCTGCGCCATCAAGTACACCGGCATCAGCGCGGTAGCTGTGGCTGCGATGTTCTTGTGGTCCCGCCCCGCGCGTGTCCGCAACACCGCCACCGCCACCGCAACCGCCGCCATCTACATCGCGCCGTGGCTTTTCCGCAACTGGATCTACTTCCGTAATCCGGTCTATCCGTTCCTCAACTCCATCTTCCCCAACCCGTACCTGCTACCCTCCTCGGAAGCCGCCTGGCGCGAGGTGGTGCAAAACTTCGGGGGCGCAGCCTTTAACTCGTCCTACCCATGGGAGGCGGCAATCCGCGGCGTGATGCCCATGGGATTCGCCGGCCCGTTCTTCCTGTTGGCTCCGCTGGCGCTATGGACGCTCCGCCATCCCCGCGGCGTCTGGATTCTCGCAGCCGGCGCCATTACGGCCCTGCCTTGGATCTTCGGCAACCCGATCCTGCGATTCGCGATCCCCGCCATGCCCTTCCTGGCTCTGGCGCTGAGCATCTCAATCGGCTCCATCCCGCGTTTGGGGCGCTCCCTGCTGATGGCCGCCGTCGCCCTGCAGGCCGTGATGTGCTTCCCGCCTTTCATCGAGCGCTGGAACAAGCAGTGGATCGTCGCGTTGAAGGAAATCCCCTGGCGCGCCGCGCTGCGCCTTCAATCGCCGGAGGAATACTGGCGCAAGGCGATCCCGTCCTACGGCTTGCTGGAGCGGCTGGAATCGAACACCCCGCCGGGCGCGCGAATCCTCGCTTTCGATGGGCAGGATCAGTTCTTCACCACCCGGCTGCTGGCAAATCCATATGCTTCAGAGGAGTCCGCCTCCGCCGCCGCGCTGCTGGAGCGTGCCGCCGACACCACCGCGTGGCCTTCGGTGCGCTGCGCGGCCGAACTCGCTGGCGTGCAAGCCTCTCATCTGCGTATCCAACAGGAACAGGCCGAAGCGGCGCCATGGACGGTGTTCGAACTAAACGTAGAGGGCAGCGCCGGCGCCTCCCTCACGGCGAATCCCAATCCCTGGGAGGCGGATCTCACACTCGACGGCAACGCCGTCACCGCCTGGTCTTCAAAGGAAGGCAAGCGCCAGGACATGTGGCTGGCCGTCCATTGGGACCGGCCCCGAAACCTTCACGGCGTTTCCCTCATCACCACTCTCGCTTACGGCGGTTTGCGCGTCGCTGTCTCAAACGGCGGCACAAGTTGGGAAAAGACGGCCAGAATGGAATGCCTGCCAATTCCGGTGGAAGACTTCCCGCGGCGCTCCGTACAGGAACTGCGCCGGCGCGGATGGCCCTATGTGATCGCCGGACGCAACTATCCGTGGCTCGAACAGGCTCTCGCGCAGCCGGACGCCTGGGGCCTGCGCGTGATTCTCCAATCCGGCCCTATGAAGCTCTTACGCGCCGACTAGAAATTGAACCGCAGCGCAAGCTGCATCACGCGCGGCCGCTGCGCGCTCTGAATCGTGCCGAAATTCGGACTCACCACGTTCTGATCCGGCGGATTGAACTGCACGTTGTTCAGCCCGTTGAACGCCTCGGCGCGGAACTGCACATACATCCCTTCCCGGATATGGAAGTTCTTGAACGCCGAGATATCGAAGTTCCACCAGGCCGGCCCCTCAAGGATATTCCTGCCCGATGTTCCGAAACGCAGCGGCGCCGTGGGCGCAAATGCCGCCGGATTCAGCCAGAACCGCCGGTGGTTGGCCCCGCCAAAATCCTCGCGCGGCGTGATGCCGCCGAAACTCGAATACATCCCCGCGCCGGTGTCATCGGCGCGCTGCGACACAAAGGCCAGCGTCGTATTGTTCGGCGCGCTGATGATGCGCGGCACCCCGCTCTGCCACGATGCGATGGTGTTCAACTGCCATCCGCCCGCCACCAGATCCCCCGCCTTGCCGATGTTGCCCAGGAACCGCTTGCCCTTGCCGAACGGCAATTCGTAAACCACGCTGGCCACCCAGCGGTGGGCGATATTAAAGTCGGAAACTCCCTTATCGAGTTGGAAGTTCGCCGGATTCAGATTCGGCGTGCCCCATGCGCCGGCCGAATCCGTGTCGATCGACTTCATCCAACTATGCGCCATCAGCAACTGGAATCCGTTCTGAAAGCGGCGCTCCATTTTCAGATTCAACCCGTGGAACTGCGACATGCCCGCCTGCGAGGAATACAGCATCCCAACCAGCCGCGGATACTGCGTCGCTACGCCCGGCGTCACCTGGTAGAGGTTCCCCGGCGTCACGTTGGCATAGGAGTTGTAGCGCTTGGAAAGCCGCCGCCCCTGCGAGCCGACATAGGCCGCCTCCGCCACCCAGTTCGTCCCAAATGACTTCTGCAGCGACATCGTCCACATGTACACGCGCGGCTTGCGGCCATCAAGCTCCGTGGCGAACAGGTTCGTGCCCTGCGGCGTGAGGTAGTTGGCGTCCACCGGCGGAATTACCACCACCGGCAGCGTGTTGCGCCCGAATTCGAACTCCGGAAGCCCGCGCCCCGTGGAATTGCGGTTCTGCTGCGTATAAGCCGGCGGTCCGTTGGTGGTGAACTGCACTTCGTTCATCTGCGTCTGATCGAAATAGATTCCCGCCCCGGCCCGGATGGCCACCGATGGCAGCCACTTCGGGTTGTAAGCAAAACCGAACCGCGGCGCGACGTTCTTGTAGTCCGGGTTGACGATCGACTTGCGGATCTGGCCCAGCGTCGGAAAAAGTTGGCGCCCGCTGTTGAAGTCGAATCCGTAAACATTGCCCAGGTCCTGCTTGATCGCCTCGGCCGGCCCCACGAATTCATAGCGGACGCCGTAGTTCAAGGTGAGCTCGCGCGTCACCTTCCAATCGTCCTGCGCGAACAGGTTGTGCGTGTGGAACTGGAAATGGGTCAGCGATGTGCCCACCGCGCCGCTCATGTTCGTCGGGAAACCCAGAAGAAAATCCGCCACGCCATCGCCGGTGCGCACCACCGGATTTCCGGTATTCGGGTCCAATGAAGCGGAATAGCTGGCATTGAAGGTGAAGCTGCCCCGCGGGCCGTTGTCGCTGTCCAACAGGAATCGCGACTGGCGCAGTTCATACCCCAGCTTCACCGTGTGGCTTGACTTGATCAGCGTGGTGGCGTTGCTCACCTGGTAGTTGTGCAGCACGTTGCCCTGCGTCAACCCGTCGCTGCCGATGCCGCTGTAGCCCTGCCACGCCACGCCAGGCACGCCCCAGTTCAACGGCGTGGTGGAAACGCCGGTGATTCCCACCTCCGCCGCGATGTTCTTATCCACAGGCACCTGTTTTCCAAACAGGTTCATGTAGCTGTAAGCGGCGCGGAATACGTTCACCACCGAAGGCGTCAGCGACGAGGTAAGCTGCGACACCGCCGACACGCCTTTGGAATCCACCTGCCTCCCGCCCAGCGGATTCAATGCAGCCGGAGACAGGGGCGCCTTCTGCCAGCTATACCGGCCAAACAGCGAATGCCTGCTGGTAATCAGCCAATCCCCGCGCAGGTTCAACTGATCGTCATCCAGCCGCTGCACCGGCGTCCCTTCCAGGTTGGCCCCATTCACCGGCAGTGAGTCCACCACGGGAATGTAAGGGAAGAAGTTGCGTGATACCCGGTTGATGCGGCTTTCCGGAATGCGGTTGCCCGCAAACGGCGTGCGCGTGTTTCCCGCCGCGTTGAACGTCAGCGGATCATTGATCACCGGGTATGCGGTGAAATCGCCTCGCAACTGCGTCTGCGTCGGATAGATGCCGCGCTGGATCACGCCCAGCCTCTGGCGGAATCCTTCAAAGTTGCCGAAAAAGAAGACGCTGTCTTTCTTCACCGGACCGCCGCCCGCCACGCCATACTGATTCCGCTTGAAAGGTTCAACCGTGCGGGCAAAGAAATTCCGTGCATCCATCGCGTTGTTGCGCAGGAACCAGAACACGCTCCCGTGATATTCGTTCGAACCGCCGCGGCTGGCCACGTTGATGATCCCGGGCGCGTTGCCGAACTCCGCCTGAAAGAAGTTGCGCTGGATCTTGAACTCCTGCACCGCGTCCAGGGAAGGCGTGATCGAACTGTCGCCCACTCGCGGGTTTCGCATCTCCACGCCGTCATAGAGATAGCTGGTGGAGCTTTCCCGATTGCCGCCAACCAGCAGGCTGCGGTCGCTGCGCTGGGTCGTGGAACTCACAAAGCTCGCCGGCCCCGTCGAGGCGGGAATCTGCGGAATCACCCCCGGCGAGAGCGCCCCCAGTGTAATGTAGTTGCGCCCGTTCAACGGCAGGTCATTGATCGCCCGCCGCGTGATCACCTGGCCGAGCGACGCCGTTTCCTGCTCCAGCAGCGGCGCCGCCGCCGCGCTGATGGTCACCTGTTCGGTCACCGTTCCCACACGCAGCGACACATTCACGATCGCGCGCTCAGCGATCGAGAGCACGATATTTTCCGCCACCGATGTCTGAAACCCGGACGCCGTCACCGTCAGCTTGTAGCGGCCCGGAGGCAATTGCGGCAGCACAAATTCGCCGTTTTCATTGCTGGCCGCTTCCCGTTGCAGCCCCATGTTTTCCACCGTCGCCACGATCTTGGCGCTTGGCACGGCGGAGCCCGATTCATCGGTTACCGATCCGGCAATGGTGGAGGTGTTGACCTGGGCAATGGCGGCAACGGCAAGCGTTGCCAAAGAGGTAAGGCGCGAGAAATACATCTTGGATCTCCCCTCGGCAGACTAACCGGTTAGTGTATCGCAGCAAGCCGCGCACTTCAATCCGCTATCACCTCCCGGCGCATCCATTCTGCCTCCCGCCGCATCCAACCAGATGTCATGCTCAAACAAGTGACAGGCATCCATCCGGCCGGCTCCTCACACTGGGTCGGCGACGGCTTCCCCGTCCGCAACCTCTTCCCTTCCAACGGCATTGAACAGCAGGTGAACCCGTTCCTGATGTTGGACTACGCCGGCCCCCGGGAGTTCCCGCCCTCCACCAAACAGCCCGGCGTGGGCGAACATCCCCACCGCGGCTTTGAAACCGTCACCATCGTCTATCAGGGCCACCTGGAACATCGCGACTCCAGCGGCAGCGCCGGATCCATCGGTCCCGGCGACGTGCAATGGATGACTGCGGCCTCCGGCGTGGTCCATGAGGAACTGTTCGAAAAGGATTTCGCCAGACGCGGCGGAACCCTGGAGATGGTGCAACTCTGGGTCAATCTGCCGCGCGCGGACAAGATGTCGCCGCCCGGATACCAGACCCTCACCGCCGGCATCATCCCGTCGTACGGACCGGCGCGCGTGATCGCCGGCGAAATCGACGGCGTGCGAGGTCCGGCCCGCACATTTACTCCCGTCCATCTGTTTGACATCCGCCTGAAAGCCGGCGAAACCGCAGCCATCCCCGTCCCCGCCGGCCACAACTCAGCGCTCGTGCTCTTGAAAGGGGGCGTTCGCGTGGATTCCACGCTGGTGGAAGGGGAGGCGTTACTCGCCTTGCTCAGCCAGTCCGGCGGCGCCGTGCATCTGTCGGCGGAAAAGGACAGTACCCTGCTGATCCTCGGCGGCCAGCCCATCGAGGAACCCGTCGCCAGCTACGGCCCGTTTGTCATGAATACTCAGGAAGAAATCAGGCAGGCAATTGAGGATTACCGGGCGGGCCGCATGGGACGCCTGCCCGCCCGGCGCTGAAGGGGGTCACTCAGCGGCAAACTGCGCTTCCACGGCGCGCTGCGCGTGGCGCTCAGCAATCGCGTAGCACTCCTGCGCCGCACGCCGCGCTTCCATCGCCAAACGCCGCTCGCGGTCCCGCCCGCTGTTGGTCATCGCGGGCCACTTGTAATCCATCGCATGGCGCGGCCGCTCGGAAAGCTTCTTCGCCTCGGCTTCATGCACGGCGGCCTTCGCCTCGAAACTCTCCGCGCGTAGCCGGTATTGCCTCGATACGCTGGCATGCTCAGCCGGCGTTTTCGCGGCTGTGGCCATCGCTTCCAGCTTCTTTGCTTCGGCTATCGGTTCGGCAGCCATCGAAACTCCCATCGTAAGCGATAGCGCGAGTCCCGCGGCGGCGGTCATTTGCAGAATTCGTTTCACCAGGTTTGTCATCATCGGCCTCCTGTGTCTATTTCACAGGAATCCGCCAATTCTCAACATCCGAAAATTTACGGAGCCGTCCGCTTTTCAGATCAGACCGTGCTGAATCGCATACTGCACCAGTTGCGCGCTGCTCTTCACCCCCAGATCGTCCATCATCTTGTACTTGTGCGTTTCCACCGTGCGCGCCGAAATGCCCAGAATCCCGCCAATCTCCTTGGCTGACTTGCCTTCGGCCAACAACTGCAGGACCTCGCGCTGGCGCGCAGTCAGCTCAATCGCCGGTTTCACCCGCCGGCGTGTCTCATCCAGAAATTCATCCAACGCCGGCCCCCGCAGTTCGCTGGAAATGTAGGTGCCTCCGCGCAGGGCCTCATAGATCGCCGTCACCAGTTCATCGGACGCCGAATGCTTCAACACGTAGGCCGATGCCCCCGCCTCCAGCGCGCGCGTGGCGTAGGTCATGTCCGGATGCATCGTAAGGAAGACGAATCGGATGCCCGTTCCCTGCTCCCGCAACTGCCGCACAGCGTCAATGCCGTTCAACAGCGGCATGGAAATATCGGCCACCACCACATCCGGATTCAACGCGATCGCCTGCTCTACCAGATCCCGCCCGTTGGTGACAAAACCCACCAGTTCGAACTCCGGTTCCAGCAGGCCGCGCAGTCCCTCCAGCACGATCTTGTGGTCATCCGCCAGCAGTATCTTCGGTTTGCCCATGCGTCGGCACTTCCACCAGAATCCGCGTTCCGCCGCCAGGCCTGGAATTCACTTTCAGGCTCCCGCCCAGCAGGCGCACTCTCTCTTCCATACTCGCCAAACCCAGCCCCGGACGCCAGTCCGCGGCCCCCCTGTCGAAACCCCGGCCCGTGTCGCGGATCTCCATCCGCACCGCCCCTTCCATCCGCCGCAGCTCGATGTGTACGTCGGTGGCCCCGGCATGCCGCCAGATGTTCCGCAGCCCTTCCTGCGCGATGCGTTACAGGGCCAACTGCACATCCTTCGGCGCCTCTGCAAAAGTCCCTTCATGCGTGAACTCCACCGGCGGCCCCCCGCGTTCGAAAAAGCCACGGCACTCCCCTTCGATTGCCGCCACCAGTCCCAGATCGTCCAAAGCCGATGGATGCAGCCCCCTTGACAGCGCATGCACATCGGCGGAAATCTTCCCGATCTGCTCCTTAATCCGCTGCAGCCCTGTCCGCCTCTGCTCATGTTCGGCTTCCGGCAACCGGTTCAGCCGGCCCGCCTCGATCGCCACCGCCGCCAGCCGCTGCGTCAGATCGTCATGTAACTCGCGCGCCAGCCGCGCCCGCTCATCCTCCTGCGCGCGAATCAGGCGCCCGGCCAGAATTTCCAACTCCCGCCGCGATACCGTCGACTTGTCCAGATCCTCCGCCATGCGGTTGAACGATGCCGCCAACTCCCCGATTTCGTCCTGCGACTCCACTTCGATGCGCGCTCCGAAGTCGCGCCCCCCCAGCCGTCTCGCCGCCTCCGCCAGCGCAAGCACCGGACGCGTCACCGAATTCGCCAGCAGTGTGGCCGCAAGAAAAAAGCCCGCCGCAATCAACAGTCCCATCACCAGCACCCGCCGCCTCAGGCCACGCACCGGCCCCAGCGCCTCCTGCGCTTCAATCTCCACAATCACAGACCATTGCACCCCCGGTACGATCAGTGGCCGGTGGGAGCGCAGCACCGGCACACCCAGAAAGTCTGTCCCGGCTTCCGTGCCATCCTCCCGGCTGCGCGTGGCCAGTTCCGCGCTCACCGGCAGATTCAGAATGGCCGTCCGGTAACGCCGTATCCGGTCCACATCCCGCTTGCTCACGCCCCACCGTCCAAGCTGCGCCAGATACTCGTCAGGATGCTCCAACTCGATCCGCACGTCGCTGCGCAGTCTTCCATCTCCACCCACGATGTAGGATTGCCCCGTCGCCCCCAGCCCCTCCTTGCTCCAATTGCCGTCACCCGTCATCACCCGGTTTACTTCGTTCACCGAAATCTGAATCGCCAGTACTCCGATCCTGGCGCCCGCCCGGAACACCGGCGCCGCCACGAACAACGCGGGAGCGAAATAGGATGCCGGATACGGGGTATAGTCCTCGATCACCGACGATTCGGAGTTCGCCAGCGCCGCCGCCCGCCGGTATGCCCTCCCCAGTCCCGTGCTGCGATAAGGTTCAGCCGACAGGTCCGCTCCCAGGTCGATCTCTTTCATCACCGTGTAGAGAATGCGGCCGCCGGCATCAATGAGAAAAATATCGTAAAATCCGAAAGCGCTCTGATAACGATGCAGCGTCGGGTGGTAGCGCTCGTGCGTCCGCCCATACAACCCCGCGCCGGGCGCCGATAGCAGCAGATCCTTCGCGCCCACCTCGTGCGGATTCGCCGCCAGGTAGTGAAATTGCAGCGTCTGTTGCCGCCCATCGGCGGGGAACCAGGCGCCGGCATCGTCGCCGGCCTCCCGCATCCGCGCGCCAATTCGCGATTCGTAATAGGCCCGCAATTCCGCCGGACGGCCACTGCCATCCAACTCCTTCCACCCCGCCGCGAAGCTCTCCAGCGCCGCGATCGTCGATTCGTCCGCCGCCAGCGCCGTCGTGTGGCTCGACACATCCTGAAAGTAGCGTTCAATCTGGCGGCTCTTGGTTTCCCGCACCGCCGCCAGCCTGTCGTAGGTCGCGGCCCGCAACGCACTCTCGGCGCCCGCCCATGCCTCCCAGCCGGTCACGCCGATCGCCGCCAGGCCCAGCAAAACGAATGCCGCCTGCAACTTCGAACGATACGAACGAAACACCGCCATGTCCATCTAGGAGCGTAGCATCAGCCGCCTGGCCCGATGCTAGACTCGTCATTATGGGTCTTCTTCTCATGTTCGCCCTTGCCGCGGCAGCCGCCCCGGCGGAGGTCACTTTCCACAAGGACGTGTTGCCCATCCTTCAGAAGCGTTGCCAGGAGTGTCATCGCCCCGGCGAAGCGGCGCCCATGGCCCTGGTGACATACAAGGACACACGCCCCTGGGCCAAGGCCATCAAGACCGCCGCTCAGGTGAAGAAGATGCCGCCATGGTTCGCAGACGCCCCGCATGGCCAGTTCGCCAATGACCGCCGCCTCACCCCCAGGGAGATCGAAACGCTGGTCACCTGGGCCGATACCGGCGCCAAGGAAGGCAACCCCAACGACGCCTCGCCTAATCCCGTGTTCGCTCAGGGTTGGACCATCGGCAAGCCCGACGCCGTCGTCACCATGCCGGTTGATTTCACGGTGCCCGCCACCGGCACCATCGATTACACGTGGATCGTCGTCCCAACCGGCTTCACCGAAGACAAGTGGGTGGAGAAACTGGAGGTCCGCCCGGGCGACCGCTCCGTCGTGCATCACGTGGTGATGATGGCCCGCCCTCCCGGCAATTCCTACATGAAGCGCGCACAACCCGGCGTGCCCTTCACTCCGCCTCCAGGCAAACCCATGTCCGGCGCCGACAAAGGCCGGGGCGTCTTTTACATGCTGGACGGCGGCGTGGAGATGGTGGGTGTCTATGTCCCGGGCGGCGTCGCCTACGAATGCAAACCCGGCCAGGCAAGATTGATCAAGGCCGGCTCAGACCTCATTTTCCAGATGCACTATACCTCAAACGGAAAGCAGACCACCGATCGCACCAGCGTCGGCATGGTCTTCGCCAAGCAGCCCCCCAGGGAGCGCGTGGTGAACACCTTCGTCGCCAACCCGTGGCTGCGCATCCCGCCCGGCGAGGCCAACGCCAAAGTCGTCGCCCGCGTCCCCGTGCATGAGGATGTAACATTGCAGAGCATGTTCCCCCATATGCACGTGAGAGGGAAATCGATGGAATACCGCGCCGTTTATCCCACCGGCGAAACCGAGTTGCTGCTCAACGTCCCCCGTTACGATTTCAACTGGCAGCTTACCTACTATCTGGCCGAACCGAAGAAACTGCCGAAAGGCACGCAGTTGGAAATTACCGCGCACTACGACAATTCGCCCAACAACCCCGCCAACCCCGATCCCAAACAGGAGGTCCGCTGGGGTGATCAGACGTGGGAGGAAATGCTGGCGGCGTTCGTTGACTTTGTCATCCCCGTGGATCTGGAGCCCGCGCGCATCGCGCGCCCGCGGCGCAATGAAACCGCCTCGCGCTGATCACTTGCACGTATTCCTTCAGCCCTCCGCCTCCGGCTTGCGCGCTCTGGGCGTCACGAACTGCTGTAGTAACTCGATCGGAAGCGGAAACACGATGGTGGTATTATTCTCCGCCCCGATCTCCACCAGCGTCTGCAGGTACCGCAATTGCACCGCCACCGGCTGCCGCTGCATCGTCTCGGCCGCCAGCGCCAGGTTCTGCGCCGCCGCCGCCTCGCCCTCGGCGTGAATAATCTTGGCGCGCCGCTCGCGCTCAGCCTCGGCCTGCTTGGCGATCGCCCGAATCATGTTGTCCGGCAGATCCACCTGCTTCACTTCCACCTTCGATATCTTGATTCCCCAGGGATCGGTTTCCAGGTCCAGGACGCTCTGCAGCCGCATGTTCAGCTTTTCGCGCTGGCTCAGCAACTCGTCCAGTTCCACTTCACCCAGCACGCTGCGCAGCGTCGTCTGCGAAAGCTGCGACGTGGTGTAGAGGAAATTGGCCACCTCGATGATCGCCTTGGTCGGATCGATCACGCGGAAGAACACCACCGCGTTGACGTTCACCTTCACGTTGTCGCGCGTAATGATGTCCTGCGGCGGCACGTCCAGCGTCTCCAGCCGCAGCGATACACGCACCAGCCGGTCAATCGGCTTGAACACGAAAATGATTCCAGGCCCTTTGGGCTGCCCCAACACGCGGCCCAGCCGGAACACCACGCCTCGTTCATATTCCGCCAGCACCACGATGCAGGAGAACAGGTACAACACGATCAGCAGCAGGAACACCATCGGGGGCGTAATCATCTTTCAGCTTTCCTTTCTTTCTTCCACTTCCAGCTTCAATCCATCCACCCGCGTCACCCGCACCAGGGATCCTTTGGCCACCGGAGCCGGCGCCACCGCATCCCAATATTCGCCATGGACATGCACTTTGCCTCGCGGCGTCAGGTCCGTCGACGCGATGCCCCCGGCGCCCATCATGCCGCCCATGCCCGTCACCGCGGGCTGGCGATGCGCCTTCAACACCAGGGACATGAGAAATACCGTGATGGCGGCGAACGGGATCGTCACCGCCAGCGCTGTGGATAATCGTATCCGGAATTCCGGTGGCCCTTCGATCAGCATCATCGCGCCCAGCACCATCGCCACCGCGCCGCCCAGGCCCAGCAGGCCTCCCGATGTCACCTTCGCTTCCAGTACGAACATCACCACCGCGGCGATCAGCAGCGCCACCGCCGCCCAGTTGATCGGCAGCACCGAAAGCGACATCATGCCCAGCAGGAACAGGATCGCACCCGCCACCCCAGGCCCCACCAACCCGGGCACCGTGAATTCGAAATAGAGCAGCACGCCGCCCAGCGCCAGCATGAGAAATGCCAGGTTGGGATCCGCGATTGCCGAAATCAGCTTCTCCCGCGTGGTCAGCTCATATTCGGCCACCACCGCGCCAGCCAACGCCAGTTTCTCTTTGCGTCCGTCAAAGCGCGTGATCTCGCGGCCATTCAGTTGGCGCAGCAGGCTTGCCTCGTCCTGCACCACCAGATCCACCAGGTTGTTTTCCAGCGCCTCGCTGTCGGTGTAGGAAGTTGCGTTGCGGATCGTCTTCTCCGCCGCCTCGCGATTGCGCCCGCGCTTTTCGGTGACGCTGCGCAGCATCGCGGAGGTGTCGTTCTCCACCTTCGCCCGCATCACCTCTTCCATTGGCTGCCCGATGGAAACGGGAGAAGCCGCGCCGGTGTGCGTGCCCTGCTGCATCGCCGCCACATCGCCCGCCTGCAGAATGAAGAAACCCGCCGATGCCGCCCTGCCTCCGCTGGGCGTGACAAACGTCACTACCGGTACCGGCGAGGCGATGATCTTCTCCATCGTCACTCGCGTGGCGTCAAGCAATCCGCCCGGCGTGTTCAGCCGGATCAGCAGCGCGGCGGCTTTGCGTTCCTGCGCCTCTTCAATTGCATGGGTAACGATTTCCGCCGTGATGGGGTGTATGGCGGAATCAATCGTGATCGCGACGACGCCCCCATCACCCCATGCGGAAGCTGCAACCAGGGGCAGTAACAGGAACAATCGGTACATTCGCGCACCCCATCTCTACAATAAGCCGGGCGCGCACCAAAGTCTATCCCCTCAATTTTCGCCGAAAATCGCGATCTGGATGGCGCCCGGAGACCCGACTCCGGTCAGTGACGTTGTGCTCGAAAGCTTGTTCGACTCCTCCCCGCTTGCAGACGTGCCCCACACCGCGCCCGTGCCCCAGACGGCGTGAAAACCCGCGGCCGTCTGTGTGCCCCAAACCGCGTGCGTACCCCATACCGCACCGGCGCCGGTGAGCACCCGCGTGCCCCACACCGCATGCGTACCCCATACCGCATGCGTGCCCCACACCGCACCACTCGCCAGCACCAGCGATACCGTCCCCGTCGCCTCATCAAAACGCGCCGCCGGTGACAGCGCCTTGCCTTGCGGCTTCTCCGTGTTGTTCAAGGCCGACCAGATGTCCAGATATCCGGCGCCCACCGTGAAGATGTCGTACTGGCTGACGTACGTTTTCCCCGTCACCGGATCGACTGCCGTGCTCGACGAGGGAAAATCCTTCGATGCCGTCTTCATCAGCCGCGCCTTCACCTGGTCGGGCGTCAGGGATGGATCTTTCTGGAGAATCAGCGCCGCCGCGCCGCTTACCATCGGCGCCGCCATGCTCGTCCCGCTCAGCGTGTAGTAGGCCAGCGACGTGCCCGCCTCGCTCCCCAGCTTGATGTAGTAGGACCGTGGCACCAGGTTGCCGCCGTAGGTCCCGTAAAGCGACGATGCCGGGGCGGCCAGCGAAATGATCCGGTTGCCGGGTGCGACCAGGTCCGGCTTCACGATATGATCGGCCGCCGTCGGCCCCTTCGAACTATAGCTGGCAATGCGGTCGTCTGCGCGCGAAAGCGTGCCGCCCGTCTTCATCGCCCCCACCGTAATCACGTAAGGATCGTTCGCCGGCGATGCGATCGTCGCATAGCCGTCGTTGCCCACCGAATTGTTCCGCCCCTCGTTGCCGGCCGCCGCGACCAACACGATTCCCGCCTTCCACGCTTTCTCCACCGCCTGGCATAACGGGTCGTCCTCATAGCTCTCCCATGCCGGCCGGCCAAGCGAAAGGTTGATCACGCGGATGTTGTACCTGCTTTTCAGCTTGATCGCGCGGTCGATGGCCGCGATCACAGCGCTGTCCGTTCCCGTGCCGGCTTGATCCAGCACGCGCAGGTTGATCAGGTGCGCCCGCGGCGCAATCCCCTTGAACGCCCGCGTATAATTGGAGCCGGTCGAGAAGGCGGCGTTCCCCGCGATGATCCCCGCCACGTGGCTGCCGTGGCCAAAGCCGTCAGACGTCCTTCCTCCAATAAAACTCTGCGAATACACAACCCGCGATTTGCGCGCCACCGGATCCCAAAGATCCAGATTGAACTCGCTCATGCCGCTGTCAATCACCGCAATGCCCACGCCGGCACCGTCAAACCCATAATCCAGCGCAATTTGGGCGGTAGAGGCCGGTTGCGCGTAGTCCAGCGTCTGGCGCAGCCTGCGGTTAGGCGAAATATACCGGACGTTCGGGTCGGTGGCGAGTTCCTCCAGCACCTCCACAGGCGCGCTGTATAGCGCCGCGTCGATCAGCGGAAGTTCCTCAATCTTCACGACGCCGGCTTTTTCGGCGGCCTTCTTGCCTGCCTTGGCGAACTGGATAATTACTTCCACCCTCTCGCCGGGCGTTGCTTTATCCAGATCTGGCGATTTTTTCTTCGAGCCGGCCTCAACAATCGCCGGCCCCCATAACAACAGTCCTGACAGTAATGAATGCGTTAGAAAAAGGGGGCGAATCATGCCGCTTCTGTTGCATCTGCCGTGCCATCCGCCGCCCGTTGGAAAGCCATTGAAAAATAAACGATAGTCCAGTACTCCGCCGGCGATAGGGTTCGGACGCATTGTCACCCGCGCCGGACATATTGGCTTGGTGTCCCGTCAGTCCAGTATTTCCACGTAACCGTGTTTTGCCAGAAACCGGAAATAGGCCACGAAATCGAAGTCCGTTTCACCCGCTTCCAGCTTGGTCAGACGGATCACTTCCTCCAGCGTCCGTTTACCGTCACACCAGAACAGCGCCAGTTGCGCCCTGGTGTCCCACGCCCCGGAAGGAAACCCCTCGCGCTTTTCCTGGGGCAGGTCGTCCAGCGTCATTGAGCCCATCCGTTTGCGCCGCACCACCATCCCCTTGGCTCGCGCCGGGTCTGGACCGTCGCGCCGTACCCTTTCAAGCGCCGCCCGTATGCGACTCTCCGTCCCACCCAACCGCAGCACGGACCGCACCGCTTGCGTCCCCCGGTCCTGGCGATAGTTCCGCTGTGCCCCATCGCCAGCCAACGCAATCTGTTCCGCTGCCCGATCGGCCGCCATGTTCGCCAGCCACTCCACATCGCCTTCCCCCGCGCTTGCGATGGTGTAGAGATACGCAGCCGTGATCACAATGAGATCGCGCAGCGAACGGGCATCCACCGTCTCTGGCTTGTCCTCGCTGTTGTGATGCGTATGTACGCCGGTGCCGCTATAGGGCCACACCGTGGGGATACCGATCATCGGCTCGCCCAGAAAGGAGTCCGTGCCGGGGGTGAACGGTTTCCAGTGGAACGGCCGCGGCGGCGCGAGCCGGCTCAGATGAGCCTCGGCCACTTTCAGAATCAGCGCATCCACATACGACGAGGCCACATGAGGATTGAGATGGAAGGTGTACTCGGTGCCCTTCATCTCATAAGGCGCGGCGGGTGTGTCCAACGTTATCGCCGCCACCGTGTTCCTGACCCGCTCACGATTCCGCGCCAGATAGTGCATGGTGCAATAAAGTTCGCCCATCGCCAGCATGCGAATCCCTCGTCTCGGACGCGCAAGCCGCCCCCGCGCGATCAGTGTCTCAAGCGTAGTGAGCGCCGCCACCATCGCCGCCACGCCAGTGGCGTTATCATGTGCGCCCTGTTCGGCGATGTGTCCCAGCGTAAGCACTTCTTCCCTGCCCACACCACGCACCACGCCGGTGACATACGGATATTCGCCTTCGAATATCCTGGAATCCACCATCGCCCGCGCCAGCACCGGCCCCTTCGCCAGCCGCGCGCGCAGATCATCGGCCTGTGCCGGTGTAATCGAAAACGACAGCAGCGGCGCATCGCCTTTCAGCAGCCCCCAGCCCTTGTCGCCCCACGCGTTCACCCACTGCCGTCCGTCACGCAGCGAAGGGTTCTCCGTGAACGCGTTGATCGCCCCCAGCGCCCCACCCTTCACCAGCCGCCATTTCAGATTGGCCGCATTCTGATCGCAAAGCACCAGCTTGCCGCGTATGTCAGCGCCGCCAAACGGCACAATCTCGGCTTCGATTCCGCCCGGCGGCGTGGGTCCGCTCCACATTCCCAACGACGCCGGCGTCTGCCGGTAGTCGGCCAACACCGCTCCGCCCACAATCTCCAGCCGCGCCGCGCGCGCGTCCCATGCCAGCGGCATCGTCCAGAACCCGAACTGCGTCCTGCCGTCGGCCGGCGCCGCCAGCACCTCCACACCGCCGAGCCCCCGCCGCTTCATCTCAGCCGCCAGGTATTCCGTGGTTTCACGAAACTTGGGAAAGGTGAACCAGCGGTCCCGTTTCCACACCTCGCGCATCACCGCCATGGCGTCTTCGGCGTCCGTGGCCGCCCCAATCATAGCGGTCAGTTTCACCAGCCGCGCGTCCGGTTCGGCACCCATGGCAGCCGCCGCCAACAGAAGGGCAAAAAAGCGGAACGAACCCGGGAAACTCATGCCAGCAAGTCCCGCACCACCTGTCCATGCACGTCCATCAGACGGAAGTCGCGCCCGGCGTAGCGGTAAGTCAGCTTCTCGTGATTGAGCCCCATCTGGTGCAGGATGGTGGCGTGCAGGTCATGGATCGACACCCGCTTGTCCACTGCCTGAAACCCGAAGTCGTCAGTCGCTCCATAAGCAAGCCCGCCGCGCACGCCGCCCCCCGCCATCCACATGGTGAAACCGTAGGGATTGTGGTCGCGCCCGTCGCCAGCCTCCGACACCGGAGTCCGTCCAAACTCGCCGCCCCACACCACCAGCGTCTCCTCCAGCAGTCCGCGCCGCTTCAGGTCGGCGATGAGCGCAGCCGATGCCCGGTCCATGTCCGGACACCGCCCGCGCAGCTTCGCATTGATGTCTTTGTGATCGTCCCAGGGCTGCCCCTGCCCATAGTACACATGGATCGTACGCACCCCACGCTCCACCAGCCGCCGCGCCAGCAGGCACGAATTGCCATAAGGCGTGGTCCCATATTCGGCCCGCACCGCCTCCGGCTCCTTGCGCACATCGAACACGTCGAGCGCCGCAAACTGCATGCGGAACGCCGTCTCCATCGCCTGAATGCGGCCTTCCAGAAATGCGTCCGGCCCCGTATCGGAAAGATGCGCGCTGTTTAACTCCCGCATCAGATGCAAGTGCTCGCGCTGCGCCTCCTCCCCCAGCCGCGGATTGCGCACATACCGGATCATCTTCTCCGGATCCACCTCCGATACATTAAACGCCGTCCCCTGGTGTTCCGCCGGCAGAAAGCCCGATCGCCAGAGCGAGCCGAACAGCCCGGGCGTCAGCACCACAAATCCCGGCAAATCCTGGTTCTCGGTACCCAGCCCGTAGGAAAGCCACGCTCCCAGCGACGGCCGTGTGGCCGCAATGTTCCCCGAATGGATCAGGTTGCGCGCCGGTGTATGCGTCGGATTAAACGTGTACATTGACCGGATCACGCACAACTCGTCCGCCACGCCGGCCAGCTTCGGCAGCAGTTCGCTCACGTCGATGCCACCCGCCCCGTACTTGCGAAAACCGAACGGCGACGGCAGCAGCCCGCCCGTCATGCGCTCAGTTCGCAGATCCACAGTGGACGGCCGCTCTCCCGCATGTTTATTCAGCAGCGGCTTGGGATCGAACATGTCCAGATGCGATGGACCGCCCGTCATGAACAGGACGATGAGGTGTTTGGCCTTTGCCGCAAAATGCGGCGCGCGGGTGGGGGCAGCCGCAGCCGGTCCGGCCAGCATGTCCGCCAGCCCCAACATCCCGAATCCTCCACTCAGCGATTGCACAAAAACACGGCGATTCATGGCGTCCCCTTACCTTACGAAAATGAACTCGTTGGTTCCCAATAACACCTGCGCGTACTCCGCCCACGAACGTTTCGCCACAAAGCTCAATCCCAACTCGATCTCTTTCGGCTTCGGATCGCGGGCCAGCGCAAGCCGGTAAAGTGTCCTCACCCGTCCGGCGCCGGTCTCTCCCCCGGCCCGCTGATTCAGCGCCTCGGCCTGCTGGTGGAAAAAGTCGCTATTGAATACAAACAGTTGCTGCAGCGGAGTGGTGGTCACCTCGCGCGAAGGAACATGCTGGTTCACATCGCCGAAGTCATAGAGCCGCAGCAGCGGATTCGGACGCCGCCGGCTCACTTCCGCATATACCGTGCGCCGCCGGTTCGCCTTGTCATCCAGGTTTACCGATGGGCCGGACGCCGCAACATCCAGTGACCCGCTTACGGTGAGGATGGCGTCACGCCAGGCCTCGAAATCGAGCCGCCGCGGATTCATTCGCCACAGCAGACTGTTGGTGGGATCGGCCAACGCCGCCCGCGGATTCGGCGCGCTCGACTGCCGGTAGGCCGCCGACAGCAGGATCTCACGATGCAGCCACTTCAATGACCAGCCGTTGGCAATGAAGCGCGCAGCCAGATCATCCAGCAACTCCGGGTGCGTGGGCTTGTCGCCCTGCGTGCCGAAGTCCGAAGGCGTGCCCACGATGTGCCTTCCAAAGTGCCAGCCCCACACGCGGTTCACCCACACCCGCGCGGCCAGAGGCGCTGCCTCCTCCACGATGCTGGAAGCCAGTTCCAATCGGCCCGATCCCATGCGGAACGGCCGCGGCTCGCCCTTGGAAAGCACCGTCAGGAACCGGCGCGGCGCCGTCTCTCCCGGTGTGGCCACGTTGCCCCGCAGGAATACGGGAAGATCGCGCGGCTTGCCCGGCCGTATGTCCAGCCACGTCACGATCGGATCGGCGCCGTCAATCCAGATCCCGGCATCGGAAACAGCATGCACCAGTTCCCGCTTCTCCAACTCCGCCGCTTCCTCTTTCAGCTTGGCCAGTTCCGCCAGCACGCGCTCCCGCCTTTTTACGATCTCCGGCGCGATATTCTCGCTTCCGCTCAGCAGCTTCGAAGCCGCGTTCAGATGATGATGGCGGTCCAGCACCCACATCAGCCGCGCCTCGGCCTCGGGCTCCATCGCCTCCAGCGGACGCTTCACCTGCCAGGTGGAGGCGAACACTCCCGCCAGCCCGTAGTAATCCTTCGCCGTGATGGGATCGAACTTGTGATCGTGACAGCGCGCGCAGGCCACCGTAAGGCCCAGCAGCCCGCGGCTCACCGCATCCACGCGCTCATCCCAATCGTCACTCGCCAGCGTCTCAATCACTTCCTTTGAAAGCCGGTTGTCCTTGTGATAAACGGGGCCCGTGCCGAGATAGCCCAGCGCCCGCATTTCGGACCGCTCCAGACCGGGCAGCAAATCCGCCGCAAACTGCCGCTTCACAAACTCGTTGTACGGCAGGTCCTTGTTCACCGCCTCAATCACCCAATCCCGATAGCGCCAGGAATAGGGATACGGCGGATTGGTCGCCTCGCCAGTGGGATTGTCTTCGGCCCAGCGCGCCACGTCCAGCCAGTTGCGGCCCCAGCGTTCTCCATAGCGCGGCGAAGCCAGCAGTCTTTCGATCAGGTGTTCATACGATGGATCGGCGGCAAACGACTCGGTCTCCTCGAAGCTGGGCGGCAGCCCGATGAGGTCGAGCGAGACGCGGCGGATCAGCACCCGCGGATCGGCTTCGGGCGATGGCGCAAGGCCTTTGTCTTCCAGCGCCTTCAGCACGAACGCGTCCACCTTCCGGCGGATCCATGGTCCTGCCTTGGGAGCCGGATACTCGCGCACCGGTCGGAATGCCCACCATTCGCGTCCCCTTTCCAGATCCGGCTTGGAAGCGGCGGCGGCAGCGGCCGCACCGGTCCGCGGATCGGCGGCGCCTTCGGCGATCCATCTTTCAAAGTCCGCGATGACCCCCTCCGGCAGTTTGCCGGCCGGCGGCATCTTCAGATGGGGATCGGTGTAGCGCAGCGCGGTAAGCAGCCGGCTTCCTCCCGGATCGCCCGGTACGATCACCTTGCGCAGCCCGTCCCGCGTATCCGCCGCCAGCCCGCCCATCGGCGCCTTCGACTTCGACGAATGGCAGCCGTAGCATTTTTCGGCCAGCACAGGGCGTATCTTCTTTTCGAACAGATCGTCGCCAGCCGCGGCGCATAGCACCGGCAGCAGGAAAACGGCACAACCAGGGCGCACCATGAGCTGATTCTATCGCGCGCCGAAACATGATAGCCTTCCCTCATAGTCAGCGATGCGTCTTTTTATCCATCTCTACGTCACCGTTACGCTCGCCGCCCAGACTCCGGAAGACCTCTTCCGGAGGAAGGTTCAACCCGTCCTGGCCAAGGACTGCGTGGGTTGCCACGGCGAAGGCCAAACACTGTCCCGGCTCGACTTGCGCAGCCGCGAAGCCATGCTGAAAGGCGGCGCCCGCGGGCCCTCCATCGTTCCGGGTAAGTCCGGCGAGAGCCTTCTTTTCCAGGTGCTCACCGGCAGCGGAAAGCTCCAGATGCCGCCCGGTGACAAGCGCCTTCCCGCGGACGTTGTGGAAGCCTTCGCCCGCTGGATCGACGGCGGCGCGCCTTATTCGGCCGCCAGTTCCGCCGCTACCAACTGGGACACCTATAAAGAGGAAGACCTCTGGGCGTTCCGTCCCTTGAAGCCGCGCGACAAACGCAGGTCCATTGACGATTTCATCTCCGCGGAACTGAGGAAGAACTCTCTGGCCCCGGCGCCTCCCGCCGATCGCCGCACGCTCATCCGCCGCGCCGCCATCGATCTCACAGGCCTCCCTCCAACCCCAGAGGAAGTTGCCGCGTTCGTCAACGACAAGTCCGCAGACGCTTATCCGAAACTGATCGAACGCCTGCTCGCTTCTCCCCGCTATGGCGAACGCTGGGGCCGGCACTGGCTGGATGTGGTCCGCTACGCCGATTCCAGCGGTTATTCCAACGACTTCGAACGTCCCAACGCCTGGCGCTTCCGCGACTACGTCATCCGCGCCTTTAACAACGACAAACCCTACGACCGCTTCATCCGGGAACAGGTGGCCGGCGACGAACTTTATCCCGGCAACGCCGAAGCCCTCATCGCCACCGGCTTCCTGCGCGCCGGCCCCTGGGAACATACCGGCATGTCGGTGGAAGCCGTCACGCGCCAGATGTTCCTCGATGACGTGACAAACTCCGTCGGCGTCACATTCCTTGGTCTTACGCTCGGCTGCGCCCGCTGCCATGACCACAAGTTCGATCCCATCCCCACCCGCGACTATTACCGCGTGCAGGCCGTCTTTGCCACCACTGAGTTTGCCCGGCCCAAACTGCCGTTCCTCCCCGAGGAAAACGTGGCGGACGTTGAGTTCGGCCGCGCTCATCTGAACAAGGTGGTAAGCAGGACCGGCAGCGCGATCAAGTCCTTCGACGAACGCATTACGCGTGAAGTGATGAAGCGCCACGGCGTCACGCGCCCGGAAGACCTGCCGCCCGGCCTGTTGAAAAAAGCGCTGCAGGAGCGTAAGGAACTCAGCCCCGACGAGTTCGAAAATTTCAAGCTCTATCAGAAGCACATGCAGCTCTACCGCGAGTCCCAGGACCGCTATGAGCCCAAGGCCTTCGCCGTGTCCAGCGGCCCGCTGGACGGCGCCACCGACGGCGGACCCAATCTGAAATATCCCAGCGCCGCCAGCTACAAAGCACCCGACGTTCACATCCTGCCGGGCGGCAATGTGCAATCGCCGGCCGGCAAGGTGTCACCGGGCGCGCTGGCCCTGCTGGCCCGTTACGGCGACTATCCTGAACCGGAAATGCCCGCGGGCATCGCCGGCCGCCGTACGGCGCTGGCCAATTGGATCGCCAGTCCGAAGAATCCTCTTACCGCCCGCGTCATGGCCAATCGTATCTGGCAGTATCACTTCGGCAAGGGCATTGCCGGCGACTCCAGCAACTTTGGCAAGATGGGTAAAAAGCCGAGTCACCCCGAGTTACTGGATTGGCTGGCCGGCCACTTCATCGACAGCGGCTGGAGCGTCAAGGCAATGCATCGCGCCATCATGCTTTCAGCCGCATATCAGCGCTCGGGTAATCATCCCGGCATGGACGCCGTGCGCACGCAGGACCCGGAGAACCTGCTGCTCTCCCATTACTCCCCGCGCCGCGTGGAAGCCGAGGTTCTGCGCGATAGTATTCTTGCCGCGGCGGGCGAATTGAGCCTCGAAACCGGTGGTCCCGGCGTCTTCCCGCAGATCAATGACGACGTGGCTCGGCAGCCGCAGCACCGCATGGGATCGCTCGCGCCCGCCTATCACCCTTCCCCTCTCAAGCGCCTTCGCAACCGCCGCAGCATTTACGCTTTCCAGCAGCGGTCGATGGTCGATCCGATGATCGACGTATTCAACGGTCCGAGCCTCGACCTTTCCTGCGAACGGCGGGAAACTTCCACCGTGCCCACGCAGGCGTTCTCACTATTCAATGGCCGGTTTGTGCAGGATATGGCGCTGGCCTTCGCCGCGCGGGTTGAGAAGGAAGCCTCCACACCCGCGGCGCAGATCGGGCGCGCATTCGAGCTGGCCTATGGCCGCCCGCCCTCTGCCAGGGAGGCCGAACTTGCCCTCGCCCACCTCGCAAGAATGACCGAACAACATCGCGCCGCCCCTCCGCCCCCCAGGCAGCGGGAAAAACCGCTGGTGCATAAGATTACCAGCGAGCTTACCGGTGAGACGTTCCTGTTCACCCAACAGCCCGACCCCGAGCCTTACGAACACAACCTGCATCCCAGCGAGACCCGCCCCGAAACGCGCGCGCTGGCCGACGTTGCCCTGGTGCTGCTGAACTCCAACGAGTTCGCCTACCTATACTAAGGAGGAACCACCTTGAAATCGAACCGCCGCGAATTCCTCTTTCACTCGGGCATGGGTCTTGGTTCCATCGCTCTTTCCGCGCTGCTGGGCGAACAGGAGGCCCACGCCGCCGGCGTGCTGGCGCCGAAGAAGCCGCACTTTGCCTCTAAGGCCAGGCGCTGCATCTTCCTGTTGATGGAAGGTGGTCCCAGCCACATCGACACTTTCGATCCCAAGCCCAAATTGCACCAGCTTCACATGACGAAGTTCCAGAAGGAGCGTTCGAAGTTTGAAGCCAACATGAACACGGGTGAACGATACTATGTGCGCAGCCCGTTTGAATTCCGCCGCGCCGGCGCGATGGGCATCGAAATCAACTCGTTGTTTGAGGACTTCGCCGGCGTGGTGGACGATGTCTGCTTCTACCGCGGCCTGCGCGCCGAAAGCGTCAATCACCCCACCGCGCTTTACCATCTCAACACCGGCAATCAGTTCGGCGGAGATCCCGCCGTGGGCGCCTGGGCCGCCTACGGACTGGGCACGGAGAATCAGAACCTGCCGGCGTTTGTGGTGCTGCCCGATGTCGCCTTTCCACAGGGCGGCGCCGCCAACTGGTCCAACGGTTATCTTCCGGCACACTACCAGGGCACACCGCTGCGGCCCGAAGGCGCCCCGATTCTGGACATGGCGCCTCCCGACGGCGTAACGCCCGCACGCCAGCGCGCCAATCTCGATCTGCTGGGCGAGTTGAACCGCATGCATCGCACGCGCCATCCGCACCACGACGAACTCGCCGCGCGCATTGAAAGCTACGAACTCGCTTTTCGCATGCAGGCGGAGATGCCCGGCGTGCTGGATCTTTCCCGGGAATCGCCCAAAACACTGGAGATGTACGGCATCGGCGGCCCGAACAAGGATGCCGATGCGGTGGGGCGCCGCTGCCTGTTGGCGCGAAAGCTTGTGCAGGCCGGAGTCCGCTTTGTGCAGGTGATTGCGATGGGTTGGGATTCGCATGACTACATCGACAAGGCTCACGGAGCGCGCATTCGCGCCATCGACAAACCCGTGGCCGCACTGTTGAAAGACCTGAAGCGGACGGGCCTGCTCGAGGACACGCTGGTAGTCTGGTCGGGAGAATTCGGACGCAGCCCGGACAACGGAATCCGCCGCGGCGGTGAGGTTTGGGGCCGCGACCACAACGCCACGGCGATGGCGGTGTGGCTTGCCGGCGGCGGCGTCAAGTCAGGCCACATCATTGGCGCCACCGATGAAACGGGACTGCAGGCGGTGGAATCCGTTCATCCCATCAAGGACTTTCACGTCACGCTGCTGCGCCTGCTTGGGCTCGACGACAACAAGCTTCGATACCTGCACGCGGGACGCGAGAAGCAGCTTAGCCAGACCGGCGGCGAGTTGATTCGCGAACTGCTGGCCTGATCCCGCGCCCGACAATTTGTCCGGCATCGCGACACTCTGTCCGTACTACTCCGGTTCGGCATATTCGCTTGTTCTCAAGAAAATCAATCCTTTCGCGCCACCCCCCATTTGGGGATGGAATTGCATTCAATAAGGCCATGAAGCGGTATCAGACACGGAACATCTTGATGGCGATGACTCTCTTCGCGGTCACGCCCGGCGCGATGGCGCAGAAAGTCTCCGACGAAATCCTTTCCAGCCTGCGGGAAGAACTGAGTGGAAAAATGGTATCCCGCACGGCGGGCATCGGGCGGTCCGGTGAACTTCCGGAAGAGGAGTTCCTGGTTCAGTACGAAAATCCTCCGGATGAGGACGCGATCCGGCGCTCCGGCTCACGTGCCTTGCTCATCCGGCTGCATCGGGAGACATCGACGGCCGTGGTGCGCATGACGGCGCGCGAGGCGATGCGTCTGGCCGATGATCCGAACGTGGTTTACATCAGTCCGGACCGCGAAGTGAGATCGTCGGGCAAACTCGACTACTCGCTTGCGACGGTAAACGGCACAAAGGCGCATGACTACGGCTATGACGGCCGGGGCATCGGCATCGCGATCATCGACAGCGGTGTCGACGGCGGCCAGTACGACCTCCAGGACGCTTCCTGTGCGAAGTCACGCGTTGTGTACAAAGAGGACTTCGTTACCTGGGAGCCCAGCGGATGGGATGGGTATGGACACGGCACGCACGTGGCCGGCATCGCCGCGGGCAACGGCATTTGCTCAGCGCAGCGAAACGGAGCGAACTACGAAGGGCTGCCGGGCATCGCGCCTCAGGCCAGCATTATCGCCTTGCGCGCGCTCGATAGCCGCGGCGTGGGCAGGGACAGTTCGGTGATCGCCGCCATCGACCGCGCGATCGCGCTGAAAAGCACTTACAGGATTCGCGTGATCAATCTCTCCCTGGGCCGTGTGGTGAAGGAAAGCTTCACCAAAGATCCGTTGTGCCAGGCCGTGGAGCGTGCCTGGAAGGCCGGCATTGTGGTGGTGGTGGCGGCGGGCAACAACGGACGCGACAACTCCATGGGGACCTATGGCTACTCGACGATCACTTCCCCCGGCAATGATCCGTTCGTGATCACGGTGGGCGCCATGCGCGACATGAAAACCGCCTCCAAGAGCGATGATCGCATCGCCACCTTCAGTTCGAAGGGCCCCACCCTGATCGACCAGTACGTGAAGCCCGACCTGATGGCGCCGGGTGGTGAGATCAATTCGGTGAAGCCTTGGGGCAGCTACCTCCAGGGCGCTTATCCCTCCAACACGATCCCCGGAGACTGGGCCGCGGGCGTGCCCTACGAAAGCTACTTCTTTCTCAGCGGCACCAGCATGGCCGCACCCGTCGTAAGCGGCGCCGCCGCACTGTTGCTGCAGAAGGACTCCAGCCTTACGCCGGATCAGGTGAAGGCCCGGCTCATGAAGACGGCCAGCAAGAGCATCGCCCCCTTGAGCACGTGGAAGGATCCGGCCACAGGAAAGACTTATGCCGCCGTGGCCGACCTGTTCACCGTCGGCGCCGGTTATCTCGACATCTGGGCGGCGCTCAGCAGTACCGAGAAGATCGGTTCCACTCAATCGGCCAAGTCGCCCAGGGCAGTACGCAAAGATGGTGCGATTACCCTGGTGAATGATGCGACAAACACCAGCGGCCAGAGCGTCGTCTGGGGTACCAACGTCATCTGGGGGACCAATGTGGTCTGGGGGACCAACGTCATCTGGGGCACCAACGTGATCTGGGGCACCAGCGTGGTCTGGAGCACCAGCGTACTCCAGGGCTACAACGTCATCTGGGGGACCAACGTCATCTGGGGCACTGCCGCGCCATTCGCCGAGTCCACCTCGGTGGCCGGCGAAAAATAGCGGATCAGTCCTCGCGGATCTGAGCTCTCGCCAGTTCCGCTACGGCCTCGGCGTCCACAGGGTTGCGGATGACTCGCGCGTGGGCGCCGCGGGGGGCCCAGACCATCGGATCGGTGGGTCCGAAAATCGCCACCACCGGCGTGCCCACCGCCGCCGCAAGGTGGGTGATTCCCGAATCGTTGCCGATGTAGAGCCGCGCCGCGGCGATCCATTCGGCCAGGTCCCGCAGATTGTCGAATCGCGTGGCGCCCTCCAGCGGTTCGTCCGGCCCGGCCGTCCACTTCACTTCCAATGGAAGAGCGGCGGCCACCTGCCGGAAAAGCCCAATCGGCCAGTTCTTGCGCGCGCTACCGGAGAACGGGTGGATCACCGCGAAATCCCGTTTCGCGGCGGCGGTTGGGATGCGGGGAATCGCCCCTTCTGGCGCCCCCACCTGCCGCAGATAGAAGTCGGTTGCGTGTTGCGGTCCCGATGGCAGCGCTTCGTGAAATCGCACGGGCAGCCCCAGTTCCTGCATCGCAGCGCGGAATTCCGGCCGCTGGGCGCCGTACCAGGAGACGATGGAATCGAAGCTCTTCAACGTCTGCACCAGTTCTCCGGACACGGATAGACCCGGCAGAGCAAACGTGTCGATTCCGGTCTGCTGGATGGAGCGCACACAATCGGCGAAACCGGCCAGCGGCATCACCGCGCTGGTTGTCCAGAGTTCCGTGTATTCGGCGCGCAGAGATTCCAGGGCCGGCAGGGAGACGATAAAATCTCCGATTGCCCCCGGCCGAAGGATGAGACGGCGCACTCAGTTGGTGATGTCCACCGGCAGCCGCACGTCGATGGTGCGCGGCGGCAGGCACTCCTTATGGCTGCACGCCTGATAGCGCAGCTTGCCGCTGATGACCTGCACGCCGGAAGGGGCGTTGCCTGGAACTTTGAACCGGGAGACGATCTCGAAATCGCCCGTAAATACCGAAAGCGGCTTATCGGAAAACTCGTACTTTTCCATCTTCGGCTTCGGAAAGTCGACGCCCTGGGCCTCCAGCGGCGCCGCGTTCCACGTCAGCCGCAGCGGAATGAGGTACGCGTCGCTGGGGGTATTGCTGTTGACATGATAGCCGTTGCGAAGCTGCGCGGTGATCTTCACCGGCAGCGTGGTGTTCTTGCGCGCCGTAATCTTCAACGGCGGCACCACGCTAAGGACGTTACCTTGCGCCTGCAACCACAGTGGCAGCAACACCGCCGCCAGAAGCGGCTTTGCCCGCGACATCGAGGAGATGAACAATTTCATTTTCGTAGACGCTCTTGCTGACCAGGCCGATGTGAACACTGGCGATTCTTCCCTGCTGATCCAGCATGAACGACGTGGGCAGGGATTGCACGCCGCCATATAGATCGGCCAACTCGTCGGTGCCGATCATCACCCGGTAGTTGATCTTCTTCTCTTCCAGGTAGGGCTTCACCGCCTCCCAGCCATCTTCATCCATGGAGACGCCGACGACGGCGAAACCACGGTCCTTGAAGCGTTTTTCAAAATCGATAAACCAGGGGATTTCGATCTTGCACGGTCCGCACCAGGTCGCCCAGAAATTCAGCAGCACCACCTTGCCGCGATAGTCAGAGAGCTTGACGGGCCGGCCTTCGGAATCCTTCAGGGTGAACTCGGGCGCCGGCTTGCGTTCCTTCTCGGCCTTCACCGCGGCCTTCACAGGACTGCCGGAATTGCAGCCGCCCAGAAATAGCAGCGCCGCGGCCAGGGCGGCGGCCAGAGTCGTTTGAACCGGCAGGGGCGAGAACATGAGATGACTGATCCTGATCCAATTATATCGACAAAGGCCCGGCCGCCAGCAGCGTGTCGAACCATTCTTTCCGGCGGCGGCGGAATCGGGGGGCGAGTGTGTACTCCGAATGCCGGCCGCCAGTGAAATACCAGGCCGCAGTATCGCAGAAGCTCTCACACCGGTACAGGCGCCGGACTGAAGCCGTGCCCGGCAGGCGCTTTTTGATCATCTCGGCGGACCATCCCAACTCGCCTCGCGCATGCTCGCAAATCTCCCGCCCCAGCAACTCGTCCCATTCGCGCCGCAGCGGGTTGCCAAGCCTCCACCAGGCAAAATGAAACAGCTCATGTACGGCAATCCGGCGCAGTTCCCGCGGCCGTGCCAGCAGCGCCGAATCGAAAACGGTGCTGCGCTGGGCCAGAAAGCTGGCCGCGTGTACTTCCGATCCGCGGCTGGTGTTGGAGTAGAGTTGGCCGCCTCTGACCGTCAGCGACGGCTGGAAGCATGCCACCACTGGGCGGCCCCGGAAGGGAGGGAGACCGCGAACCGCCGCGGCGAGTTTTCCGGCCTCTTCTATTGAGCAGCCTTTGGCTGGAAGAAGTCCGGCCGTTCCACCGTCATTTCCACCGACTTCACGTTTGCGTCCATCCATTGCCGCATCCGGTCATTCTTGATTTCCGTGAAAAGCTGGTCACGCATCTCATCCAGCGTGGCCGGCAGCAGGTCCATAAGCCTGAAGACGTAGTAGCCATTGGGCTGGCGTACAGGCTCGCTGATTTCATCCTTCTTGAGGCTGAAGACGGTCTGCTTGACCGCCTCGGGAAGCTGATCGGCGCGCTTGATGGGACCAAAATCGCCGCCCTTTTCCTTGGAAATCGGATCCTCGGAGTACTCTTTCACCAGCGCGGCGAAATCGGCGCCGGCGCGGGCCTTCTTCACTACCTCCTCGGCCCTGGCAAGCGCCTCTTTTTCCGAACGCTGCTGTGCGCCGCCTGGCGCGGCCGGGCCGGTGGTGAACGGAATATAAACGATCTTGACGGCGGCCCTGGCCTGGCCGTCCTTTTTCGCCTCGTAGCTTTTCCTGATGTCTTCCTCGGAAACGGCGATCTTGGCCTGCTGTGAATCCACGGCGGCCTGGAAGAGCACCTGCATCCTGGCCAGTTCCAGACCTTCCTTGTACGGGCTCACGTCCTGCAGCTTCTGGCTTTCGGCGATAGCGACCAGTTTTTTCAGCAGGAGCCACTGGTTCATGAAGCTCTTGGGGTCGCGGGTGAAATTGGGCCGCATCGGAGGAGGCAGCGATTCACCGATCTTCGTCACCTCGCCCGCGGTGATCTTCTGGCCGGCCGAAACCGCTACCACGGTGTCCGGAGTGACTTCCGCCTTCGGGGCTGCCGCCGCCGGGGCCTGTGGAGCCGGGGCCTGTGGAGCCGGCGCCTGTGCGGATGCCAGAGCGAGGGGGACAAGAATTAGCAAATGTTGAAGTTTCATGGGGTTTTCGGTGGCGCGGGCAATTCTATTGTAACGTGCTTTGCGCTTCGCCTTCACCCATCCAATAACAGAGCAGCGGCGCGGGAATGCGCATGATCTTCGCTTCCTTCATTCCATCCGCCTCCAACACGCCAAAATCACTGAGCGACTTGGTGACAAGGTAGGCCCGGTCCACCTTCCGTTCCCCGCACAACTCGAGCAAGCCCTTGATCTGCCGCTTGCCGGGCGGCTCTGACCGGTACTTGACCTCGAACGGAATGATGCGGTCTGCGAACTCCGCCACCAGGTCCACCTCATGATCGCGCTTTCCGCGCCAATAGCTGAACCGCACCTGCTGCGGGTAATAGCGCGCGAACAGGTGTTTGAAAACGGCCGTTTCAATGGCCACGCCCATCTCGTCCGGATTGTCCAGCACGTTCTTGCCCCGCAGCATCACCGCCGGCGCGATCGCCGCGTCGGCAAGATAGACCTTGCAGCGCCCGCGCAGGACCTCTTTGCCGTAGCCATAACGCTGCAGCCGGTAGATCAGATGCGTCGCCTCCAGCAGTTCAATGAAACTCTGCGCCGTCGGCCGGCTCACGCTCAGCGCGCTCGAAAGCGCTCCCATATCGAGCAACCCGCCCCCGTGCATGCAGAGATAGAGAAACGTGTGCTCCAACTCCAATACGCTGCGGACGCCGAACAGCGCCGTCATGTCCCGCTTCAGAACCTTGTCGATAATATCCTCACGGAGCAGGCGCTGCGCCTGAGTGACGCTTTCCACCAGCGCTGTCTGTGGGAATCCTCCACGAACGATATATTCGTGGAAGTGTCCGGTATAGGGCGCGGCGGATTCCTGCAGCCGCAGCAGTTCGGCCGGGCTGCGGGCGAATAACTCGGACAGGCTGCCGATTTTGGGCAGCGCCGGCAATTGCACGTTCTTGATCCGCAGGTATTCGTAGAACGACATTGTGGTCAGCCGGATCGTGTGCCAGCGCCCGACGCCCGATTCCTGACCGGCCTTGATCAGCGGGATCGCCGAACCGGTGAAGATGATGCGGCGGTTGCGGTGGAAGTCCACCTGGTGCTTGACCCATGTACCCCAATCGGGGATGAACTGCGCCTCGTCCAGGAAGAGATATTCCGGGCCCTTCGCTCGCGGCTCGCGCTGTCGCCAGGCGTTGAGCACGGCCTCGGGTCCGGCCAGTTTCAGGATAGGGTGATCGAAGGTCGCATAGAGAATGTTCGCCGGCGGCACTCCCTGCTTCAACAACTGCGCAACCGATTGGAGGAGCAACGTGGTCTTGCCAATCTGGCGGGCGCCCGACACCAGGACCGCGCGGTGCGCCGGCGGCTTGGTCACCCAACGATGCAACTCGATCCAGGCGGCGCGGCGCGCGTCCGGCAACTCCAGCAGCGGTTCGCCCCTCCACCATGGGTTGAACTGCCCGAGGACGGCGCCGGCTTCGCGGCTCGATATCTCCATGCCACCATACTACCACAAAATACAACAAACAGTGCAATTATAGTTTAACTATTTGTCCAGCTTTATCAAGCTATGCTGTAATCGGACGCGCCGGATAGTACAAAACGCATCACCGGCCGTGTCGCCGCGGTCCTCGCAACTTCCGTGAAGCCCGCCTTGCGGAACGCCGCCGCCGTACCTGTCCAGGCGAACGCCGCGGGCATTTCCTTCGACCCCGGCTCTACCGGATAACCCTCCACGCATTCGCCCCCAAGCCTTTTGACGAATTGAACCGCCGCCTTCAGCAATTCGACGGAAACACCTTTGCGCCGCTCGGCCCGTTCCACGAAGAGGCATGTCACCGACCAGACCGGTCTGTCATCCAAGCGCTTCAGCGTTCGAGACCGCTCCAAAACCACATAGCTTTCACGGGGCGCAATGGCGCACCATCCCACTGGACGGCCATTGCGGTAGGCAATGATTCCCGGCGCGGGACCGGCCTCCACCAGTTCCCGGAACGCGGCGCGGTTTTGCGCGCCTTTGCGCGCGGTCCAGGCAGCGCGTGGCAGGCGCCACCACATACACCAGCATCCCCCACATGCTCCCCGTTCCCCGAACAGCCGTTCCAGGTCCGGCCAACGGTCCGGGGTGAGCGGATGAAACTCCAGTTTCGGCCGTGTCATACTTCAGAAATAATGCCTCAACTCGCTCCACAAAGACAGACATTCGACGCGATCGTGGTGGGATCGGGCGCCACCGGCGGCTGGGCGGCGAAGAAACTGACCGAATCGGGCATGAAGGTGGCGCTGCTCGAAGCGGGGCCGAAGATCACACAGAAGGATCTCACTGAGCACGTACAGTCCTGGCAACTGCCCTACCTGGGGTTTTCGCCGAAAATTATCAAGGACCGCCCCATACAGGGTCTGTGCTACGCCTGCCGCGAACAGAACTACAAGTGGTTCGTGAGCGACGTGGAGAATCCTTATGTGCAGGCCAAGCCCTTCAACTGGATCCGCCAGCGGGTGTTGGGCGGCCGGTCAAATTCGTGGGGCCGGCAAAGTTACCGGCACTCGAACCTGGATTTTAAAGCCGCCTCACACGACGGCTACGGCGACGACTGGCCCATCGCCTACGAAGATCTGGTCTCCTACTACGAGGAAGTGGAAAAATATGTCGGCATCAGCGGCATGGCCGAAGGCTTGCCGCAGCTTCCCGACTCCGTCTTCCTCCCTCCGATGGACATGACCTGCGGCGAACTGACCCTGCGCAAGGCCTTGAAGGACAAGTTCAACCGAACGGTGACCATCGGACGCACCGCCATCCTGACAAAGGCCCACAACGGCCGCGCCGCCTGCCATTACTGCGGACCGTGCGAGCAGGGCTGCGTCACCAACTCCTATTTTTCCAGCCCGTTTACCACCGTGGCCGACGCGCTCAAGACCGGGCGGCTTTCCCTGGTCACCGACGCCGTCGCCAGCCACATCGTGATGAAGGACGGCAAAGCGTCGGGCGTAGCCTACATTGACCGCACCACGCGGATGCCCCGCGAAGTCAATGCCAAAGTGATCGTGCTGTGCGCATCCACGCTTGAGTCCACGCGCCTGATGATGAATTCCAAGAGCTTCAACTCCTCGGGCGCGCTGGGCAAGTACGTGATGGATCACATCTATCAGGGAGGCGCGGCAGGCCGCATGCCGATGCTCGAAGCCAAACCCTGGGCGGGGATGCCGCGCCGGCCCAATGGAATCTACATCCCGCGCTTCGTCAATCTCAAGGAGAAGGAGACGGCGGGATTCATCCGCGGCTATGGTTATCAGGGCGGCAGTTCGATGACGTTCGACTTCGGCGCTCCAGGTTTCGGCGCTTCCTACAAGGAGGCGGTGCGCAAGGGCTACTGGGGCATCAGCATTGCGTTGTGGGGGGAATGCCTGGCGCGCAAGGAGAACTACTGCGAGATCGATCCGGACCGGGTGGATGCCTGGGGCATTCCCATTCTGCGCATCTCCGCCGATTGGAGCGACAACGAAAAAAAGATGTGGCAGCACGGAAGGGAGCAGGCGGCGGAAATGCTGAAAGCCGCCGGAGCCGAAGATGTGCGGCTCACCGGACAATACTCCGTGCCCGGCTTCTGCATCCACGAAGTGGGCACCGCACGCATGGGCAACGATCCCAAAACCAGCGTCCTCAACAAGTACTGCCAGTCTCACGATGTGCCGAACGTCTTCTGCACCGATGGCGCAGCCTGGGTTTCCAGCGGCTGTCAGAATCCCACTCTGACGATGATGGCGATCACCGTGCGCACCTGTGACTGGATCGTGCGCGAGTATTCCAAGCAAATGGCATGAGCCTACATGGGCTGCTGACCGAGCAAACGAACCCGGCCTCGGCTCACATCGACCGCGTTTCCACCGCGGAGATGTTGCGCATCATCAATGCCGAGGACCAGTTGGTGGCCCGCGCGGTGGAGGCCGAGATCCCCCACATCGCACGCGCCGTCGATGCCGTGGTGGAGGCGATGCGCGGCGGGGGACGCCTGTTCTATATCGGAGCGGGCACCAGCGGACGGCTGGGCGTACTCGATGCTTCCGAATGTCCGCCCACCTACAACGTGCCCTACGGCCTGGTGCAGGGCATTATCGCCGGCGGCGAGGCCGCCTTGTCCCGCGCCACCGAGGCTTCCGAAGATGATCCGGCCTCAGGCGCCGCCGACGTGGCCGCGCGCGGTTTCACCGCAAAGGATGTGCTCTGCGGCATCGCCGCCAGCGGACGTACCCCGTATGTGCTCGGGGCCATCGAATACGCCTCATCGATCGGCGCGGTGACCATTGGATTGAGTTGCGTTCCCCAATCGAAGCTTGCCCAGGCGGCAGCCATCGCCATCACGCCCCTGACCGGTCCCGAGGTGGTCACCGGATCCACCCGCATGAAGGCCGGCACCGCGACCAAGCTGGTGTTGAACATGCTCACGACGGGCGCAATGATCCGGCTGGGCTACACCTACGGCAACCTGATGATCAACGTGCAGCCGAAGAACGAAAAGCTGGTGGATCGCGCGCGCCGCATCATTGCCCAGGCGGCAGGCGTGTCCTATGACGAAGCTGCCGGCCTGCTGGAAGCCTCGGGCGGGAGCGTGCGGGCAGCCATCACCAAAGCAATGGGAGAGAAGACGAATGGATAAGTTCGCCATCAGCGGCGGCCGGCCCCTGAGGGGAGAGATTCCCACCAGCGGAGCGAAGAACTCCGCTCTGCCCTGCATCGCCGCCTGCCTGCTCACCGATCAACCGGTGACCCTGCATCGGATCCCGAAGGTGCGCGATCTGCGGACCATGAACGATCTGTTGCGCTCCATCGGCGCGAATGTGGAAGGCAACGACGGCACGGTGCGCATCACAGCGCGCAATATCGACAAGCCCGAAGCTCCCTACGACCTTGTGAAAACAATGCGCGCCTCAAGCCTGGTGCTGGGGCCGCTGGCCGGCCGCACGGGACGCGCGCGCGTCTCGCTTCCCGGCGGATGCGCAATCGGCGCCCGCCCCATCAACCTGCACGTGCATGGATTGGAGCAATTGGGAGCCAAGATTACCCAGTCACACGGCTACATCGAAGCGAGCGCGCCGCAGGGGCTTCGCGGCGCCGTGGTCAACTTCGATCGCATCACGGTCACAGGAACCGAGGATCTGATGATGGCCGCCGTCCTGGCCAGAGGCGAAACCGTGCTGCAGAATGCCGCCCGGGAGCCGGAAGTGGAAGATCTGGCGAACCTGCTCACCAAGATGGGAGCGCGCATTGAAGGCGCGGGCACTTCCACGATCAGAATCGCCGGCGTCGATTCGCTCGGCGGCGCCGACCATGCCATCATCCCCGATCGCATTGAGGCGGGCACGTTTCTGATCGCGGGCGCCATCACCGGCGGCGATGTCACCGTCACCGGCTGCAATCCCGATCATCTGGGCGCGCTCATCGCCAAGCTTCGCCAAAGCGGCATTGGCGTAACCCAACCAGGCCCCGCCACGCTGCGCGTCGCCTGTGAGGGCAGGCTTCGCTCCATCGACATGACCACCGAGGAGCACCCCGGCTTTCCAACCGATCTGCAGGCGCAGTTCATGGCGCTGATGACACAGGCCGACGGCATCAGCATCATCACTGAGACCATCTTCGAGAACCGTTTCATGCACGCCCAGGAGTTGAGCCGCATGGGCGCCAATATCCGGCTCGACGGACGCCAGGCCATCGTCGCCGGCCCGCGCGAACTCTCCGGCGCGCAGGTGATCGCCTCCGATCTGCGCGCTTCCGCCTCCCTGGTGCTGGCCGCGCTGGTGGCCAGGGGGGAAACCATCATTGACCGCGTCTATCACATTGACCGCGGTTATGAGCGGATCGAAGCGAAGCTGGCCGCCGCCGGCGCGCGCATTGAACGCATATCATAGGTCTTTTATGAAGCACAGTGAAAGATTCCTCGCCATCGTCAACGACGCAAAGTCCCGCGTGCAGCAGATCGACATTGAAGGCTACCAGCGGCTGGCGGCCTCCGGTGAGCATTTCGTCCTCATCGACACCCGCGAGGAAAGCGAATGGCGGGCCGGGCACGCCGCCGGCGCCATCCACCTCAGCAAGGGGATCATTGAACGCGATATCGAGCACACCATTCCCGATCACGAAGTCAAACTGGTGCTCTACTGCGGAGGCGGCTACCGGTCGGCGCTGGCCGCCGATAATCTGCAAAAGATGGGCTACCGCAACGTGATCTCGCTTGATGGCGGCTGGCGCGCCTGGAATGAGGCGGGCTTGCCCGCAGAATCGTAAATCCAAATCCCGCCGGATTCCGTATTGCTGAGTAGCACGAACACAACAATCGTGATACCATCGGAATCCGTTATGAGATTGGCCCCCTTGACTCTGTTATTCGCCGCGGCGGTTTGCTCCGGGGAAGACGCCAAACCCAGGCTCCCTGAAGTCCACACCTCCATCGTGATCACCGCGTCGCCGCTACAGCCTTCCGTCGATCAGCGCAACGGTGAAATCTTTCAGCAGACGCTGTTCTCCCGCGATGATCAAATCTTCCATCTGCTCGACGGCGGCATCAACGCCGGTCAGCATGAAGGGGGTGGAAAGTCGGTGGAGATCCGAAGGTTCGGCTTCAACCTGGATCACGGCGGCGTGGGTGGCGGGCTCAAGATCCTGGTTGACAACATTCAGCAGAATCAGACCACGCAGGGCCATGGTCAGGGCTACCTGGGATCGCTGAAGTCGATCACCCCGGAACTGGTCCAGGAGGTGAACCTCATCAACGGCCCGTTTTCAGCCGAGTACGGCGATTTCAGCGGCCTGGGAGTGGTCCACATCCGGCTGCGGGAATCGATGCCGGATAAGTTGACGGCGCGTTTTCAGGGCGGATCATTCAACGGATTCCGGGGCTTCCTCGGCTTCAGCCCGGAACTGCGCGAGGCCGATGCAATCTTTGGCTACGAAGCGTCGCGGTCCGATGGGCCTTTTCTTGACCCCCTGCGCTACAAGCGGGACAACCTCACGGGCGCCTACACCCGGCGGGGAAAGCAAGGCCGCCGGTTCGGCTTGAAGCTCAGCGCGGCGCGCAACGACTTTTTTTCCTCAGGGCAGCTTCCACTGGACGAGGTACGCAGCGGGCGGCTGGATCCATTCGGGTTCATCGATCCCACCCACGGCGGCGATGTGCAATCGGGCCATACGGGCCTCTACTACAGCCGCGAAGCCAGCAACGGCGCCGTGTGGAAGCTGGATGGCTTCGTCGCGCGCAGTCTTTTTGATCTCTATTCCAACTTCACCTATTTCCTCAACGACCCTGAGATTGGCGACGGCATCCAGCAGCATGATTCGCGGCTGCAGCAGGGCGCCAACGCGCAGTACCTGCGTCCGCATTCGGCCGGTGGGGTGTTCGGCTATCTCACCGCCGGCGGGAATTTTCACGCCAACCAGATCAACGTCGGCCTTTATTCGCGGGATGGCCGGCTGCCGCTCGACACCCTGAGCAAAGCGCACGCCAACGTCACCAACGGAGCCGGCTACGTGCAGGAAAGCCTCAGCCTGCTGACCGGACGTCTGCAACTTACCGGGGGCCTGCGGTTTGACCAGTTCCGTTTCGATGTCGATCGCACGGCGGTGAACGCCGGTAAATGGCAGCCGAAAGCGGCCCTGGCCTTCACGCCCACCGCGCGCATTCCGGTAACCCTGCACGCCAACTACGGCCGCGGCATTTCCACCGCCGATGCCCGCGTCATCGTACAACGCCCCGACCGGCCGCGGATCGCCACAACCGATTTTTACGAAATCGGCGCCGCCCACCGCGTCGGGCGTTTTTCCGCCTCCACCGATCTGTTCTTCATTGACCGCTCGCATGAGCAGGTCTACCTGGCCGACGACGGGACCTTCGAATTTCAGGGACCCAGCCGCGCCTATGGTTTCGAAGGCAAGCTTTCCTTGGAAATCACACGCCGGCTATCGCTGAACGGCGGTTTCACCAAGGTCGCCAACGCCTTTTTCCGCGGCACAGATCCCAGGGAATACGTCTCCACCGCGCCGCACTTTGTCGCCAATGCGGGGCTCACTCTGGCCGGCTGGAAAGGATGGAGCGGATCCTTACGGATGCGCGCGATTAACCACTACCGGCTCGATAGCCTCGATCCCGGCATCGTGGCGCTGGGCCACACGGTCTTCGACTTCGGCGTGAGCCGGCGCATCCACCGCGGCATCGACTTTAATCTTACGATCGACAACGTGGCCAACCGCAGCTATTGGGAGATGCAGAATTACTTCGAATCCCGGCTGTCCGGCCAGCCCGCAATGGAGCGCATTCACGGAACACCCGGCTATCGGCGCACGTTCATGGCGGGGTTGACGTTCCGGCTCTTCGGCAAATAGGCCAGCTTACCGGTAGAACGGCTGCCCCTGGAGCCAGCGCGGTCCGTAGACCGGCTCGGGCTGGCCCGCCTCGAGCGCGCCCAGGTCAGGCGCCCGGCCCGCGTGGCCGTCGTTCACGGTAGGAATCGTCACGCCAGCGTCGACAGCCTTACTGCCCGCTTTCAACCGGAAATTCAGATCGGCGGCGTGATAGACGGCATGGCGGTTGGAAGCATCCGGCGGCGTCATCTTTTCGAAGACATCGAAATCCACTTCCATGCCGTGTGTCTCCTGGCCCGTGGAAGCGCGGAAGTCCGCCAGCGTGGAGAATGTCTGCCAATCCCCGGCCGCCGGCTCATAGAGTTGCTGGCCGGGCTTTGGCCCCAGCCAGGTGTATTGCGCCGCCACACCTTTGTTCGGCCGGTAGCCGTTGTAGTCGGTGCTGTAGGCGTCCGTCGCGTTGGCCCACGTCATGATGCCCCGGTTCGGCGTATCCCGGCCAAGAAACAGATTGTTGCGGTAGTGCATGTTTGAGGAAGGATCCCGGATTGCCTGCTCTCCGATGATCGTGTTGTGATACACAAACAGGCCGGCCGGCTTTGCCGAAAACTTGAAGGCCACACCTGTGGGCTGGTGGTAAAGCAGGTTGCGGTAAAAGTAAACCGGACCGCCAAAAACCGGCTGCGAGCTGTAGCCGCCGTGCGCCGCGTTCACTCCACGATTGTTGAAGACCCGGATGTTATGGACGCCGCCGTCGGTTTCCACATAGTCGTCGTTGGACATGTGCATGTCATTGTTGTAGATGTCGATGGCCGAGGCGCGGCGTTCCGGGTCCTGCTCCGGCGTGCCGTAAGTGGAGATACCGATGGAGTCATGGAAGTAGGCGATAGCGTTGTGCGCAATGACGTGCCCCGGACCGTAAACCTTGATCGCATAGTAGCTGGTGAGCTGGTGCGAACCGTACGGTCCGGCGCTGGCCCACAGCGGCCCGGTCCATCCGATCAGCCGGTGGCGGTCGTCGCGGCCAAGGAAGATGTTGTCAGCGATGTAGAAATCGCTCGATCCGGCGTATTCGGTCCACACCCCGAAGCCGATGTTCTCAAACCGGCAGTTCTTCACCGTCAGCCCCACCGCGCCCAGCACTTCCTTTTGCCCCGCGAAGATGCCGACGTCGGTATTGCGGATCGTGAGCCCGTCGAAGATGTGATGCCGCGACGCCATCACGTCGAACAGGCGGTGATTGCCGTCGCCGTCGAACACCACTTCCCCGTCGCCGGCGGCCTTGATGGTGATGGGCTTTTCCTGCGTTCCCTTCAACGTCAGCGACATCGTTCCGTCAAAGGGCGTCATCATCGGATCCACATAGTTGCGGCGCTCCGGTTTGTAGAGGCCGGCATGCACCAGGATCGTATCTCCCGGCTGCGCGCGGCGCTCCCATACTACGCTCCAATCGCCCAGTCCGGCGCCGTAATAAGCCTCCAGTACGCTGGTGAAGCTGGGTTCGATCTTCTGGCCCTGGTGGCCCGGCGGGTAGACGTGGAGCGTGCGCCCGCCGGCAAAAGGCTGCGGCTCCCTCCGCGTTTTCACCTTTACTGTATGAGCTGTCTGGCCGCTGGCGCCGTCCGCATCGGTGAGTTGAAATCTGCATTCATACTCGGTTCCCGGCCTGAGGTTCAGGATGCTGCCTGCAAATCCGTCCGGCACCGTGTAGTCCAGATTCTCGCGCCGCCGGTAGATCTTCTCTCCTCCTACCCTCACCAGCGGCAGGCCGGGCCGCCATGCGGTTTCGCCCGCGGCCCGGAACTCCACGGCGACAGAGGCGTTGCGATTGGCGTCGCCGCTGATCGCCCATTCAAATCCCAGGTTCACCAGCGTGGGGTGTTCCACCACGAACCGGCCGGCCTGGGTCGCGTTCTGTCCGTACGCGGCGGCGGCGAAAACGAGATTGAACAGAAGTTGTCGATGTGCCATCAATCGCGCCGATTATACCGTTTCGCGCTGCCTCGGCGGCGGACCGGCAATTTCAGATCCGCACTCCCGCCGACCACAGCGCCAACCCCGCCACTTCCCGCAGGCACCACCAACGGTACTCCCAAGTACCCACGGCCCGGGAATGGCGCGGCGATCCGTAGGCGGTCATGCCCCGTTCCACCATCATCTTCTTTGCCCGATAAATGTGATAGCCGTCGCTCACCACAATGCAGGATTTCAGCGACATCCGCCTCATGATCTCCGCAGCCGCGATGGTGCTCTGGGCCGTCGACTCACCCCGGTTTTCCACCACAATCGAATCCACCGGCACGCCATGCCGCGAAAGGTAGCTCCGCCCCACCTCGCTCTCCGTGAAAATCGGATCGCCGCCCGCCCCGCCCGTTGTCATGATGCGTGGAGCCAGTCCCTTTTGATACAGCGCGAGAGCGTGGTCCAACCGCGCTTTCAGAACAGGCGAAGGACGCCCCCGGTATTCGGCCGCGCCGAGGACAATGATCACATCGGCCGGCCGCGCTTCATCCACTCTTGCCTGCTGTTCAATGAGCGAAGACACACTCCAGGCCCATCCAGCCAGGACCAGGCCGGCAACCGCCAGGAGGAAACTGCTCCACAGTTTCATCACGTCAAAAACACGAACAGCAATAGGTACTATCCAGCATACCCCCTATGAGGGGGAGAAGGGTATCGATTGTGGCGCTCGAGGAGGGCACAATATCTAGTGGTCAGAGAATTCTGAGCACTATAGGACCTGTCCAGATGCAGTTCCTGGCGAACAAAAATCGAAGACGGTATTGTGCTGAAAAAAAAGGACTTGCGCAGCGTCCGAGCCTATGCGATCATCGAGTGGTAAATTCTGTGCTGAAGTGGTAAAAAATGGCAGCCACGGACCCTCAAGTCGATCCTCCACGCGGCATCTTCCCCGCGAAGGTCGACGACAAGGGCCGCCTGAAGCTCCCCGCCAACTTCCACGAATACTTGCAGTCGCTCGGCACCACGAAGACTTTCATCACGACGCTCGACAAGGCCACATGCAAGATATACACCATTTCGGCCTGGAATGCGAATTTGAAGCTGCTGGAAGGGGCCGCCGACAAGAAAGCGGCCGAAGCGTTGCGGTTTCGCGCCAGCGACTGGGGTCAGGATTCGGATCTCGATCCGCAAGGGCGCCTCATGCTGCCCACCGACCTGCGCCGGCATCTGAAGATGGAAAACGCGCCGGTCTGGATGCAGGCCGGCGACGGCTACATTGATGTGCTTAATGAGGAACTGTACCGGCAACGGAAGCTGAAATCCGACGAAACGCTGGACGGGAAGATGGACTACTTCCTGGAACTGGGATTGAAGTAGGCACGGGATGCACATACCGGTTCTCAGCCGGGAGGTTTTGGAATATTTGGCGGTGCGGCCCGATGGCAGATATCTGGACTGCACGGCCGGGCTCGGGGGCCATACGGGGCTGATCGCCCAGCGGCTTACCTCCGGGTTTGTGATCGCAAACGACCGCGACGAAGAGTCTTTGAAAATGGCACGAACGAACACGGCGGCTTGGGCGGACCGGATCCGGTGGCACCGGGGAAAGTTCTCCCAGATAGACCGGGCGCTTGTCGGTTGCGGAGCGGAGAAAGTAGATGGGCTGGTGGCGGATCTCGGTGTGAGCCGCTACCAGCTTACCGAAGCGCCGCGGGGGTTTTCCCTGCAGGCCAGCGGACCATTGGATATGAGGATGGACCGCGCCGAGGAGACCAGCGCGGCCGACATCGTCAACTACAGTTCCGAAAAAGAGATCGCCGACCTGATCTATCAGCTTGGCGAAGAGAGGAGGTCGCGGAGAATAGCCAGAGCAATTGTCCGGGCGCGGCCGATTCACACCACCGGCCATCTGGCCAGCGTGGTGGAAGAGGCCGTGCCAAGGACAGGCAGGCTGCATCCGGCGACACAGACGTTCATGGCCCTGAGAATCGCCGTGAACCGGGAGTTGGAGGAACTGGACGCGTTGCTCGATCTGGCGCCCCGCGTGGTCGATTCCGGCGGGCGCATCGTGATCATCACTTTCATGAGTCTGGAGGACCGGAAGGTGAAGCAGAGTTTTCAAAGCCTGGCCAGGGACGGCCGGGCCTCGATCCTGACGAAGCATGTCGTCAGGCCGCCGGAGGAAGAGGTGGCTCGGAATCCGGCATCGCGCAGCGCGAAACTGCGCGCGGTGGAGATGGCTTCAGGGAAGTAGGGGGAGAAGGGAAAATGGCGACGCTCGCTACGTTGTATGACTTGCTGGCCGGCAGGACCGCCGAGCAGGCTGACGCCCAGGCCCGCCGCATGGCGGAAGAGAAAACAAGCGGAAACCGCCTGCGGCCGTTTCCGAACGACGACGTGCACTTCTTCGTCAAGAAGATCGACAACAGCCGTGTGATTCGCGCGGCCGATCCGGATGAGCCCAAGGTGTGCTGGAAAACGATTGGTGGCGCTGGCGCCGTTGCTGTGCTGGTGATCGGTGCGCTTCTGCCCACTGGATACAACCTGATGGCGGGCTACCAGTTGGAGGAACTCAAGAAGGAGCAGGCCGCGCTCGAAGCGCAGCGGGCTTCCTTGAAGGCCGAAGAGTCCAGGTTGCTGAGTTCGGCGCGGCTCGCAGAACTGGCCCGCAAGCGCCACTTCGCCCCGCCCGCGCCTCAGCAGGTCATTCACCTCGAGGATAGCTCGGCCAAGGTGGCCCACAACCTCTCTTCGGGAAATATTGTTCGTTAATCGAAAGCGAAACGGGGCAAACCAACCATGGCCGCTATCGAGTTTGAGCCCCGCCCGGGGGACCGGTCGCTGAAACGGCTGGAGATCGTACTCTACATCGCGCTTGCCTGGGCGGTGGTCATCGGCGGGCGCCTGGTGTACCTCCAGGTGGTGGTGCATGAAGATTACGTGCGCAAGGCCGAAGCGCAGCAACAGAGAGAGCAGGAATTGCCCGCCCGGCGTGGTGAAATCTTTGACCGCGCCAACAACCCGCTGGCGATTACGGTTCCCGTCAAGAGCGTCTGCATCAATCCGATCCTGTTTCCCAGTGACCGCGAAGTGGCCGTGGAACTGCTCAGCCGCATTCTGAACATCGATGGCAGGGAGCTTTCAGCTCGCATCGGGGAGGCGGCCGCCGCCCGGCGTGGTTTTCTCTGGGTGAAGCGCAAGATCTCGCTCGACGAAGCTGAACGTGTCGCCAACTTGAAACTCACCGGCGTGGACTTCCGCGACGAGACCGTGCGCGCTTATCCCAAGGGCAAGCTCGCGGCGCATGTGCTGGGCGGCGTGGATCATGAAGGAAAAGGCAACGCCGGCGTTGAACTCGCACTCGACGAAGACCTGGAAGGAATTCCGGGCAACGCGCTGCTGCGGACCGATGTACGGCAGCACGGCTACGATTCCGAAGTGGAAAATGAGGCCCAGCCCGGCCGCAACATCGTTCTCACCATCGATGAGCGGGTGCAATTCGTGGCCGAAGAGGCGCTCAAGGAAGCCGTCCTGGGCTGCCGCTGCGCATCAGGAAGCATCGTGGTGCTCGAACCGGGGACCGGCGACGTCCTGGCCATGACCAACTACCCGACCTACGACCCGAACGTCCCCCCGAAGAACGGGCAGGATCCGGCGCGGTTAAACCTGGCTGTGTCGGCGCCCTACGAGCCCGGAAGCGTCTTCAAACTGATCACCCTGGCAACCGCCCTCGAAAAAACCCATTTGCGTCCCGATTCGCCGGTGAACTGCCTGGGCGGACGGATCAGTTTCGGCAAGCGCGTGATCAGGGAAGCCAAGGGCGGATTCGGAGTGATTCCCATGCGCATGGTGCTGGCCAAGTCCAGCAACATCGGCGCCATCCAAATCGCACTCACCGCGGGCCCCAAAAACCTGCATGAGTACATCAGGGCCTTCGGCTTCGGGCGTAAAACGGGTATTGAGCTTCCGGCCGAATCGGGCGGCACGGTTCACCCGGTAAATCGCTGGGGAAGTTCTTCGATTGGTTCGATCGCCATCGGGCATGAGGTGACCGCCACAACGCTGCAATTGGCCCAGGCGGGAGCCCTGCTCGCCAACGACGGAGTGATGGTGCCTCCGCGCATCGTGCTCAGCAGGCAGACTCCCGGCAGCCCTGTCGAAAGAGAGCCGGCCGGGCCGGGTGTCCGTGTCCTCACTTCGAAAAACGCCGCGCTCATGCGCGAAATGATGCGCGATGTCGTCCGCAAGGGCGGCACCGGCGTCAGCGCCAAGGTGCTTGGTTACACTACCGGAGGCAAGACGGGATCGGCGCAATTGATCGACAGGAAGACGAAGCGGTATGGCCACAAGTACAACGCCTCGTTTGTCGGCATGGCGCCGCTGAACAGGCCCGCCGTCGTGGTGGTGGTCACCCTGACCGAATCCACCGAATACGGCGGAAAGGTGGCGGCGCCCGTGTTCAACAAGGTAGCGGCGGCCGCCCTGCGCGTTTTGGACGTCCCGATGGACGACAGGGAAAGCCTGGAAGAGCAGGCGCCCCCGAGTGAGGAATTGAGCGACGTGGCGGTGGTGGAGGATCGGGCCGGCGAAGCGGAGAAACAGGAAGTGGAACATAAGGAAGAGCCCGTGCGGATCGCATCAGTGGCGCTCGACACTGGGCTGCGCACGCCTGACTTTCTCGGCAGGTCGCTGCGCGAGGTGCTGGCCGAAGCCGCAGCGACAGGCATTGCGGTGGAGACCCGCGGCAAGGGTATCTCTAAGGTGCAGCGGCCGCCGCCGGGTGACCCGATGCGGCCGGGTCAGAAGATTCTGGTTCAGTTTGGAAAGTGAGCGATGAAACTCGGCCTGGTGCTCGACGGGATTCCGGTCCGCGCGTTAGGGGCGGACTTGCTTGCACTCGAGGTGTCGGGCCTCGAATACGATTCCCGGAGAATCCGGCCAGGAAATCTGTTTTTTGCGTTTTCAGGGGCCCGGGCGGACGGCCGCCAGTTTGCGGCGCAGGCGATCGAACGCGGCGCGGCGGCTGTGGTGAGCGAGCTTGAGCCCCTGGTGGGGTTTGAAGGACCGTGGATCCAGACGCCGCATGGCAGGAAGGCGCTGGCCATTGCCTGCCGCAACTTCTTCGGTCCGCCGGAGCGCGATCTGCGCCTTACCGGGGTGACCGGGACCAA
>JANRLE010000222.1:0-14058 GCA_033762895.1 Bryobacteraceae bacterium | reverse complement strand
TACACGCACACCCGCCGCGCGCAGCCCGTGCTCTGGCCCCATTACATCCTGGCCTATTTTGAGATGTTCGCCCGCGACCATGAGCGGCTGATGGATGCCCGCCGCCGGGTGAATGTGATGCCGCTTGGTTCGGGCGCGCTGGCCGGCAGCGGCTTCCCGGTCGATCGCGAAGCGGTGGCGCGCGAACTCGGCTTTGACTCGGTGACCCGCAACAGCATGGACGTCTCGGGCGACCGCGATTTTCTCCTTGATTTTGAGCACGCCGCCAACCTCATCATGCTGCATCTGAGCCGCCTGGCTGAGGATTGGATTCTCTACACCGGCGAGGAGTACGGATGGATGGACCTCGGCGACGGAGTCACCAGCGGATCGAGCATGATGCCGCAGAAGCGCAATCCGGATTCGCTGGAGTTGATCCGCGGCAAGGCCGGCCGGGTATTCGGAACCTACATGGGCCTTCTGGTTACCATGAAAGGCCTGCCGTCCACTTACAATCGTGACATGCAGGAGGACAAGGAACCGCTGTTTGACTGCGTCCGCCAGTTACTAAGCTCGCTGGAGATGGCGCGCGTGGTGGCGGCAACGGCGGTCCTGAAACCCGAGGTGCCAAGGAAAGCAGCCGAGGACAGTTGGGCCGTGGCCACAGATCTGGCCGACGCCCTGGCACGCAAGGGAATGCCGTTTCATCAGGCGCACAAGATCGTGGGCCGGCTGGTGCTGGAGAGCGTCCGGATGGGCAGGAGCGCAAAGGATTGGACCACGGAATCGCTGCCAGCCTTTGACCCGGCCTTCACGCCGGAGATGGCCGCGCTGCTCGATCCGGCCGAGGGAATCAGGACGCGGGAGATCCGCGGGGGAACGGGACCCAATCAGGTTGCCTCGGCGCTGGCGGAAGCGCGCCAGCGGCTGGCCGCGATGCGAGGCTGATGTGCAAAAGCGGCTGCGGCATCAGGCGATTCTGCAGGTGGTGCGCACGCGCCAGGTGCATACACAGGAGCAGATTGCCGAGGACCTGCGCAAGCTGGGCTTCGACGCCACGCAGGTCACCCTGTCGCGCGACATCCGCGAGTTGGGCCTGGTGAAAACCGTGCAGGGCTATCAGACACTGGAGTCGGCGCCCGCTCCGCCGAGCGTGGAGGACGTCGCCGAGGAGTTTCTGATTGGGGCGCGCGTCGCCCAGAATCTGCTGGTGCTGAAGACTGCGCCGGGCAGCGCCAGTCCTTTGGCCGTGGCGCTGGACAAAGCCGCCTGGCCGGAGGTGGTGGGCACCATTGCCGGCGATGACACAGTGCTGGTGGTGACGCCGGACAACCAGACAGCCGAATCACTGCGCAGCCGCCTGCTGCGGTTACCCTAAGCGGCGCGAAGGACCGGTGAGGCCTGAGGGCATCGCATTCCGCCAGGCATCGAATCGGGCGGCGAGGCTCGCCACCAGGTTCGCATTGCGCCCGGCCAGGTCGGTGGTCTCGCTCTGGTCCCGGCGCAAATCGTAAAGCTGCCAGGCCAGCGCGCGGTCCGGCCGCACCAGCTTCCATTGGCGCCATCGCATGGCCTGATGTTTCTGAAATTCGAAGTAAAGCGCCTCGTGAGGCGAGGGCGCGGCGCCGCGCAGAACACGGCGCGGGTCGCGGCCATCAAATACGCGGTCCCTCGGAAGAGCAACACCCGCCGCGCCAGTCATCAGCGGCAGCAGATCCATGGCGCTCAGCATCTCATCGCACAGGCGGCCCGGCCTGGTCACACCCGGCCACCGCACCATTCCCGCCACGCGGATGCCGCCTTCCCAACAGGTGACTCCGCCATCGCGCAGCGGACGGTTGGTCTGCACTTCCAATCCTCGCCCGGGCAGCATAAACGCGCCGTTGTCGGAATGAAACATCACCACAGTGCGATCGGCGAGCCCCAGTTCGTCCAGCTTGCGCAGCACCCGGCCGAAGGCATCGTCCATCGCGGTCACTACGGCGCGGTAGCGTTTCTTCTCATCGCGTTCGCTGGCGGCGTAGCCATACTGCTCGAGATAGCGCGAGGGAACCTGCCACTCCAGGGATTCCCCGCCCCGCAGGTTGGCTTTGTTGGGAAAGTGCGGTGTGTTGAAAGGGAGATAAACAAAGAAAGGCCGCGCCGCCTGGCGGGTCATAAAGCCGCATGCCGCATCGGCGAACAGATCCGGCGAGTATCCGTCCACGCGGGCCGGTTCGACACCCCGGTACATGTCCAACTCGCCGTTGTAGAAGTGGGTGTAATAGTCGATGTTGCCGGAGCGGTGGCCGAAGAACTCATCGAAGCCCCGTTCGGTAGGACGGCTGCCCGGGGCGAAACCGAGATTCCATTTGCCGAAACAGCCAGTGGCATAGCCGGCGTCCTTGAGATAGCCGGAGATCAGCTTTTCCGAATGCGGCAGGCCGATGCCGCCCTTATTTTCGGCCGCATTGAGCTGATAGTTCAAACCGTAACGAAGCGGATGGCGGCCGGTGAGCAGGCCCGCCCGTGATGCCGTGCAGGTGGGCGAGGCCGTATAGAAGTTGGTGAAGCGGACACCCTGGGAAGCAAACCGGTCCAGGTGAGGTGAACGAATTTCGCGGTTCCCGTAGCAGCCGAGATCGCCGTAGCCCAGGTTATCCGCGGTGATCAACAGAAAGTTGGGCGGCGCGGCGGAAGCCGCCGATGCGGCCGTGAGAGCGCCGAAAAACTCTCTCCTGTTGAACACCCGCGGACCTACTTCAACTCGAGGATCTCTTTCTCTTTGGCTTTGGCCGCTTCTTCCAGCTTCTTCATTTCGACGTCGGTAAGCTTCTGCACTTCGTCCAGCGCGCGTCGTTCTTCGTCCTCGGAGATGGACTTGTCCTTGAGAAGCTTCTTGAGGCTCTCGTTGGCGTCGCGGCGGATGTTGCGGATCGCCACGCGGTGGTCCTCGGCGACATTGTGCAGGTGCTTGACCAGATCCTTGCGGCGCTCCTGCGTAAGCAGGGGAATGGGAATGCGGATGATCTTGCCGTCATTCATCGGGTTCAGGCCCAGATCGGAGCCGCGGATCGCCTTTTCGATGGCATTGATCTGCGAAACGTCCCAGGGCTGCACGGTGAGCAGGGAGGGTTCGGGCACGTGAAGATTGCCCACCTGATTGATCGGCGTCGGCGTGCCGTAATAGTCCACGCGGATGCCGTCCAGCAGGTTCACCGAGGCGCGCCCGGTGCGGATGGTGGCCATCGCATGCATCAGATCCGTGATCACCTTTTCCATCCGGGTCCTGGCGGATGCCTCAATTTCTTTCACTGAGGGGGCGGAGCCGGCTGTTCCCGTGTTTGCTTGTTTCATAAAGGCCTCGTCATGAAACGGAATTGTGTGTGTTCAAGCATGGATGAGCGTGCCAACTTCCTCGCCCATCGCCATACGCATTATATTGCCGCGCACCGTGAGATTGAAAACCACGATGTTCAGGCGGTTATCGCGGCACAGAGCCACGGCCGGCAGATCCATGACGCGCAGCGCCTTTGTCACCACTTCATCATGACTGATGCGCCGGTACATCACGGCGTCCTCGTGCTGGCGTGGATCCTTGTCGTAGACGCCATCCACGCCGGTAGCCTTGGCCATCACATCGGCTCCCATCTCCAGCGCCCTGAGCGACGCCGCTGTGTCGGTGGAAAAGAAGGGATTCGATGTGCCGGCCACGAAGATCACGACGCGGCCCTTTTCGAGATGGCGCACAGCGCGGCGGCGGATGTAAGGCTCTGCCACCTGGTTCATCTGGATGGCGGTCATGACACGCGTTTGGACGCTGCGTTTTTCCAGCGCATCCTGCAGCGCCAGTCCGTTGATGACCGTGGCCAGCATGCCCATATGGTCGGCCGCAACCCGGTCCATCTTTCTCGCCGCGGCCGAAACGCCGCGGAAGAAATTGCCGCCTCCCACCACCAGACCCAATTGCACACCGGTGGCGGCGAGTTCGGCGATTTCGCCGGCCATGGAATCGACCCGGCCGGGATCGATTCCGAATTTTTCAGCGCCGGCAAGGACCTCGCCGCTGAGCTTCAGCAGAATCCGACGGTAGGCAGCCACTGTCAGCCCTGCTGCGCTTCTTCAGCGCCCGCTTCGGCGCCGGGCACGTCGCCGACTTTGAAGCGCACAAACCGGGCGATTGAGATGTTTTCGCCGAGCTTGGCAATGCGAGCCTTGATCAGGTCTTCAATCTTGAGTTTTTCCTCGCGAATGAAGGGCTGTTCGAGGAGACAGACTTCCTCAAAGAACTTGTTCATACGGCCGGTGATGATCTTCTCGATGGCCGGTTCAGGCTTGCCCTCGCCGCGGGCGCGCGCTTTCTGAATGTCAAGTTCCTTGTCGATGACTTCCTGGGGTATATCTTCGCGGCGCAGATAGCGCGGGTCGGCGGCGGCAATCTGCATCGCGATGTCGTGAACGAGCTGGCTGAAGTCCTCAGTGCGGGCCACAAAATCGGACTCGCAATTGACCTCCACCATGACGCCAAGCTGCGAGCCCTGATGCACGTAGGTGCCGATCATGCCCTGTCTGGTGGTGCGCGTAGCCTTCTTGGCAGCCGCCGCGATGCCGCGCTTGCGGAGGATCACTTCCGCTTCGCCCATGTTGCCGTCGGCCTCTTTCAGCGCGGCCTTGCACTCCATCATTCCCGCGCCCGTCTGGTCGCGGAGTTGTTTCACCATTTGCGCGGTAATTTCCGCCATACAGAGTTATCCCTCTCGAAAGATTACAAAGCTGTGAATGGGAGAAAGCCGGTCCGCCCTTACGGACGGAACCCGGCGTCGTCTTCCGGCCTGCGCCGGCCCTTGATGGGCAGCATGGACAGGTCGTCTTCGGTCATGCTTTCGGCCATGAGCTGTTGCGAATACTGCGGATCCAGGTACTGATTGATGTCGGCCGGTTCGCCGGACGCTTCGTCGGCAGCAACGGTGGTTTCGGTGGTGTGGACGGCGCCGAACTCGGACTCGGTGACACGCTGGCGCCCTTCAATGACGGCCTCGGCGATCTTGTTGGTAAACAGCCGGATGGCGCGCAGCGCGTCGTCGTTGCCGGGAATCACCTGGTCCACTACGTCGGGATCGCAGTTGGTATCCACCACGGCGACAACGGGGATGCCCAGTTTCCTGGCTTCGCTGACGGCGATGGACTCCTTGTTCGAATCGACCACAAACATGACGTCGGGCAGGCCGGGCATTTCCTTGATGCCTGCCAGGTTCTGTTCCAGACTCTTGCGTTCCCGTTCGAGCCGGATGATTTCCTTTTTGGCGCGGCCTACCCAGCCGGCTTCGGCAAAACCGTCCAACTCCTTCAGCCGGTTGATGGACTTCTTCACCGTGGTGAAGTTGGTGAGCAGTCCGCCCAGCCAACGCTGATTGACGTAGTATTGCGCGCAGCGGTTGGCCTCTTCGGCGATAGCCTCCTGCGCCTGGCGTTTCGTTCCAACGAACAACACGGTCTTGCCCGCGCCCGCCATCTCTTCCACAAAACGCATGGCGTCCTTGAAGAGCTTGAGGGTCTTCTGCAAGTCAATGATGTAAATACCGTTGCGTTCACCAAAGATGTATTCCTTCATCTTTGGATTCCAGCGCTTGGTCTGGTGCCCGAAGTGAACGCCCGCTTCGAGCAATTCCTTCATTGTGATGGTGGGCAATCTGCCTCCTTTTTTCTATACACACCAAAGCCGCATGCCTGAGGCGCGGTCCAAACGAGATTTGCGCCCGCCATGCGGCCTTGTTTTCTGCCACTCCAAAGTTTTTAACGCTTGGAGAACTGGAATCTGGCACGGGCGCCTTTTTGCCCGTACTTCTTGCGCTCCCGGGAGCGCGGATCGCGCGTCAGGTAACCCGATTGCTTCAGCTTGCCGCGAAGCTCGGCGTTAAATTGAACCAGCGCGCGGGAGATGCCCAGACGCACGGCGCCGGCCTGTCCGTTGACGCCGCCGCCATTGGTGAGCACCAGAATGTCGAATTTGTCGGCCGTTTCAGTGGCCAGCAACGCCTGCCGGGCCGCCGAACGAGCCGAAGGCGCGGTGAAGTAGACTTCGAAATCGCGTCCGTTTACCGTGATCTTGCCCGTTCCCGGGCGCAGGAAAACACGAGCGACGGCCTTCTTGCGCCGTCCGGTACCCAAATGCTGAATTAACGCTGCCAAGCTTTTTCTCCTGATTAGATTGCCATCGGGGTGGGGGCCTGAGCCTCGTGCGGATGCTTGTCTCCGGCGTAGACCTTCAGCTTGCGGTACATCTGTTTGCCGAGCTTTGTTTTCGGCAGCATGCCACGAATGGCCTCTTCCACCATGCGGGCCGGACGGGTGGCGCGCACCTTCTTGGCCTGCACTTCACGCAGGCCGCCCGGATAGCCCGAGTGGTTGCGATAATACTTCTGCTCTTCCTTTTGCCCGGTGAGCCGGACTTTGGCGGCATTGACCACGATGATGTGGTCGCCCGTATCCAGAAAGGGCGTGTAGGCCGGTTTATGCTTGCCGATCAAAACGAACGCCGCCTTGCTGGCGACGCGGCCGAGCACCTGATTTTCCGCGTCGATCACAAACCAGGAACGCTCGATGCCTTCCTTGGATGGGAACTGAGTTTTCATATAGACAGACGATCTCCGTAGGGCCGTGCAAAACTCTCAGTTTAGCCGTAATATTCCAGTACTGTCAAACGCCGGGGAATTTCCAGATCCGCAGTGCGTTGCCACCCAGCAACAATGCCCGATCCTCGGGCGTGTAAAAATCCAGGTGCCGGTCCACGAATTCCAGTTCCTTGTCCATCGGCAATTCCCAGCGCGGCCGCGGATAGCCGGTGCCCCACACCAGTTGCCGGCCGCCGAATTCCTCATAGGTGGCCTTGAAGAACGGGATCGTGTCGCGGTAGGGGTATTGCTTGGTGAGCGAAAGCTCATAGGGTTCGGAAGCCGATATCCACACCTGCGGAAATTTCTTGAGGCGGAACATCTTGCGGAATTCGGGCCAGGGATCGGCCAGCTTCAAATCCGGCTTGCCCAGATGATCCACCACGATCTTGACTCCCGGGAACCGGCCGGCCATTTCCTCAAGCATGGGCATCTGGTGGGGCAGGATGTAGTAGTTAAAAACGGCGCCCAGCTTTTCTGCTTCCTTCCACAACGGGTAGTGCTCTTTCGAGTTCAACCATGTGGACTTGGGATGGTAGATCGGACTGAACCGCATGCCCTGAAAGCCGTGTTCAACCACCCAGTAACGCAGGTGTTCCCGCACCTTCGGATCCTCGGGATTGATCAGCCCGTGGGCGACGAACAGGCGCGGATATTTGTGAAGCGCATAGCTGATGTAGGAGTTGTCCCAGCCGAAGTAGCGGGGGTTGATCAGCACGGCGTAGCGGAGGCCGAAGTCGCGCATCTGCTCGACCTGATTCTCGATGGGCGCGGCCACCTTCACCTGTAGATCGGGCCGCTCGGGATGGCGGAAGGGGAACTTGGGATCAAGCGTCCAGACTTCCAGATGAGTGTCGATGAGCAGGCGATCGGCGGCGGGCAGGTTGGCGCCTAACGCCGCGGCGAGCAATGTCCGGCGATGCATGTCTCAGCCTAGAACGATTGGCACGAGTTCCGCCATGTGGTGGAGCAGGATATCGGGTGGTTCGGCCACCAGCGATTCGGGCTGGAAGCCGTAGGTGACTCCCACTGCCTTCACATTGGCATTGCGCGCGGTGCGCACGTCCACGGCCGAATCGCCGATCATCATGGCGCGCTCCCTCTCAAGGCCGGACTCGCGAAGCAGCGTATCGATCCCGATGGGGTCAGGCTTCTTCTGTTCGAAGCTGTTGCCACCATAGATACGAAAAAAGTGCGATTCCAGGCCGAGTCCGGCGACGATTCCCTCCGAGAACCGGACGGGCTTGTTGGTGAGCACAGCCATCTGACGGCCCGCGGCGCGGAAGGCGTCCAGGGTTTCCCGCACGCCGGGATAAAGTGTGGTGTTGTCCAGCATGTGCTCACGGTAGTACTGCAGGAAGTAGGCCAGGCCGCGTTCGACATCGGCATCGGAGGCCGACGGCCCCAGGGATCTGCGCACCAGCACGGGGGCGCCGTTGCCGACATAAGAGAACACGGTTTCGTGCGGCAGAGGCGGCATGCCCATGTGCGCGCGGGTGGCGTTCACCGAGTATGCCAGGTCCAACTGCGAATCAATCAGCGTGCCATCCAGATCGAAGATCAACAGGTCCATCTACGGTTTCTCCAAACCCTTCTTCAGCACTTCACGGATCTTGCGGTAGCTGTTCTCCACCGCCGAGGTAAGTTCCTCCGGCGCAAGCCTGGCGGCGATGCGGGCCGACTCCAGCACGTATGGCGCGAGTTCAGATTCCACGACGGACTTCGGCGGCGGATTGACGGCAAACGCCATGGCCGCCAGCACAATCGCGATCGCAATCAGCAGACCGCGCGCTAGGCCAAAGACGCCGCCCAGCAGCCTGTCCAGCCAACCGAGACCCGCCCACTTGAAGATCGCCCCCAGCAGCCGGGACACCAACGCCCCGGCGATCAGCACCGCGGCGAAGACCGCGACAAAGCCCACTGCGTTAGCCACCGCCGCGGAACTGGTGTAGTCAAGCAACATCGCGCCGGCCGTCCGGTAGAACCACAGCGAAAGGAGAATGGCCAGAATCGAGGTGGCCATGCCGATGGCCGTTCGCACCAGGCCCTTGAACAGGCCGGCCACAACGGAGCCGGCCAGAATCCCGCCCAAGACCATATCCAGCCAGTTCAGGTCCAGCCCGTTCATGCATCCAGATCCCGGCCGGTCAGCACACGATAGGCTTGCAGATACTTGGCGCTGGTCTTGGCGGCAATCTCATCGGGCAGTGGCGGAGCCGGGGGCCGCTTGTCCCAATCGAGCGTCTCCAGGTAGTCGCGGACGAACTGCTTGTCGTAGGAGGGTTGTGCGCCGCCGGGCGCGTAGGTCTCTTTCGGCCAGAAATGGGAGGAGTCGGGCGTCAGCACTTCGTCGGCCAGGACAAGCTGATCGCCGATCATGCCGAATTCGAATTTCGTATCGGCCAGCAGGATCCCGCGCGTCTCGGCGTAGGAGGCCGCGCGCTGGTAGATGGCCAGCGTAAGATCGCGAAGCTGTTCGGCGCGTGGTCCCACAATGGCGCGGAACGCCTCAAACGAAATGTTCTCGTCGTGCCCCGATTGAGCCTTGGTTGCGGGTGTGAAGATGGGAAGCGGCAGCCGGTCACTGTGTTTCAAGCCTGGGGGCAGCGGGATGCCACAGATGGCGCCGGTGCGCTGATAGTCCTTCCACCCGGAGCCGGAAACGTAGCCTCGCGCGACACACTCGGCTTCAAACATCTTTGCGCGGCGCACCAGCATGGACCTCCCTTCCAACTGATCGCGGAAGGGCCGCAGGCTCGCCGGATATTGCTCCACGTCGCTGGTGAGGAAATGCGTGGGAACCAGGTCCTTCATCATGTCGAACCAGAAAATGGAGATCTGGGTGAGGACGCGCCCTTTACTTGGGATGCCGGTGGGCAGAATGCAGTCGAAGGCGGAGATGCGGTCAGTGGCGACAAACAGCAGGGTGTCGCCAAGGGAGTAGACATCGCGCACCTTGCCGCGGGCCAGGAGCGGCACTCCCGGCAGGTTCGTTTCCACAAGAACAGAGGGGTTCATCAAGGTCTTTCTCAAGTGTAGCGGACTCGGCGAAAATGGCTGGATGGATATTCAAATCAGACGCGCGGTGGAAGCCGACATCCCGCTGGTGCTGTCGTTCATCCGGAAGCTGGCCGAATACGAGAAACTCTCTGACGCGGTGAAGGCGACGGAACAGGATCTTCGCGCGTCGCTGTTTGGCCCGCGGCCGGCGGCCGAAGTGGCGCTGGCGTACGGGGATGGCCATGCGGCCGGCGTGGCGATCTTCTTTCACACCTTCTCGACGTTTCTGGGCAAGCCGGGAATTTACCTTGAGGATCTCTTCGTAGAGCCCGAATACCGCGGCCAAGGCATCGGCAAGGCGTTGATGGTGTATCTGGCGCGGCTGGCCCAAGAGCGCGGGTATGGACGATTGGAATGGTCGGTGCTGGACTGGAATGCGCCGTCCATTGAGTTCTACGAACGGTTGGGGGCGGTGGCCATGGACGAGTGGACGATCTATCGCGTCACCGGTCCGGCGCTGGAGCGCCTGGCGGGTTCCGGGCAAGGTCGGACGGCTCCACATGAACCAGAACATCAGCCACCCAGTCCAGCCGTTTCCTGACCCGGTCACGCACCTCACTGGCGATTTCGTGTGACGTGCGCACCGTCATGTTGGGGTCCACTTCCAGGTGCAGATCGACGTGGAATTGGAGGCCGGTCTTGCGCGCGAAGCATTTCTCCACACGGATTGCGCCCGGGACGGCTTCGGCCACGCGGCGGATCTCCACCATGAGCGCCTCATCGGGCATTGTGTCGATCAACTGCAGGGTGGTGTCGCGGACCACGCGTAAGCCCAGGAAGATGACGATGAGCCCGACGCCGAGGCCGCCCACACGATCAGCGATGCGGAATCGCACCGGATCGAACAAGGTGAGTCCCAGAGCCGCCAGCGCCACGATGCCCGACAAAATGTCGACCGCATCGTTCCAGGCATCGGCCTTTAAGCCCGAGCTGCCGGTCTCGCGGGCCTTGCGGAATTTCCAGACCGTGAGCGCTACTTTGACGGTGATGGAGATCAACAGCGGCCAGACGGCGTAGGCAGCCGGCGGAGCGGTCACACGATCGATGTCCCACACCGAACTGAGGCCGATCAGCGCGCCCGCCACGGCCAGCATCACACCCACCGTGAAGCCGCTGAGGGTTTCCAGACGGCCGTGGCCATAGGGATGATTGTCGTCGGGCGGCCGCCCGCCAATGGCGAGCCCGAACAAGACCACGCCCGATGCCACCACGTCCCCGGCAGCTTCGAACCCATCGGCCAGCACGGCGCGCGAGCCGGCCAGCCATCCCACACCGATCTTCAGCAGCGACAATGCGCCGCTGAGCGCCATGCTCACAATGGCCACGCGGCGGGCGGCGCTCACCCGAAACGCGGGACTCCTCATTTGCGTTCGCGCTGGTTGGCCTGCAAAACCCGCTTCCGCAGCCGGATGGATTTCGGAGTCACTTCCACGAATTCGTCATCGGCGATGAACTCGATGGCCTGTTCCAGGTTCAACAGGCGCGGCGGCACCAGCCGGATCGCCTCGTCCGAGGTGGAAGAGCGCATGTTGGTGAGCTTTTTCTCCTTGACGATGTTGACGTCGAGGTCGGCATCGCGGGAGTTTTCGCCAATGATCATGCCTTCGTAGACGTCGGTGGCCGGTGAAATGAAGATCTCTCCGCGCTCCTGCAGATTGTAGATGGCGTAACCGGTGGCCTTGCCGGGCCGGTCTGCCACCAGCGCGCCGGTGGGACGGGAGGGTATGTCGCCCTGCCAGTCAATGTAGCCGGCAAAGATCGAGTTCATGATGGCGGTGCCCTTGGTGTCGGTGAGCATTTCGCTGCGCAAACCGATGAGCCCGCGCGAGGGCACATCGAACTCAAGGCGTACGCGGCCCGAACCGTGGTTAATCATCTTGGTCATCTTGCCCTTGCGGATGCCCATCTTCTCCATCACCACGCCGACGAACTGTTCGGGGCAATCGACGGTGAGCGCCTCCAGCGGTTCCTGGATACTGCCGTCCACCTTCCGGGTGAGAATTTCCGGTTTGCCGACCATCAGTTCGTAGCCTTCGCGGCGCATCATTTCGATGAGGATGGCAAGCTGCAACTCACCGCGGCCCATCACCTTGAACACGTCCGGACCGCCGGCCTCTTCCACCTTCAACGAAACGTTGGTGAGCAGTTCCTTGTCCAGGCGGTCGCGCAGGTGGCGTGAGGTGACAAACTGCCCTTCCCTGCCCACGAACGGCGAAGTGTTGATGGTGAAGGTCATGGCGATGGTGGGTTCATCGATCTGGATCTTCGGCATCGGCTTGGGGGTTTCGGCATGGGACACCGTTTCGCCGATGGTGATGCCTTCCAGTCCGGCAATGGCCAGCAGGTCGCCGGGAACGGCGATGGTTTCGTCCACCCGCTTCAGCCCTTCAAACGAATAGAGCTTGGTGATTTTCGTTTTCTGAACGGAGCCGTCCAGCTTGCAGATGCTCACTTCGTCACCATGGCGCAGGGTGCCGTTGTACATGCGGCCGATGGCAAGACGGCCCAGGTAGTCGCTGTAGTCGAGGTTGGCCACCTGAAGCTGAAGCACGCCTTCGGGATCTCCGGTGGGACCGGGGATGTGTTTGAGGATCGAATCAAACAACGGCCGCAGGTCGGTGGACTCCTCCTCCAGCGACAGCTTGGCCAGGCCGGCCTTGGCGTTGGCGTAAATGATGGGGAAATCGAGTTGGTCCTCAGCAGCGTCCAGATCGATAAAAAGGTCGAAGATCTCGTTGAGGACTTCCTGGACGCGCGCGTCGGGCCGGTCGATCTTGTTGACAACGACGATCTGCGGCAGGCGGGCTTCCAGAGCCTTCATAAGCACGTAGCGGGTTTGGGGCAGCGGGCCTTCGCTCGCGTCCACCAGCAGCATGACGCCGTCCACCATGGTGAGCGCGCGTTCCACTTCGCCGCCGAAATCGCTGTGGCCTGGCGTATCGACGATGTTGATTTTCACGCCGTGATAGTGCACGCCGGTGGTCTTGGCAAGAATGGTGATGCCCCGCTCACGTTCAAGAGCGTTGGAGTCCATGACGCGTTCGGCCACGTCTTCGTTAGAGCGGAAGATTCCGCTCTGGTGCAGCATCGCGTCCACCAGCGTGGTTTTGCCGTGATCGACGTGCGCGATGATGGCGATGTTGCGGATTTTCTCGTTACGATTTTGTTGCATGCAAAGGGAAAGGGATACGCCTCCATTGTCCCACGGCGGCCGCACAAGGCCACGGCGGGCAGTGTATACTGGCTCTACCTTAACCGTTGATTGAATACCAGGAGGTCTGAAGATGCGATTTCGCCAGTGGTTCCTTGCCCTTTGCTGCGCGGCGGTTGCCTTTGCGCAAACCGAGCGTGGAAACCTCACCGGGTTGATCACCGATTCCACCGCCGCCGCAGTCCCCGGCGCAACCATAGTCGTGACCAACACTGCCACCAATCAGTCCTCAACGGTCACCACGGAGGCGGGTGGAGACTATAACGTGCCCAACCTCGCTCCCGGGAACTACCGGATGGAGATCTCGGCTTCAGGTTTCAAAAAAGTTCTGAGGGATGGCATCGTGCTGACGGCATCGGCGACGGTGCGTGTGGATGCGCGGTTGGATGTCGGGCAAGTAACCGAAACGGTGGAGGTGAGGGCGGACATCGCGCAGGTGCAAACCGAGAACGCCAAGATCACCACCGCCGTGCAGAACAAGCTGGTGGACGAGTTGCCGCTGGTGGTGGGCGGAGCGTTGCGAAGCCCGTTCGACCTGGTGTCGGTGGCGCCCGAAGCGCGCGGCGGCGGCGGCCAGTTGGCACTGGGGGGCGGCCAGGCGCGGGCCTGGGAAGCGACGCTGGATGGCGTGTCGGTGGCGACGAACCGTTCAGCCGACGCGGTGGAGATCGCCTACAACGCGCCATCACTGGAGGCGATCACGGAGTTCGCGGTCGATACCAACGGCTTCAAGGCCGAATACGGACAGGCGGGCGGCGGCATCATGACGTTCTCCTCCAAGTCCGGCACAAACCAGTATCACGGCGTGGCGTATGACTTCCTGCGCAACGAGAAGCTCGACGCGCGCGGCTTTTTCGCGCCGCGCCGCGCCGCCTACCGGCAGAACGATTTTGGCGCCACCGCGGGCGGGCCGTTGTCGATTCCCAAACTTTACGACGGCCGCAACAAGACCTTCTTCTTTTTCTCCTACGAGGGCTTCCGCAACCGCGTCGGGTCGAATGATTCGATCTTCAGCGTGCCGACGCCGGAGATGTACGAAGGCGACTTCAGCAACCTGGTGAGCGCCTCCAATCAGCGGCTGGTGATCTACGATCCCAGCACAACGCGGGCCAACCCCAATGGCTCGGGATTCGTTCGCGATGCGTTCCCGAACAATCG
>JANRLE010000221.1:0-3550 GCA_033762895.1 Bryobacteraceae bacterium | reverse complement strand
TAGCCGTTGGTGTCGGCGTAGCGGGCCAGGTCAAGCCACGGCCGCGCCCAGCGTTCGCCGAAGTGCTGAGACGCCAGCAGCCGATCCACCAGCAATGCGTAGGCGTTTGGGCGTGTGTCGGCGAGGAAATCGGCAACGTCTTTGGGGGAGGGCGGCAGCCCGGTGAGATCCAGCGACAGGCGGCGGATGAGCGTTTCTTTCGAAGCCTCGGGGGAAAAGGTGAGTCCCTGTTTTTCCAGGCGGGCGAGGACAAAGGCGTCGATGGGATTGCGCACGCGGGCGGTGTTTTTCACTTGGGGCGCGGCGGGTTTTAGCGGCTTTTGATAAGACCAGTGTTTCTCGATCGCCGCGCCGGGGATGTCGGCCTCGGCGGGCCAGACTGCGCCCGAGTCGATCCAGGCGCGCAGCGTGGCGATCTGCGCGCCGGTGAGCGGCGCACCGGATAATGGCATCCGTTTCTCATTTCCCTGGCCCTCCACGCGATGGATTAGCCGGCTGCTGGCGCTGTCGCCCGGCGTGATCACGCGTTTCGCCACGGCCTTGGCATCCAGGCGGAGTTGCGCTTTCGGCTGGCCGCCGCTGTGGCAGCCATAGCAGGAGGCTTTGAGGATCGGCTGGACGTCGTGCACGAAGTCCACTTTCGCGGCTGTGAGGCTGGCGGCCCAGGTCCGGATAGTCTCGATTTCCGGGGCAGGCAGGGTGATGCCGGGAGGCATACGCAGTCCGCGGTCGGCGGTGGTGATCCGCTCCAGCATGCTGGCGGCGATGGTTGGGGAAACGGCGGCGCCGGTGTCCAACCGAAGCTTGCCCTGGGCCATCTGCGTGTTGTGGCATGCCACGCAGGAGGCATCCAGAATTGTGCGCACGGCTGGCGGCTGTCCCCACGCCAGCGCTCCGCCAAGAGCAACAAGCAGAAGTCTCATATCGGGCTCAACTCTCCGTTCGCCTTCAGGTTACTACGGTGTGGCCATCTTCCTGCGGCGGATTTGAAACAGGCGCTCGCCCTCGGCGGCGGACCAGGCGCAAAAGTCCTTCTTATCCTCAGCAGAGAGGCGGGCTTCGGAATGGAGGAACGCATAGTTGGGTTTCGGCATACGGCCCACGGTTACATCGGAACAGGAGGCGGCGAGCATGCCGGCGGCCAGTTCCAGTTTCCGGCCGGCCTGTTCGGTCCAGTTGGAAAAATTCATGATGTCGCGCGCCTTTCGAACGTCGCGGGCGACGAGCCAGGAGCCCGGCGCGAACCTGGAGTACCAGGGCCAGTGGGTTTCGTTGGAATGGCAGTCCCGGCAGGAGCGGTCGAGCAGTTTTTTCATGGGGGCGGGAATCTCCAGTTGGGCTTCGACGGTCTTGGCCGGGTCCACCGGCGGATTGTCCAATGGAGGAGCGGGAATGAACTGAATACCCAGCAGGAGGGCGGCGGCGCTGACGCCGGCAAGACGGACGAAGCCTCTCATGCGTTCCCGTGAGCAACCCGATTGCCACACAGGAAATCGTTGCAACAGGGGGATTGGGTAGCGGCCTCCTGCGGCAAAGCACCCAATTGCGGGAAAATACACACCGATTGCGGGCGGCCCCCGGAATCGGTTAGGTTGGTTGTGGAGGCGTGGCCGAGCGGTTGAAGGCGGCGGTCTTGAAAACCGTTAGCGGGGAAACTCGCTCAGGGGTTCGAATCCCTTCGCCTCCGCCATTTCTTTACGGCGCTTCGGCTGTGCGTCGATTCGACTGACGGCGGATGGCGGGTTGATCGTTCAATCTACGCCCTACAACGTGTCTGCCTGCCGCGAGGAAGATCTCTACGCTCAGTTGCGCTCCTGGGCGAAATCGGACGGCCGGGCCGAGCCTGCGCCGCCAAACCAGTGGTTTGTCCTGCCGAACGGGGCGCGCCGCGTACCGGATGCGGCCTGGATTCTCAAAGGCCGGCTCGCCACGGTGGTTCCCCAGACTCCGGACAAGTTCTGGCGTATCGCGCCGGATTTAGTTGTCGAGATTCGTTCGATCTCCGATAAACTTCCCGTCCTGCGCGCCAAGATGGAGGATTGGGTTGAAAGCGGAGTTGCGCTTGCGTGGCTGATCGACGCCGAACGCCGCGCCGTCGACTTGAAGCCGTGGGGCGCCGCCGTTCGAACTGCCTGGACTACCACCCCACCCTTCGTTTTTCTCGCTCGGTGAGTGTTTCGTGGAGCAGTGATTTGATGTACGTCTGGTAAGGCAGGCACTTGCGCTCTGCCTGCTTCCGGGCCAAAGCCAAATCTGCTGCGGGAATCCTTAGCGCCACCACAGGAGCTGCTGCTTTCTTGGACGCAGCTATTCGCTCCTGCAACTTCGTTTTGGTCAACACTTGAGCCGTGCTGGTTGCGGTTCTCATACCACCACACGGCCTCTTCCGCCTCGGTGGCGAACGCCGGTATGGCGCGCTTCGTTCTTTTCTCCAACTGCTTCTTCATTTTGGGTTTCTCCAGAAAAGCCTTCCTGTCGGATACGCTTGCCGGAAAGGCCGTGATGCCACGCACCTTGCCGTTGCGAATCGCCAAGCCACTGACAACAAACGGCCGCTATTGGTAAGGCCAACAGAGCGGAACCGTTCTTCGTCGTCGATCAGATCGAAGTCCAGGTCTATAGGATCGTTGTTCAGTACCTGTTCGGACTCCGTGGGCGCTACTTTGTGGGCGCCGAGGTGCTTCTTGTGCTCGTCATCCCAATCAAACTCGATTCCGCTGGCCACTACCCACATGTATCGCAACGTATATACGTTGCGATTGGCGCGATGCCGGGCGATTCGCGGAATCTTCACCGCGGGCCGTAGCTTCACAGATTGCCGTCTTGTTCGTTCCGCAGAGTCTACCCCAACCGGATGTGCTGCGCCTCCTCTCCCAACGCCTCCAGAAACGCACGGTCATGTGAGACCGCGATCACCGTTCCCGGGTAGGATTGGAGCGCCGCCTCCAGTGCTTCCTGCGCCTCGATTTCGAGATGATTTGTCGGTTCATCGAGTAACAACAGGTTGGCCCGCGAGTTCAAAATGCTGGCCATCGCCACCTTGGTCCGCTCGCCTCCGCTCAATGTTCCCAGTGGCCGGTTCAGGCAATCCGGCGGCACCTTCAGGCAGGCCAGCAGCGTGCGGGCCATGGTGCTTGTGCCGCAGATCTCCAGCGGTGTTTCGCCAAAGTCCAATTGCTGTTCCAGCACCTGCGCGATGGACGCTGTTTCCACGTTGCTGCCCAGCCGGATCAGGCCCGCATCCGGCTCGCGCTCGCCGGCCAGCAACCGCAGCAGCGTTGTCTTCCCTGAGCCGTTGGCGCCGGTGACGGCCAGCCGGTCTCCGCGGCGCAAGTGGAAGGTCAGTCCGTCGAACAGGCCGCATACGGAGAGCGCCTCGGCCTGCAGCACGATGTCCCCCGAACGGCGGATGTTGTCGAACGTCAGATTGCCGATCGACTGTTCTTCCCAGGGTTTCTCCACACACTCGCCCAGATCCGCAACGCGTTCCCGCAGCAGACGCCCGGTGCGCGCCACCCTGGCGGCTTTGCGGGCATAGAAGTCCCGGCTG
>JANRLE010000220.1:0-63405 GCA_033762895.1 Bryobacteraceae bacterium | reverse complement strand
CGCTCGAGCAATCGAGCCACGTAGCCGGTGCTCAACGTCTCCGTCTCCGTCTCAAACACCGCGGCCATCAATGCGAACAGCGTCTTCGCTCTCTCGAGGTCGCCGGCGCCCAGCCGTTCGATTCGGATCATTTCCACGTCGTCCCGCCTAGTAGTGAACCAGGGAGTGGATGTCGTAACCTTCCAGCTTCTGCCGGCCGTTCAGAAAATCGAGTTCGATGACGAAGCCCAGCCCGGCCACCGTGCCGCCGAGTTTTTCCACCAGTTTCGCCACCGCGCGGGCCGTGCCGCCCGTCGCCAGCACATCGTCGATGATCAGCACGTGCTGGCCCGGATGGATGGCGTCGCTGTGGATCTCAAGCCGGTCTGTGCCGTACTCCAGTTCGTACTCCATGAACTCAACCTGCGCGGGCAGTTTCTTCGGCTTACGCACCGGGATGAACCCGGTCCCCAGCGCGTAGGCCACCGCCGGAGCGAAGATGAAGCCCCGCGCTTCAATGCCAAGCACGATATCCACGCGCTTTTCGCGGTAGTGCTGATCAAAGGAGTCAATGATGTGGCCGAAGCCGTCCTTGTCCTTGAGCAGCGTGGTGATGTCGAAGAACATGATGCCGGGCTTGGGGAAGTCCGGCACCTCGCGAATGAGTCTCTTGAGGTCCATAGAATTCGAGTAGCGATAGACGCGGAACTTATCTCCAGATGCGGAAGTCCTCGTATTTTAGCACCTGCGCCGGTTCGCTCTCGACGCCTTCCACCCTTGACCAGAGAGGGCCTTTCCACAGCGGGCCTTCGAGCGCCGCCAACTGATCCTGTTCTCCGGTGGCGTACACTTCCACGCGCCCGTCGGCGGTGTTGCGCGTATAACCGCGAAGGCCCAGTTCGCGGGCTTTGCGCTCCACAAAGGCGCGGAATCCCACACCCTGGACACGTCCGCGGACAAAGTATCGGCGGGCCTGCGGCGAAGACTTCATGGCGGTTCGGCTACTCGTAGCGTAACGCTTCCACCGGGTCCAGGCGCGCGGCCTTGCTGGCCGGCCAGATGCCGAAGAAGATCCCGATTCCCACCGACACCACTCCGCCCAGCGCGGCCGCCCAAACCGGCACCGCCGTGGGAAGTTCAGGGAACATCAGCCGCACGCTGCTTGAGATCGCCCAGCCCAGCGTCATCCCCAGCAGTCCGCCCAGCCCGGTCAGCACAACGGCTTCGGTGAGAAATTGCAGCACGATGTCGGCGCGCGTGGCGCCCACGGCTTTGCGCACGCCGATCTCCCGCGTCCGCTCGGTGACTGATACCAGCATGATGTTCATCACTCCGATGCCGCCCACCAGCAGCCCGATGGAGCTGAGCACCACCATCACCAGCGCGGTGACGGCGGTGATCTTGCGGAAGTCCTCCACCATCTGCTCGGCCGTGGAGATGGCGAAATCGTCGGGCTTTTCGTAGGCCACCCGCCGTTCAATCCGAAGGATGTTGCGAACTTCGTCGGAGGCCTGGGCCAGTTTACCGTCCTTGGCAGAAACGATCAGCATGTGCTCGAAGGCGCTGGGGAAGGCCTTGCGCATGGAGAAGTAGGGAATCAGGAACCGGTTGTCCGATTCACCGGGTGGTGAGGCCGCCGGCCGGTTCATCACGCCCACGATCTCAAAGTGGTGGCCGTCCAGTTCCACCGTCTTTCCGATCGGGTCGACGTTGGAAAACAGCGCCTTGTACACCTCCTCGCCGATCACCGCCACCGGAAGGCGATGGCGGTTTTCGGTTTCAGTGAAGAAGCGACCGTATTTCATCTCGGCCTGTCCGCCCATGGCGTAGCCTTCTTCGGTTCCGCCGATGTCGAGGTTAAAATAGTCGGCCCCCTTGAAGCGGGCGCGGTGGATCATGTTCCAGTTGGGAAACAAATAGGGGCTCACGTGATCCACCGAAGGGCAACGCTCGGCGATGGCGCGCGCGTTCTCCAGCGACAGCGGCTTGCGGGTGCGCTCTTCGGCGCTCAGCCCGCCCACCCTTGGGCCGATCTTGAACTTGAACACCATCAGCGTGTTGCCGCCGAATGAGCGCAGCATGTTGGTGATGGCGCCATCAAAGCCGGCCAGAATGGAGCCTACTCCGATGATGGTGCTGGTGCCGATGATCACACCCAGCGTAGTGAGAAACGCACGCAGCTTGTGGGCGCGGATGGAATCGAGCGCCAGGCCGATGCCGGTCAGAACCGAGGCGGTCTTCATCGTTCCACCCGTAAGGCTTCAATGGGGTCCAGTTTCGCCGCGCGGCTGGCCGGGTAAATTCCGAAAAACAGGCCCACCACCGCCGAGAGCCCGACGCCCACCGCCACCGCCACCAGCGGCATCTGCATCGGCACCGGTGTGAAATTACGCACCGCTACCGCCAGCAGCCAGGCCAGGAAGACGCCGATCACGCCTCCCGCCGCCGCCAGCACAGAAGACTCCACCAGATACTGCTGCAGAATATCGGTGCGCCGCGCGCCGAGGGATTTCCGGATGCCGATCTCCTGTGTCCGCTCGCTCACCACCGCCATCATGATATTCATGATCACCACGCCACCCACCACCATAAAAACAGAAACGATCGCGATAGCGGTGGCGGCGATGGCGCTGGTCATCCGCGCCCACATTTCCGTGAACGAGTCCGAGGAGACCACCGCGAAGTTGTCGTCCAGCTTCGGCGTCAATTTCCGCCACGCCCGCAGCAGCGCGCGCACTTCGTCCTGCGCCTGGTAAAGCTGCCCCTGCCCGCCCGCCACGGCGAAGTAAGTGATGCCCCGCCGCGCGCCGTGCATCTTGAAGTATGTCTCAATCGGGATCATCACGAAGTTGTCGCGCGATTGGCCGAACACGCTGCCCAGGCTCTTGGCGGCGCCCACCACCGCAAAGGGCCGCCCGTCGATTTCGATGGTCTTGCCTGCCGGATCCACGTTGGGGAAGCACTGGTCGCGGATGTCTTTTCCGATAAAGGCGATGGGCAGCCGGCGGCTGTCTTCAGCCTCGGTGTAGAAACGGCCAAACTCGGGCTGTGTGTTCGTAATCGCGGCCATGTTGGCCGTGCTGCCCATCAGCCGCACGCCCAGCAGATGCTGGCCGCCGGCCGACACCCGCACCTGGCGTGAGGACTGCATGCCGATGGTCTTCAGCAGCATCGCATTCGACCTGATGAAGCGAAATTCCTCTGGATTCAGTTCCGGATTCTTGCGTTGAAACTCGAGAAACTTTTTCGGATCCCAGTTGCCGAAAAACGCCATGCGGACCACGCGGAACCCGTCGGCGCCCATGTCGGACACGGTTTGCGCGATGTACACATCCATGCCGTGAATCAGCGCCATTACCGCGATCAGCGTGGAGGTGGCCAGAATAATCCCCAGCAGCGTGAGAAAGCTGCGCAGTTTGTTGGCCCGCAACGCCCCAAAGGCGGCGCGCGCGGCTTCCTGGAATGAGGCGGTGGAGCGCATGCTCAGATGACTCAGACGAGACTCGCCGCCCGCTTGTTCCCTACTTCCACCATCCAGTCGCGAATCACCAGGTCCAGCCAGAATCGATACCCGCCCCGGGCCAGAAAGCCGACGTGGCCCCCCGCGGGGGTCGACACCAGATGAAGGTTGGGATTCGTGCGGAACGCCGCGTGCTGGTAGACCTCGAAGGGGATCATCGGATCGTCCTCGGCCTGAATCACCAGCGCCGGCACGCGGATGCCGTCCAGAAACAGCTTCGAGGATTGCGTGCCGTAATAATGATCGGCGCCGTCGAAGCCGAAGAACCGGGCCGTCACGCGGTCATCAAACTCCCAAATGTCCCGCGCCGTGCGGGCCGCCTCCACGTAGGGGCCGAACAGATCGCTCCGAGTGCGGCACCTCCGCTCCAGCCGCGCCGTCATGTTGCGCAGGAATCGTTGCTGGTAGAGATAGTTGCGGCGCTGCTTCAGGGCCTGCGCGCATGCGCCCAGATCCACAGGCGTGCTGATGGCGATCACACCCGCCAGCAGACCGCGGGCGCGATCGCCCAGTTCGCCCGCCGCCTTCAGGCATTGATTAGCGCCCAATGAGAAGCCGCACAGGAAAAGATTGCCTCCGCATCGCGGGCTGAGGATTTCGAGCAGCGTCCGTAGATCGCTGGACAGTCCGGCGTGATAAAGCGTGTGGCAGCGGTCCTCAGTCCCTCCGCAACTGCGGATATTCATGCGGTGGGCGATGAATCCTGCTTCAAGCGCGGTGTGCGCGGCGCTTACCATATAGCCGGCCTCGGACGATCCTTCAAGGCCATGCACCAGTAGCAGCGACGCTCGTGGAGCGCCCGCCGGCCGCTGGCTGTGAATCAATATCTGAACATCCGGTTCGGTGTGGTGATAAGCCGCGGTTACCGGGAATCTGGCGGCGTCAAACGGACGCCGCCAGAAGGCCCCGGCAATCGTCTGCGCGTGGGTGTTACGGAAGAGCGGATCGAATGGGCGCAATCTTTTTCATTGTAGAACCCACTCGACTTCAGTGCGGTCAAAAGGTTTGGCCAACACGTTATGGCCGCCCAGATTCAGAACTTCCGACCACAGGGAATCGTCAGCCTGCGGCGAGGCCACCACCAGTTTCGGCTGCTCCCGTTCGGGCAGCCGGCGGATCGCCGAGAGCATTTTTTTCCAGCAGTGGCCCGCGATCTTCGCTTCCGAGATCACGATCCTGCAAACGGTGCTTTCAAGGATTGCCTGCGCCTGTTCGCAGGTCATGGCATGGCGCAATTCCCACTGTTCGCGCCGCAGAATTTTTCCCAGTTGAACGTGATCGTCCGGGAAAGGGCTGACTACCAGAACCCGGATCCTGGCAGGAGTGACAGCAGCCTTCATCGGGCTCGCTCCTTTCGGTATCCTCAAACACCCCTACGGTAATTCTACAGGATTATTTCCGGAAGCGAGCCCGATTTAATATATCGATTACTCTTCCAGCACCACCGGGTTTCGAAGCTCACCCAGGCCTTCCACTTCCACCACCATTTCGTCGCCGGCCTTAAGCCAGCGCGGCGGCTTGCGCGCGAAGCCCACGCCTGAGGGCGTGCCGGTGGACACCACGTCGCCCGGCTCCAGCGTGAACACGCTCGAAAGATAAGCGATCAGGTCAGGGATGCGGAATATCAGATGTTTTGTGTTGGAATTCTGCAGCACTTCTCCGCTCACCGTGATTTTGATATTCAGATTGTGCGGATCGGCGATTTCGTCGGCCGTTACCAGATACGGCCCCATCGGGCAGAACGTATCGAAAGTCTTGCCCATCAGCCATTGCGTGGTGGCCAGTTGAAAGTCGCGGGCCGAAACGTCGTTGACGTTGGTGTAACCGAAGACGTGCTCCTGCCACTTATCGGCGGGAATGTGGCGGCCGCCTTTGCCGATGACCAGCGCGAACTCCGCTTCATAATCGGGCTGGGTGGAATTCTTCGGCAACACTACGGTGTCGTCCGGCCCGATCACCGTGTGGGGAAACTTGTTGAAGATGGTGGGCCGGTCCGGAATCGCCATGTTCGATTCTTCGGCATGGTCGCGATAGTTGAGTCCGACGCAGATCACCTTGGGCGGCCGCGGGATGGGCGCCAGCAGCTTCACTCCTGCCGCGGCGTGAACGGCCGATTGCGGCGGGTTCGCGACAAACGCTTCCACCGTTTCGCGGGCTGAATCGCCGCCCGCGATCACCTCCAGAAGTGAGGAAAAGCCGGCTTCGCCAAGGCCGATGACTTGATCGTTTTGGAACACGCCCGGTTCGGGGGCGCCTTGAGGATTGCGAAAAGTTACGTAGCGCATGAGACCGTTAGTGTATCATCACACTTTTGGGGTTTTTATGAACGAAACGATTGAACAGATGTTTTCCCTGAAAGGGAAGGTGGCCGTGGTGCTCGGCGGAACCAGCGGCATCGGGCAGGCCATCGCCCGGGGATACGCACAGGCCGGCGCGGCGGTAATCGCCTCCAGCCGCGACGTGGACAAGGTGGACGCCATGGGCCGTGAGTTCGAATTGGCGGGCGTTCCCACTTTGCGCGTCACCTCGGACGTGCAGAACCGCGCCAGCCTTGAAGACTTGTGCGCCGCAACGGTGAAGGCGTTCGGCAAGGTGGACGTGCTGATGGTCACCTCCGGCGTGCTCAAGAAGGGTCCCACCGCCGACATGACTGACGAAGACTGGGAGCGCGTGGTGGACATCAACCTAAACGGCAGCTTCCGCGCCAACCAGGTGTTCGGCCGCCAGATGATCGCCCAGAAGGCCGGCTCCATCATTAACACCTGTTCGCTCACCACCTTCGTCAGCTTCAATGAAGTGACCGCCTACGCCGCCAGCAAGGCCGCCGTGGGCATGCTCACCAAGGAACTGGCCTGTGAATGGGCGCAGCACGGCATCCGGGTGAACGCCATCGCGCCCGGCGTGTTCCGCACGCCGCTCAATTCCCACGTCATCGATCTGCCCGAGCGCAAGGCGGCCATCCTGCCGCGGACGCCCATGGGCCGGTATGGTAGCGTGGAGGAGTTGGTGGGCCTGGCGATTTACCTGGCCTCGGACGCGTCGTCGTTCACCACCGGCCAGGTCATCGCGGTGGACGGCGGATTCCTCGCAAAGGGCGTGTAGCAATTCTAAACATGAGTCTCCTCTGGATCTGTGTGATTTCGGCCGTGGTCTGTCAGATCTCGGTTTTTTTCACGACGATTTATCTGCATCGGGCGCTGACACACGGCGGCCTGGTGCTGAACCGCGCCATGGGTACTTTGATGCATCTGCACATTGCGCTTTTCACCGGCATCAAACCGCGCGAATGGGTGGCGGTGCATCGCAAGCATCATCACTTTTCCGACAAGGAAGGCGATCCGCACAGCCCGCTTTTGTATGGCTTGTGGCACGTTTTTTTCGGCAATGCTTTCTACTACGGCAAGGAGGCCGGCAACCCTGCCACCGTGCAGAAGTACACCCCTGACTACAAACCGGACCTGATCGACAAGTTGCCGCAGGGACTGGTGAAGTTCGCCATCTTCGGCGGACTGGGCATCTTCATGGCGATGTTCGGATGGCTGGCCGGCGCCATCGCGTTCGCCGTTCAGGGCGTGGTGTACGTGCTGCTGAATTCCTCCATCAACAGCATCTGCCACATGATCGGCTACCGGAATTTCGAAAACCAGGCGACGAATCTGCAGTCGATCGCGCTGGTGACCGGGGGCGAAGGGCTGCACAACAATCACCATGAATATCCGTCGTCGGCCCTGTTCGCGCTGCGCGACGGAGAGATTGATCCGGCCTGGCCGGTGATCGTGGCGCTGGAAAAACTGGGGCTGGCGAAGGTGAACCGGGCGCCGATCGCCAAGGCGGCTTAAGTGTGGTAGTGGGAAATTGTGACGCGCCGAAGCTTCTTCGCGATGCCGTTCATCGCCGCCGGCGCGCAATCGCCTCTTCTCATCCCCGTCCACCGCGTAATGGACTCGCGCGCACGGCACACTCCCGATCGGCTTCGGCGCTTCAACCTGGACATTTGGCCTGAGGCCGTTCGCGACTTCAACCGCTGCGGCATTCAATTTCTTCACACTCAGGTGGACGGCGAGATCAAACGCTCACCCGCCGGCCAGCCGGTGTTTTCGGGCATCAGGCGCGGCGTCATCAACCTGGTGGTCACCGATCGTGTTCCGATGGATTGGGACAGCGCCCGCGCCCTCGCCGGCGTCTCCACGATGCACCAGGGACATGCCCTGTGCCTGATCGCGCTCAGCCACGCCCATGCCCATCGTGTCCCTCTTCTCTCCGTCAATACCTGCGTGCATGAGCTTCTGCATGTGCTGCTGCAGGATATTTTTGTAAACCGGCCGGGTTGGTTTCGGGCCGCCGGGCGTGAGGTACGCGTTGATTGGGTGGCCACCAGGCTTTGGTTGTTCCGCCAGGGCGAGGAAATTCGCGAACCAGCCGCGGCCTGTCTGCGCCGGCTGCAAACCCAAAATGGCTGATGGCGGCTATGTGGAATCACCGGCCCACCACAGGCAGCCGGAAAGCCGCCATCTCCCCTGCGTTACGAACCAGCAGAATCCCGCCCGCCAGCACCGGGTGGTTCCACGTCTTGCCCTCAATCGCCGGGACCCGGGCAAACTCGCGGAACTCCTCCGCGGTCGCCCCCACCAGCGCCAACTCACCGTCCTCCGACAGCACCAGCAACAGGTCCTGATCGGCTAGCAGCAGCATCTGCCCGTGGCCGTAGCGCCCGCCTTTCCACTTCCTCCTGCCATCCTCCAGATCGATGCATGCAACAATGCCACCGTCAAAGCCGAACGCGTGGCCGTTGTGAACGACGAAATCGTTGTAGTAGGGCTTCAGCCCGTTCGACGTCCAGCGCTCCCGCGCGCTCCAACCATCGGGTCCCTTTGAGAGTGCGATACGCCGCATCCCGACTCCGGCGGCCAGTCCCGATCCACTGCCGATCAGTACGCCGCCATCCCCCATCACCGCCGGCTGCACGATGCCGTCGCCCCTCCACTCATGTTTCCACAGCAGCCGGCCGTTGGCCGGGGCCACACCGATCGCGCCGGCTCCATTCAGCAGCACAATCTGTGCGCCACCCCCGATGGACGCCAGATGCGGCGAGCTATAACCCCAGCCGCCTTTTTCCCCGATCCAACCGGGATTGCCCGTGTCCCGGTCGTAGGCAGCCAGCACCCCTGCGGTGGCGGTGATGACCATATTTTCCACCACCAGAGGTGAACTCGCGAAGCCCCAATCGGGGATCTTGCTGCCGGTGTCGGATGCGGCATTGCGCGACCACACAACAGAGCCGCCGCGAGCATCGAGCGCATTCAGGATGCCGGTTGCCCCAAGCGAGTAAACCCGGCCTCTGTCCAGCGCAGGCGTACCGCGTGGGCCGGCGCCGGCATTTGACTCCCAGAACCGCGCCTTGTCTCCGTGTCTCCACACCGGCTCGCCCGTCCTCAGCCGATAGCATGTGACGAACTCTTCCCCGCCACGCTGCTCCTGCGTATAGATGAAATCGCCCTCAACGGCGAAGGATGACCAACCCGGTCCCACCGGACGCCGCCACAGTGGAACCGGCGGCGATCGCTTCCAGTCCGTTTCGATGTGCGTGCCGCGTACAACGCTGTCCCGATTCGGTCCGCGAAAGCCGGACCACTCGGCGCCAGATTCCGGCGCCGGCGGCACCGCCGCCTCCCTGACTGGCATCACTTCCCCGGCCAGCAGGCGTTGCTCCGGCGTAGGCGTCCAACGCCAGTGGAGATCGGAAGTGGCATCGCCGGTGATGCCGCCAGTCCGAATCAGCGTAAACGCTCCGCAGGCCAGCAGTATCGAGGCGGCCATTGATGCGCGCCGCCCAACCGTGGAGAGGCCGCGGCTTGCCACCGCCCAGGCTACCAGGGCGAGGCTCATTACCGGAACCGCGTAGATGGGCAGCAGCATTCCCATCATTCCGTTGGCGATGGATTCGTGGACGAAACGCGACGCCACCGCCACTCCGCCCACCATCAGCGCGATCGCCGCTACGCGCTCAAGCCATGGCGCCCGGCTGAAGAAGATCCACCACGCCGCCACCACCAGCCCAAACCCCAGCGGGCCAATCACCGCGAACATGGCGGCGCCGGGAGCAACGATCGGGAGCGCCAACTTCACCAGCCATTGCAGGGTGACCGCGGCCACGCCGGGCCACAAGCGGAGCGGCGTTGCGGGAGTCTGTTCGCCGGTGCGTGCGTTGGTCATGTCCCGAATATACGCCTCAGGAGTGGTGTTTGTTCCCCGGTCCGCGCACCCGCCGTAGCACAATAGAGGCATGAGGTTCACCAGGCGCTTCGCACTGGCTGCTGCGCTCTATGGCGTCGCCGCTGGCGGTCTCACCGGCCAGCCTTCGGCCACTGACGGTGGTTGGATCCCCCTGTTCGACGGCCAGTCACTGAAGGGCTGGAACGAAACTCCCTTCCGCGGCCGCGGTAAAGTCAGCGTCAAGGATGGCACAATCTCCATCGGTAAAGGCCATCTGACGGGCATTACCTGGGCAGGCGAATTCCCCAAGTCCAACTACGAAATCCGGTTCGAAGCCGCGCGCATCGACGGCAGCGACTTTTTTGCCGGCATCACCTTTCCCGTCAACGATTCGTTCTGCTCGTGGATCAACGGCGGCTGGGGCGGATCCGTTGTCGGCCTCTCCAGTCTGGATGGCAACGACGCTTCGGAGAACGACACCTCCACGGTCCGCGATTTCGAAAAAGGACGCTGGTACGCATTCCGATTGGCCGTAACCGGTGTGCGAATTCAGGGCTGGATCGACGGCAGGCTCATCATCGACGCCGACATCAGGGGACGCGACGTATCGCTCCGTCCCGGTGAGATCGATCTTTCCACGCCGCTCGGTTTCGCCACTTACTCAACGGTGGCGGCTCTCCGGAAGATCGAGTACCGCGTGCTGGCCTCCCAGGCGGGCAAATAGCGGCTATAATGCCCACATGAATCGACGCTACTTTCTGATGAGTTCAGCGGCGGCCACCGTTGCCCGTGCCGCCCAATCCGCCAACAGTCCCAACGACACCGTGCGCGTGGCCGTAGTAGGATGCGGCGGCCGCGGCGCCAGCCACATGGGCGCCTGGACGTCGCAGAAGAACGTCGAACTCGCCGCGCTGGTTGACGTCGACGACTCACACTCGGAACGCTACATCGGCTCGCTGCAGAAGCGCGGAAAGAATCCCGTGCCCACCTTCCGCGACATTCGCAAGGTGCTCGAAGATAAAAATATCGACGCAGTTTCCATCGCCAGCCCAAACCACTGGCACACGCTGCAGACCATCTGGGCCTGCCAGGCGGGCAAGGATGTGTACGTCGAAAAGCCGTGCTCGCACAACGTGTTTGAATCCCGGCAGATCGTCGCCGCGGCGCGCAAGTACAACCGCATGGTGCAGATGGGAAGCCAGAGCCGTTCCTCGCCCGCCTTGCAGGAGGCCGTCCAGAAGATGAAAGCCGGAGAATTCGGCGAAATCTACATGGCGCGGGGACTCTGTTTCAAGGCCCGCAACACCATTGGCAAGACGCCGGTGGAGAAAGTGCCGCCGGGCGTCGACTACGACATGTGGACCGGCCCGGCCCCGTTGCGTCCGTTCACCAAGAACCGCTTCCACTACAACTGGCATTGGTTCTGGGATACCGGCAACGGCGACCTCGGCAACCAGGGGATTCACGAGGTCGACATCGCCCGCTGGGGGCTGGGCGTGACGCATCCCACCAAGGTGACCGCCATCGGCGGCAAGTTCATGTTCGATGACGATCAGGAAACGCCCAACACCATCAGCGCCTCCTATGAGTTCAACGTCGGCGGCCGGCCCAAGATGATGACCTTCGAAGTCCGCCACTGGTACAGCCACCACGAGGCGGGCATCGGCGGCGAGCGTCCCGGCAATACCATCGGCAACACTTTCTATGGAGCCAACGGCTACCTGGTGATCGACAATTACAACAAGTACTACAGCTTCATGGGCAAGGATCAGACGCCGGGGCCCAGCCGCACCGAGCGTGACAATCACTTTGAGAACTTCATCGCCGGCGTGCGCAGCCGTAAGGTTTCAGATCTGAACGCCGAGATTGAGGAAGGCGCCATATCCTGCGTGCTCATGCACCTGGCCAACATTTCCTACCGCCTGGGCCGCACTTTGCACTGGGACGAGAAGTCCTGGACGGTGAAGAACGATCCCGAGGCGAACCGTATGCTCACCCGCAACTACCGGGCGCCCTATATCGTTCCGGCAAAGGTCTGAGGCTCCGGCTCACTCGCCGGTTTTGGCCAGCTTTGCCGCCCGTGCGGCGTCGGCTTCGGCGCCCCTGGCGTCACCCGTCGCCCGCTTCAGAGCGGCGCGATTGCGATAGGCGTTCTGATAGCCGGGATTGAGGCGAACGGCTTCGTTGTAATCGGCCATCGCCTTGGCGAACTCACCCAACCGGTACCAGGCAAAGCCGCGTGCGTTGTAGGCGCCTGCCAGCCCGGGTTTCAGGCGGATGGCCTCGGTCAGCGGACCGATGGCGCCCTTGAACTGGCCGGCCCCGATCAGCCCGCGGCCCAATTTTTCGTAACTTTCGGCCGTGCCCGCACCCGCGGCGGGGGGCGAAACTGCAGCGGGCGGCTCCGGCGCCGGGCTTTCACGCCTCGCCATCAGCCGCTTGACGGCATCGCGATTGCGAAGAGCAGCCTCGTGCGACGGATCCAGGCGAATCGCCTTCTCGAAGTCGGCCAGCGCGCTCGGGTAGTTCTTCGATCGCAAGTGGGCAAAACCGCGCGTATTGACGATCGCCGCATTTTCGGGCTCCAGTAGCAGCGCCGCGCTCAGCAAAGCGATTGCTTCCTCGTAGCGCTTTTCCTTCAGTTGATCCCGCCCCCGCTGGAACAGCGTCCTCGCGCTGGTAGCCGGTGGAGCGGGAGCCCGCGCCGGCGGAGCCGCTACCGGTTCCGGCTGCCGCGGCGCCGGATCAGGGAGAACGATCGTGGCAGCCTGTTTTTCCCGTTCCGCCTTTTCCCGTTCCGCCCGTTCCGCCTCGGCCTTCGCCGCCGCGGCCTTGGCGGCTTCGGCCTGGGCGGCCTCCTGTGCGCGAGCCGTTTCCGCCTCCGCCAGTTTCTCCCGCGTCTTTACCAGTACAGCCTTCGCCTCGTCGTAAGCCGGACTGAGGCGCACCGCCTCTTCCAGATCCTTCCGCGCCAGATCGTAGTTTCCCAAAAGGAAATAGGCGCTGCCGCGCGCATACCAGGCTTCCGGCATGCCCGGTTTCAGGCGGATGGCCTCGGTGCGATCGGCCAGCCCCGGCTCATGCTGGCCCAGCAGGTGATACGATCCGCCGCGTGCGACATAGGCTTCGGCGTAGTTCGGCTTCAATCGAATCGCCTCGCTGCGGTCGGCCAGAGACTTGGCATATTCCTTCATCTGCGCGTGGACTGAGCCGCGGGCAAGCCACAAGTCCGGATTCTTCGGATCGGCTTCGATCGCCTTGTCGAAATCAGGGATTGCCTTGTCGAACTGGCCCAGCCGCCGGTACGCCTCTGCGCGCAGACCGTGGGCCCTTGGAGCGGCGGGGTTCAATTTCAGCGCCTGGTCGAAATCCTTCACGGAACGCTCGAACTCGCCTACCTGTCCGTAAGTGAATCCGCGATCGATCCAGGCTTCCAGAAAGTCGGGCTTAAACTCCAGCGCGCGAGTGAAGTCTTCAATGGCGTCGTGATACTCGCCGAGTTTCTCATGCGCCTTGCCCCGCAGGTGATAGGGCTCGTAGCGGTCCAGGCGCAGCTTGATCGCCTCGCTGTAATCGTCAATGGCGGGCTTGTAGCGATCGAGCCCCGCCAGCGCCTGGCCCCGTCCCGTGTACACCTCGCTGCGCAACCGTTTATTGGCCAGCGCCTTGTCGTAGTCGGCCAGGGCCTTCTGATATTCGCCCAGTTTCAACAGCAGGTCGGCGCGGATGTGGTAAGCCTCGGCGTCATCGGGCTGAAGGCGGATCGCCTGGTTCAAATCCTCCACGCCGTCGGTCAGTTGGCCCAGGGAAAGGCGCAGTTTGCCGCGATGGCGGAAGGCGGCGGCGAAATCGGGCGCCAGCCGCGCGGCCTCGGAAAAACTGGCGATTGCCTGCTCCGTCTGTCCGGCGTTCTCCTGGCGGCGTCCCTGCTGAAATGCAGCCTCGGCCTTGCCGAAATCCTGCTGTGCGGTCTGCGCGGCGGACGAGACTGGAACCAGCAGCAGGATCGCGGTAATTCCAATCCAACGCGTCACTGCCCGGCCACCTGCCATTCAATTAGTATGACGGAAACATTGCGCGCGCCGGCGCGCACCACCATCCTCTTCGACGCCCCGTTGGGAAACTGCTCCACAATCACGTCGCGGGCCGCGCGCTGATCGTAGAGATACTGCGTCCGGTTCCATCCGTTGCCCGCGCTGGGAGGGTCGATTCTCGGCTGCGTGGCGTAGCGCGGATTCGGCGTATAGACCTTCAGCATGTCGCCGGAGAATTCCGCCGGATAAGCGCCTACGCGCACCGCGACGCCCGGTAACTCGCCCGTAACTGTTCCGTTCGAGGCACTGCGGCCGTCGATGGTGAGCACACCGTTTCGCGACAGGTCTCCGCTCCACAGAAAGCGCCCGAATGTGGCGGCTGGCGCCGGTTTGGGAGTTTCCACCACCACCGCGGCGGCAGGTTTCGGCGCGGCCGGCTTGGGCGGGGCCACTGGCGGTGGAGCCGGAGCAGGCGGTGGGCTGAGGCGCACTTCCTGTTGTTGTGGAATCGTTGATTGCGCCATCGGACGCGGCGACGCCAGGTCCGGGGCGGTCGGAAGATCCCGCACCACCTGCGGCTTCGGCAGCGGCGCAATTGCGAACTGGCGCTGCGGCGCGCGCCGGCCCTGCGCCACGGCCAGTTGCTCACGCCGCTGCTGCAATTCATCGATCCTGGTGCGCAACCGTTCCGATTTTTGCCACTGGTTCAGCATCTCCGAACGGAGTTGGTTCAACTCGACATCGGCATCCTGCAACTCCTGGCGCGCCTCCAGCAACTCCGGCGACGGTTTTCCCCGATCCGGATGGGCCAGGTAAGTGGCGATCTCCTGCCGCGTCCGCCCCCACGGCCGGTTGATCTGCAGCCGCACATCCACGCGCGGCGAACTGTGGCGGTAAGTTTCTGCAGCGCGCCTCAGTTGCAGCCCGCTCAGCGGGCGGTCCAGCCGCCGGCTGCCGTCCACGATGAACAGCACCGCGCTTTGCGCGTCGTCAATCGCCGCCGAGCGTGGATTCCAGCGGATCAGCAGATCGCCTTCCCTCACCATCACGTCCAGTCCCAAGGGCGGCTCGGGGGCCTTTAGAAAACGGAGATACGAGACGCCGGTCAGAACCGCGGCGAGCAACGCCGCAAAGAACACCCACCCGCCGATGCCGCTTCTGGCGCGCCGTACCGGTTCCAGTTCCGCCACCGTAGCCATCGGTTCCGGCTCGGCTACACGAATGGCAACCGGGCGGGGCGCCTCGCGGATGGGTGGCTCGGGCTCAGGCTCGCTGTCCAGCATCGACAGGTCCGGCTCCACCGGTTCGCCCTCTTCGGTGATCACCCACGGCGGACGCCCCGGCGCCACTGCCCGGCGTTCGGGTGGTTCAAAGGAGATCTCCTGGTAGCTTTGATCGGCGCGGATGAAGCCGTCCGATTCCCGGAAAAAAAATCCCGCTCTTACCGGCTCGCCGGCATTGGGACGGAAAACGATGGCCACCTGCCACGGCTCCGGGAAAAACGTGTCGTAGATCTCAAGATCCGATTCCGACAGGAACACTTCGCTGCGCGTGTGCGAATGATACCAGCCCACCGGCTCCATGCCTTCCAGTTCCCCGTCATCGCCCGGCGCCTTCAACAGCAGACCAAGGTTCTTTTCGTCTTTCGCTGACAGCACAAACGATGGGCGGGGCGGATTGATCTCCAGCGTCCGAAAGGCCAGAATCCGCACGCGGCCCGCCGTGTGCTCGCCATACAGGACGCCGCCAACCTCGTATCCACCCGCGAGGAAGGTTTCGTAGGAATCGAGGACGTGCAGCAGGATGCTGTTCAGGACTGGACGGGAATATTCAATCACCGTCGCGTGGCCGGGAACACTCCAAAGCCCCGTGTCGGCCCTGCTTTGCGCCGGAGTCATAGTGAAATGGGCGTACTAAGAAGTTAACACAACTGGAGGGACATAGCCCTACTGCATGGTAGGGGATCTGTTCTGCCAGTACTAGGGTATAATCGAGTCACGGTCGTACCTTGACCCGCGTACTACGACTGGCGGCACACGGAGGGTGAGCCGGAAGGGAGAGACTACGCAAATGAATTCTCGATTCGCGCTCCTCTGGAGGCGCTCTCTGGCGCTGGCTCTCGTCGTAGGCATGGCTCCGGCAGCCCCGCAACAGGATGCCTCCGCGCCGGAAGGTGGTGCGGCGGCAGGCATCCGCGTCACCGTGCGCGAGGGAGACGGCGCGCTCAACAACGTTCGTACCATGCGCGCCAAGGAGCCCGTGGTGGTGGTCACCGACGCCGCCGACCGGCCGTTGGCGGGCGCGGCGGTGGCTTTCCTTCTGCCGGAACTCGGCGCAAGCGCGGTGTTCTCTACTGGTACGTCCATGACGATGACCACGGGTGAGGATGGTGTTGCCGTGGGGCGTGGCATGAAGCCGAATAACGTGGTGGGACCGTTCGAGATCCGTGTCGTCGCTTCCTATCAGGGCCAGACGGCGCGAGCTGTCATCCGGCAGACCAACGCCGCGCCGAAGGCGTCCACCAGCAGCGGCGGAAAAAAGACGGCAGTCCTGCTGGCGGTGATTGGCGGCGCAGGCGCGGCGGTGGCGGTGGGTGTGACGCGCGGGGGCGGCAAGGATAATCCGGCGGCGAATCCGGGCGCGGCGATTTCGGCGGGCGGGACGACGTTCGGCCCTCCCCGATAGGATTTGACTGAACTCAATGATGGCGCTTTCTACAAGGCGGGTATGGCCATGGTTGTGGCTGCTGCTCGCAGGCCCGGCATTGGGCCAGACGTTGACAATCACCCCGGCGTCGGGTACGCCGCTCACCGGTTCGGTTGGAGCGGCTTTTAATCAGACGTTCACGGTCAGCGGCGGGACTGCGCCCTACGTCTGGACGCCGACACCGCTCGCGGGAAGCGGACTGTCGTTCACCGCCAGCGGGAACACGCTGACCCTGAGCGGGACTCCTCTCACCGCCACCACCCTCGCCGTGGCATTCTCCGTCACCGACAGTTCCACGCCTGTCCGCAATGGCGCGGCCGGCTACACGCTCACCATCGGATCTTCCCTCACCATCGGCACCACATCGCTGCCATCGGGGACCGTTGGCGTGGCCTATTCGGTTACGGTCTCCGCCACAGGGGGCAGTGGATCCCGCAATTGGACCGCCAGCGGACTGCCCGGCAATCTTTCGATCAATGCCGCCACCGGCGCCATCACCGGCGTTCCGCAAACCGCGGGTTCGTTTCCCATTACGGTGGGCGTGTCCGACAGCACCGGCGCCACCAGCAAACAGTTCACGCTAACCGTGTTGCAGGGGCTGACCATCACCACCACAACCCTGCCTCAGGCGACGGCGGGAGTGAGCTATGCGGCCACCGTGGAGGCTACCGGCGGCAGCGGAACGAGAAGCTGGGGCGCCACCGGACTGCCCGGCAATCTCGGCATTAATTCCGCCACCGGCGCGATCACGGGTGTTCCGCAAAGCTCGGGTTCGTTTCCCCTTACGGTGACGGTGACCGACGCAAGCGGTTCCACCAGTAAGCAGTTCACGTTAACGGTCACGGCCGGGTTGACCATCACCACCACCGCACTCCCGCAGGGCACCTCGGGAGTGCCGTATGCGGCGGCAATCGCCGCCAGCGGCGGTAGCGGCACACGCGTGTGGAGCGCCAGCGGCCTGCCGTCCAACCTTGTCATCAACACCTCCACCGGGGCCATCACGGGTACCCCGCAGAACGCCGGCACGTTCACCGTGACCGTTACCGTTGCCGATGGCCCGGTCTCTACAAACAAGCAGTTTGTGTTGACCATTGCGCAGGGGCTGGCCATCACCACCCTCGTTCTTCCCGCGGGCGTTACCGGCGCAGCCTACTCGGCCGCGTTGGAGGCTTCCGGCGGCAGCGGGACACGCACCTGGGCCGCCACCGGCCTGCCTTCCAATCTCGGCATCAATGGCGGCACCGGCGTCATCAGCGGCACGCCGCAGACAGCGGGCTCGTTCAACGTCACCGTGACGGTGACCGATGGTGGCGGCTCAGCCAACCGGCAATATACGCTGCAAATCTCGCAGGGGCTGACGATCACCACCCTGACCCTGCCCTCGGGCACCGCCGGCACGGCTTATTCTGCCGCAATCGAAGCGACGGGCGGTAGCGGCGCGCGTACCTGGAGTGCGTCCGGTCTGCCGGCCAATCTCGGCATCAATCCTTCCACGGGCGTCATTGCGGGCACGCCGCTCACCTCCGGCTCGTTTACGGTCACCCTGACTGTCTCCGACGGCGCCGGATCAGCCAACAAACAATTCACGCTGACGATCGTGGACCCGCTGTCGATTACCACTGCGGCGCTACCCTCCGGCACTACCGGGACGGCCTACTCGGCAACCGTGGCGGCATCGGGCGGATCGGGCACACGCACCTGGAGCGCCACCGGATTGCCTGCCGGTTTCGGTATCTCCGCCACCACCGGCGTGATCGCCGGCACGACACAAACCTCGGGTTCGTTTCCCATCACCGTCACCGTCCTTGACAGCGTTGGTTCGGCCACCAGGCAGTTCACCCTCACCATTACACAAGGCCTGTCGATCCTGACGGCGACGCTGCCCGCGGGCACGGTGGGCGCGGCCTACCTGGCTTCACTCGAAGCGGGCGGCGCCGCGGGCTCCCGCACCTGGAGCGCCACGGGTTTGCCGGGGAATCTCAGCATCGCTCCGGCAACGGGCGTGATCTCCGGAACTCCCCAGACCTCGGGTTCGTTCCCCGTCAACATTACCGTGTCCGACGGCGCCACCTCGGCCAACCGGCAGTTCACGCTGGTGATTGCACCGGGGCTGAGCATCACAACCTCCACCCTGCCTCAGGGTGTGGCTGGGACCGCCTATACCGCTTTAGTGGAGGCCACCGGAGGCCTCGGCACCCGTACATGGAGCGCCACGGGACTGCCGGCGAACCTCAACATCAATCCTGTCTCCGGCGTAATTTCCGGCACCCCACTGGCGGCAGGGTCGTTCTCCGTCATCGTCACCGTCTCGGACCTCTCGGCTCCGGCCAGCCGCACGCTCGCCCTCACGGTGGCATCCGGGCTCACCATTCTTACCACCAACCTGCCGGCGGGCACCGTGGGCGCGCCGTATTCGGCCGGGTTAACGGCAAGCGGCGCTTCCGGCGCCATCACCTGGTCGATCGGCTCCGGACAGCTTCCGCAGGGTCTGACGTTGAATCCTTCAACGGGTCTGATCAGCGGCACACCGTTGTCCCAGGCCACCGCGGTATTCACCGTGCTGGCGCAGGATGCGGGCGGCGCGACGGCCTCACGCGACCTGTCAATCGCGGTTTCTCCCGGGCTGACGATTACCACCACGGCTTTGCCGGCGGCCACCGTGGGCGTTCCTTACGTGGCGACCCTGCAGGCGGCGAACAATAGTGGCGCACTGACCTGGAGCGCGACCGGATTGCCTCCCGGACTTGTGATCGCCGCGGCTACTGGTGTCATCAGCGGTACCCCAACCTCGGCCGGGTCGTTCACCGTGAATGCCTCGGTCATCGCGGCCGGCGGCGGCAGCGCCACACGGGCCATCCCACTGGCGGTAGTGGCTGGTTTGAGCATCACCACGCTCAGCCTGCCTCCCGGCGTCACCGGACAACCTTACTCAGCCACGCTGACGGCGGCGGGCGGGACGGCGCCTTACCGGTGGGAGGTGACGGCGGGGGCAATGCCGCCAGGGCTGGATCTGCCCGGGGCAACCGGCGTCATCGCCGGAACTCCCATCTCGACGGTGGGCAATCCCTACACGTTCACCATCACGGTCACCGATGCCAACGGCGCCACCAGCAGCAAGCCGTTCTCCATCACCGTCACCGCGGGACTCACCATTCTGACCTCCTCCCTTCCGCAGGCATTCCAGGGTGTGCCGTACTCTGCCGCGCTGGTGGCCGTCGGCGGCAGCGGCACCGGATACGTCTGGAGCCTGGTGTCGGGCGCGCTTCCGGCGGGCCTGTCGCTTCAGGCCAACGGGACCATTGTGGGAACGCCGCTGGGGATTGACCAGCCCACGTTCACGGTCCGGGTGACAGACTCTCTGGGCGCCACCAACACCAAGAGCCTGCAGATTTCCGCCGCCGGCGCGGCAACGCTGACCATCACCACATCCTCTCTGCCTTCGGGCTCCATCGGCATTCCCTATAGCGTTCCGCTGCAAGCCACCGGCGGCAGCAACAGCTATGTATGGCAGGTATCGGGCGGGCAGCTTCCACCGGGACTGAACTTGTCGCCAGCCGGATTGCTGGCCGGCACGCCCACAACGGGCGGGAGTTATTCGTTCACGGTTCGCGCCGCCGATTCGCAGACTCCGGCGACTTTCGCCGAACGGCCGTTCACGCTGACCATCGCCGGCGGACTGAGCATAACCACCGCCGCGCTGCCCAACGCCGCGGTGGGATCGAGCTATAGCGTGACGCTGCAAGCCGCTGGCGGGTCCCAGCCGTTCACCTGGGCGGTGTTGACCGGGCAGCTTCCGTTCGGGCTGGGGCTGACGCCTTCCGGACTGCTCTCGGGGATTCCCGCAATCCCCGGCAACTACACGTTCACGGCGCGCGTGGCGGACTCCTCCGGCGCCTCAGCCACCCGTGTGCTGACCCTGGTGGTGAATCCCGCGCTCACCATTTCCAACACCGCGCTGCCCGGCGGCACGATCGGCCTCCCTTATTCCGCGCAACTGACGGTGAGTGGCGGCACGGGTACGGGATATAGCTGGGCCGTGGTGGCGGGGTCGTTGCCGGCCGGCCTGTTGCTCAACCCGGTGAACGGCGTCATCAGCGGCACGCCCACGGCCAACGGCACAACGTCGGTGACGATACAGGTGACCGATTCGGGCGGGGCTTCGGTGTCACGTTCGTTTGCGGTCACGGTAGGCTCGGCGCTGAATATCACGACGCTCACTCTGCCCGGCGCGGCGACTGGTGTCGCCTACAGCCAGACGCTGACGGCGGCCGGGGGCGCGCCTCCGCTCGCCTGGTCCGTCACGGGCTCATTACCGCCGGGCCTGCAGTTAAATCCGGCCTCCGGGCAGATCACCGGCACACCCACGGCGGGCGGCGCTTATACGTTCACCGCGCAGGTGCGGGACGGCGCCTCGGCCACGGCAAGCCGGCAATTGACGATCACCGTGAGCGAGGGGCTGACGATCACCACGTCCGTGTTGCCGGCTGCGAGCGAAGGCGCTTCCTATTCACACCAGTTACAGGCTGCCGGCGGAACAGCGCCCTACACATGGGCGCTGGCGGTGGGCACGCTGCCCGCGGGACTGACGCTTTCACCGGCGGGCGCGATCACAGGCACACCCACTTCCATCGCCAACAACAGCTTCATCGTGTCGGTGACCGATGCGACCCAGCAGTCCGTTTCGAAGCCGCTCACTCTCATCGTGAACGCACGGACCTCCATTACCGTCACGCTGCCCGTGCTTCCTGGCGCGCGCGTGCAGGTCTCCTACAGCCAGCAACTGAGGGCCGAAGGCGGAACGGCGCCGTATGCCTGGGCGCTGGCGCCGGGGTCGGCTCCGCTGCCCATTGGACTCACGCTGAGCCCGGAAGGGCTGCTCTCGGGCACTCCTTCGAGCGCCGGCACGTTTACGTTTACGTTGCGGGTGACCGACAGCGCCGGGGCGCGCGTGGAGCAGAATTTTTCGCTGGCCGTGGTCTCCGGTCTGACGGTCAGCACACAGTCGGCTCTGCCGCCTGCGACGGCGGGCGTTCCGTATCTGGCGCCACTCACGGCGTCAGGAGGCCAGCCCGAATATCGCTGGTCGTTGGCGTCGGGCGCCTTGCCGGCGGGTTTGACGCTCAGTCAGGCGGGCGCCATCACCGGCACACCCGCGGCGGCCGGAACCTTCAATTTTGAGATCCAGGTGGCCGATTCGGCCGAGGCAAGCGCCACCGCGGCATTCACCCTGGTGGTGCGGCTGCCGGCGCCGCCCTCGGTCACCATCACAGGGTTGGGGGAAACCGTGGAGCCGGCACAACAGCCGCGCATCAACCTGAACCTGGGGGCCCCGTTTCCGGTGGCGCTGAGCGGCACCATCACCATGGCTTTCACTTCTGACGCTGTGGCGCCGGCGAACGATCCGGCGGTGGTATTCTCCAACGGCAGGCGGACGGCGGCGTTCATTGTGGATGCCGGTTCGACGCAGGCCCGTTTCACCGACGGCGGGGGCATTCTACAGACCGGCACGGTGGCCGGCACGATGGAACTGAGCGTGCGCCTTGAGGCCGGAGGGCTGGACGTGACGCCTTCGCCCGCGCCGCGCCAGTTGGCCCGGATCAACAACGCGGCGCCGGTGTTGCGCACCGTGCGGGCGCGCCGTGTGACGGGGGGGCTGGAGGTGGAGATCATCGGTTTTGCCACCTCGCGCGAACTGCGCCAGGCGGTGTTCCGCTTCACCCCGATCCCGGGCAGCGCGCTGCAGACCACCGAATTAACCGTGCCGCTGGAAGGTGGTGCGCGGGCATGGTATGAGAGCGAAGCCTCGCGGCAGTTCGGCAGTCAATTCACGCTCACCCAGCAGTTCAATGTGCAGGGCGACACCAGCGCCATCGCCTCAGTAACGGTGACGATGACCAACGCACAGGGGACTTCGGCCGCGGCGACGGCGAATTTCTAGCGCCGCTGGTACCCCTAAAGCTCGGGTAACCCTGCGCCGATGATTAGGGCATGAGCAGGCACCTTGTGTTTGCGCTCTGGATAATGGCGGCTTCCTTTGCGGAGGCGCAAGAGCGCTTGTCTACGATCCGGGTTAACACCGAACCAAACGGGATGCGGTTCCTCGTCGACGAGCAGCCCTACCGCGGTCCGCAGGCCTTTTCCTGGCCCACCGGGTCAAAGCACACGCTGCGCGTCGACCGGGTACAGTTGCCCTTTGACGGGCAGCGGATGACGCTTACCGGATGGACGGACTCCACCGGTACGTTGAACTCCGGCTCGGAGTCCATCGTGGTCACGGCCGATCCATCGATCAGCGCTTTTACGGCGAGGTTCGACACCGAACACCGCCTGCAGGTGCTTTTCTACCGCTGTGAGCAATCACGGCCGGAGAGCTGCCGGCCGCCCGGTTCGGTGACCGTGGACGGGACGCGGTATGACACCGACGTCGACCTTTGGATCAGGCCGCAGGCATCGGTGAACCTGATCGCCTCGCCAGGCGCGGGCTATGTTTTTGCCGGCTGGGGGCAAACGGGAGGCTACAGCCGGTCGTTCATCTACACGCACATCATGAAGGGGCCGGCCACATTCAGCGGTATCTTCGCCGCCGCCAAGCGGGTGACCATCAATACGGAACCGCCTGAGTTGCGCGTGGCGCCGGACGGCACACCCACGCCAACGCCGGTGACGATGGAATGGGCGGAAGGATCGCGTCATACGCTGGGCGTGGTGTCGCCGCAGACCGGGCCGGACCGGGGAGATGCGCTTTGGGTGTTTTCCCAGTGGAGCAACGGCGCCAGGGAAAACGACGCCTACATTGCCAGGGAAGCCAATGTCCCCGATTCTTTGACCGCCCGCTTTGTGCCGGGTGTGCGCGCCAGTTTCGTGACCGAACCGGGAGGGCTGAGGCTGCGCGTGCTGGGCCGTGAAAACTGGCCCGCCTACAACTTCGTGTGGGGTGTAGGGATGAAGTATCAGGTGTCGGCGCCGGAGGAACAGACCGATTCGCGCGGCCGGCGGTACCGGTTCAAAGGCTGGTCCAACGGAGGGCCGGCGTCCCAGGAGATCGCCATCACCGAGGAGCATGCACAGTCAGGATTCCGGCTGATCGCAACCTATGAGCCGCTGAGCCGGCTGACAATCGAAACTTCGCCGGCCGGTGTGCCGATTACAGTGGATGGCGTTGAGTGCCGGAGCAGTTGCACGTTTGACCGTCCGGCCGGCACGAAGTTTTCTCTCAGCGCGCCGGCTTCTTTGTCGCTTTCCGACACCAGCAGGATGGACTTCACCGGCTGGTCCGATGGCGCGGGCGCCGAACGCGTGGTCACTTTGACGCCGGAGGGGGCTATCAACCTGGTGGCGAACTTCAAGACGCTCTACAAGCTTGTGGTGGAGGCCGATCCTGGCGAGGGAGCCATTTTCAAGACCGACCCGGTTTCATCCAACGGGTTCTTCGAGAAGGAAACGACCATCTCGCTGACCGCGCAGGCCAAACCCGGATTCCGGTTCCGGCGCTGGGAAGGCGATTTGAGCGGTACGTTCCGCACCGGACAGTTGCAGATGACGGCGCCCCGTTATGTACGGGCATTTTTCGAAATCGCGCCGTGGGTGGATGAGGCCGGAGCGCGGAATGCGGCTGGAGACAGCGGAGAGGCGCTGGTTGCGCCGGGCTCCATCGCCACACTGCTGGGCGCGAACCTGGCGGCCGGCTACGAGGCCGGTCCGGCCAATCCGCTGTCGCAGTCCATCGGCGGCGTGACGCTGCGCATGAGGGACCGGCTGATGCCGCTGGTGTTCGTTTCGCCGCAACAGATCAACTTCCAGGTGCCGCTCGATCTGGCTGATGGCGAGTATGCGCTGGCGCTGCGCTGGGGTTCACTGCCCGAGATCGCAACCAAACTGACTGTGGTCCGCAACGCCCCCGGACTCTTTCACAAGAAGGTGGACGGGCTGGACGTGGCGACAGCGATCCGCGAGGACGGCTCAGCGGTTGACGCCGCCGCCCCGGCCAAACGGGGAGAACTGATCACGGTGTTCGGCACCGGCTTCGGACCTTACGACAAACCGGCGCTGGACGGCTTCGCGATTCCTTCCGGAATCGCCTATAACCTCATAGATCCGGTGGAACTGGTGTCGGGCGACCGCATCATTGCGGTCGAGTTCGCGGGCGGCGTGGGAGGGCAGGTGGGGATGAACCTGGTCCGCTTCCGCATCCCCGCTGATCTCGAAGCGGCCGATGGTGTGGCGCCTTTCCGGGTGCGCGTGGGGGGCCGGGATAGCAATACTGTTCTGGTGAGAGTGGAATAGTCCGTCATCCGGGAATCCAGGGAATACGTATCGGCATATAGTAGATATAGGAGAGAGGCCAACCAATGCTGATCCGAATTCCACGTGGCTGGGAGATCCCTGAGCGGGAAGCGACTTCCGAATCCGTCTACCTCGACCGCCGGCAGATACTGGCCGCGGCGGGCGCGCTGGGCCTGGGAGGCATCGCCAACGCGGCCGAAAGCAAGAGCCTGTATCCGGCCAAACGGAACGCTGAGTTCAAGCTCGACGTGGAGCCCACCCCGGAGTGGGCCGCCACCGGCTACAACAACTTCTACGAATTCGATCCGCAGGACAAGCAGATCGTGAAGGATAAGGTCGGCTCTTTCGTCATCAGCCCCTGGACGTTCGAAGTGAGCGGGCATGTGGCCAAGCCGCGCACGTTCTCCGTCGATGACCTGCTGAAGATGTTCACGCTGGAGGAGCGGCTGTACCGCTTCCGATGCGTGGAGGCCTGGGCGATGCAGGTGCCCTGGACCGGATTCCCGTTCGGCGAACTGGTGAAGGCAGTGGAGCCAACCTCCAAAGCCAAGTTCGTGCGATTTGTCACCGCCAGCCGCCCGAAAGAGATGCCGGGACTGGCGCGCACCCCCTGGTATCCGTGGCCCTATTTTGAAGGCTTGCGCCTGGACGAAGCCATGAATCCGCTCACGCTGATGGTCACCGGCCTTTACGGCAAACCCCTGCCGAAGCAGAACGGCGCCCCTGTGCGCATGGTTGTGCCGTGGAAGTACGGCTACAAGAGCATCAAGTCGATCGTCAAGATCGAGTTCGTCGACAAACAGCCGGGCACATTCTGGAACAAGTTGCAGGAAAGCGAATACGGATTCTACTCCAACGTCATTCCCACCAAGCCGCACCCGCGCTGGTCACAGGCTTCCGAGAAAGTGCTTCCCAACATGGAGCGGCGCCCCACGCTGATGTATAACGGCTACGAAAAGTACGTCGCTTCGATGTATAACGGCAAAGAGTTCTGACGTTCGCTCCCGGAACGGCCTTGCTACAATCATCGCAAGATCTGTTCAGGGAGCACACATGACAAGACTCGCCATCCTCTTTCTGGGCGCCGTTTTGTGCGCCAATGCGCAATCGGCGCTGGGAACTCTCACCGGCACTGTCACCGATCCGCAGGGCGCCACGGTGCCGGGGGTCGAGGTGATTGCCACAAACACCGCCACGAACCTGCGCTACCAGGGCGTGACCACTGACTCGGGTGTTTACGTGTTGGGCAACCTGCCTGCCGGCCCTTATGAAATCGCCGCCACGGCGTCCGGCTTTAAGCAGGTTCGGCGCACGGGTTTGACACTTGAAGTCGCCCAGCGGTTGCGCGTGGACTTCCTGCTTGAGATCGGCAACGTGGCTGACCGCGTCGATGTGGTGGCGGAACTGCCGCGCGTGCAGACCGAAGATTCCTCGCTCTCCACAGTGGTGGAGCGCAAGCGCATCGAACAGCTTCCACTCAACGGCCGGCATGTTTTCAACCTGGTAAAGATTGTGGGTGGCGTCACGCCCCGGTCAAAGACAACGGATGGGTTCGCGGAAATCAATAATCAGACGTTTTCGCAGATGCGCATCAACGGCGGACCGGCCTACGGCAACCAGTTCATGCTGGATGGCGTTTCGAACACGGCAGCCGTACACAACGAAATCTCCGTAGTGCCGCTGGCCGACGCGGTGGAGGAGTTCCGTGTGGAAACCAACTCGCTGAAGGCTGAATATGGCCAGACCGCCGGTGGAGTGATTAATGCGGTAACCAAGTCGGGCACCAACGAGTTCCACGGCTCCCTGTACGAGTTCCTGCGCAACGATTCGCTCGATGCGCGCAACGCCTTTGCGACGCAGCCGGACAGGCGCACGGGCCGCATCAAGCAGGTGCTGCGCTACAACCAGTACGGCGGCACGGCCGGAGGTCCTGTACTGATCCCGAAGCTTTACAACGGACGCGACCGCACGTTCTTCTTTGCCGGCTATGAGCAGTGGAAGTGGCGTTCCACGGGCTCACCGCGCATCGGCACGGTGGCCACGCCGCTTGAGCGATCCGGCGACTTCAGCAATACGCGCGATGCCCGGGGCAACGTGCTTCCGCTGTTCGATCCGGCGACAACGGCCGCCAATCCAGCGGGTTCGGGGTTTATCCGTCAGCCACTGCCCGGCAATATCGTTCCCCGCAGCCGCATGGATCCGCTGTCGCTGCGCGTGCTGGAGTATATGCCGCTGCCCAACGCCACGCCCACCGATGCGTTCACCAACACGAACAATCTGGTCTCGCTGGTCGGCTCAACTTCAGACCAGGGGGTAACCAACCTGCGGGTGGACCACCGGTTCACCGACAAGGATACGGTGTACGTACGCTATTCCGGTTCGCGCAACACGCGCAACGATCGCGGCTGGGGACTGGGCGCGGCTGACCCGGCGGCGCGCGATGACCAGCGCGACAATCACAACGGGACGTTGAACTACACCAAAACGATCACAGCCACGCTGCTGAACGAACTGCGCGGCGGCGTCACACGGCAGTGGCTCCCCTTCCTGCATCCCTCTTTTGACCAGGAGTGGCCGAAGAAACTCGGCCATCCGGCCATCATTCCACAGGACGCGTTTCCGCCGGCGCAGATCTCGGGCTTGCTCACCATCGGCAACGCGAGCTTCTCAGGCGGCCTGCGCGCGCAGCAGGTGACGCAGATTTCCGACTCGCTTACCTGGATCCGCGGGCGGCACAACTTCAAGGCGGGGATGGACCTGCGCTGGTGGAGGCTCAGCTTCATCAACCGGCTGAACCCGTCGGGCAACTTCACGTTCACTCCCGCGCTGACGGGCAACCCGCAGCAGCCCGCCGGAACGGGGTTTGGCCTGGCCACCTACCTGTTAGGGGAAGTGTCGGGCGGCAGCCTGGGCATCCGGCCGTTCTTCCAGTTTCGCGCCGTGCCGTTTGCCACCTACTTCCAGGATGACTGGAAGATCACGCGCACACTGACGCTGAATCTCGGCATGCGCTACGACCTCAGCCTGGGACCCACGGAGATGCACAACCGGCACACGAATTTCGACCCGTTTGCCCGTAATCCGGAAACCGGGATGGCGGGTGTGCTGAACTACGCGGGCTCCTCCGAACCGGCGCAGTTTGTCGATCGCGATAACAACAATTTTGGTCCGCGCATCGGATTCGCCTGGGACCCGCGAGGTAACGGCCGCACTGCCATCCGCGCCGGCTACGGCCTTATCTACACGCAACTGGAAAGTGGCAACATCGTTCCGGACAACACCAACGCGCTGGGCTTTTCCGTGGACACTCCGTTCGTGGCCGCCGGCGGGGGGCCGTTTCGCGCGTTCCGGTTCAGTGAAGGGCCGCCGTCCATCATTCAGCCGCAGGGGCCCGCGGGCGGACCTTCCGCTTTCCGCGGACTGGACGTGCGCTATCAGGACCGCAACGCTCCCTCGCCTTATCTGCAGCAGTGGAACTTCACCATCCAACAGGCCCTGCCGGGGGGCTGGATCGTGTCGGGCACTTATGCCGGCTCCAAGGGCACGAAACTGTTCGGCGGCAACTACGATCTGAACGATCTGCACCCGCAATATTTTTCCCTGGGCCTGGCGCTTCAGGATCAGGTGGCCAATCCTTACTTCGGCCAGATCCGCTCGGGAGCGCTTTCGGGCCAGCGGGTATCGAGGTCCCAGCTACTGCGTCCCTTCCCGGACTACACCAATATCACCACATGGGCGCTGACGAACCTCGCCTCTTCGTATCACTCCTTCCAGATGAATCTGGAGAAGCGCTTCTCGCGCGGACTGTCGATGCTGGTGTCCTATACCAATTCGAAGCTGATTACCGAATGCAGCGCAATCGGCGGCGGCAACTCCGGCAATTCGTGCGAGGGTGAATACCGGCTTGGCTACATCAACCGGCGTCTGGACCGTGCCATCGACCAGGACGATGTGTCGCAGCGGCTGGTGGTGTCGGGCGTCTATGAACTGCCGGTGGGACGGGGCAAAGCGCTGGGCGGGGGGCTCTCGCGGTTGGCCAACGGCATCCTGGGTGGCTGGCAGGTGAACGGCATCGGCACATTCCAGACGGGGCAGCCGCTGGCCGTGCGCGGGTCGAACAACTTCACGGGCATTCCCTATCCGGACGTGGTCCGCGACCCCACGCTGCCTTCCGGAGACCGCACGCCGGTGCGCTGGTTCGACACCGACGCTTTCCGCAATCCAGCCGATTTCACCATCGGCAACGCGCCGCGCACGCTGCCAACCACGCGCGGGCCGGGCCTCGCCGATATCAGCTTCTCGCTCTTTAAGACGTTTTCTTTCCTGGAACGTTTCCGGCTCGAGACACGGTGGGAGATGTTCAACGCGATCAACACGGTGAACTACAACAACCCGAACGTCAGCTTTTCGCCCAACCGGACCGGGCAGAACATCAACGCCAATTTCGGGCGGATCACTTCGGCGCTGGAGCCGCGGCGGATGCAACTGGGTCTGCGGCTAGCCTTCTAATCGCTGTTTTCGGCTACAATGCAAAGAATCCGGCCCACGTGGGTTTGTCGGAAATCCACAAGGAAGGCACAACGAGGGGGTTCTGTTCATGTACCGGATTCGTACCGTCATTTGCACACTCTTTTTTCTGGCTGCTTCGCTCGCCAGCGCCCAGAACGTCACCAGTTCACTCACCGGCACGGTAACCGATTCCACGGGCGCGGCCGTAGCCAGCGCCGCCGTGGTAGCTACCAACGACGGCACCAACATTGAAACGAAAACACAAACCAACGAGGCAGGCGCCTATTCGCTGCCGAGCCTGGCGTTGGGACAGTACACGGTCCGCATCGAGGCGGGCGGATTCAAACCGGCCGTAGTGCGCGGCATCACGCTGCTGCCCAACCGCACCACGCGGCAGGATGTGGCGCTGGAAGTGGGCAGCCTGCAGCAGGCGGTGGAGGTGAACGCGACGGCGCCGGTGCTGAACACCGAAAACGCGACAATCGGCAATGTCATGCAATCCCAGCAGATCACGTCGATCCCCCTGAACGGGCGTTTTCTGGACCGCCTGATCCGTATCTCGGCCGGCGTCACCAGCGACAGCGCGTCCAATCCGCGGGTGGCCGGCAGTTCGTATTGGGGCGGCATGTCGTTTAACGTGGATGGGGCGGCGTTCAACGATCCGGGCAACGGAGGCGGCGCCTACTCGTTCCGTCACGGCATGTCCACGCTGCCCTCCGTGGACGCGGTAAGCGAATTCAAGATCGATTCCAATAACCAGAAAGCCGAGTTTGAAGGCGCCGCGTCGGTGACCATCGCCACCAAGAGCGGCACCAACGATTTTCACGGCACTTTGTTCTACTTCAACCGCAACAAAGCTTATACGGCGCGGAACTTCTTCTCGCCGATCAATCCGCCGTTCAACCGCAACGAATTCGGCATCATGGGTGGTGGCCCGATCAAGCGGAACCGCACGTTTTTCTACGGCGGGTATGAGAGCCTGCGGGAACGCTCACCGCGCACGTTCACGCTCAGCGTGGCAACGGCCGCCATGCGGACGGGCAACTTCGCGGGTCTTCCGGGGATTGTCGACCCTCTGTCGGGCGTGCCGTTTCCCAATAACCAGGTGCCGACGACGCGGATTGACTCGCGGTCGCGGGCGCTGATTGACAGGGTCACGCTTCCGAATCTGCCCGGCACCGGCCCGGCGGGCACGATCAACAACCTGGCGGTGAACGTGGCGAATGATTCCGACATCAACCGCTACTTCCTGCGGCTGGATCATCGCTTCTCCGAGCGCGACTCGATCGGGTTTACGGGCAACATTTCGAAGGCCGATCCCTACAGCGTGGCGCAGGCGTTTCCCACCAACTACGGATCGTGGAGCAACGGCGGCAACGACACGCGGGTGGGCAACCTGACCTGGAACCACACGTTTTCACCGCGCGTGTTGAACGAAGCGCGTTTCGGCTACACCTATCACGGCCCGGTGCGGCAGGGCATGAACAACGACTTTGACGCGCGCAGCCTGTTCCCCGATCTCTACGGCCCGCTGCCGCGCGGCGGCCTGCCGAATGCCAATATCAACGGTCACGTAGCGATCGGCGACTACGGCGGCTCAGACCGCGGCAAGCAGTTGACCCGCCAGTTCATCGACAACATTTCGTTCATCCGCGGCAGCCATACCTGGAAGGCCGGCGTCGATATCGGCAATTTCCGCATGTCGTCGCCTCCGGGCGCGTTCGGGCTGCTGACGGGGGTGGCCAACAACGCCGCCTTCGGCCGCTTCGATTTTAACGGCCGCTTCACTAACGATGGCACGGGGCCTGCGCAGCCGGCGCACTCCTTTGCGGATTTCCTGCTGGGCTATCCCAACTTCAGCTACCGCTCCACACCCACGGCTGTGAACCTCTTCTACAACACGCGCTATTCGGCTTATGCGCAGGATGACTGGCAGGTGAACTCGCGCTTCACGCTCACCTACGGCGTGCGGTACCTGGTGCAGACGACGTGGAAGGAACGGGATCTGGCGCAGGCCAATTTCGACTTCTCAACGGGACGGCTGGTGATTCCGCGCTCGGATCTGCCGCCGCAGGCGCAGCAGCGGTTGTTCAACACCTACCCGATCGACTTGAATCCCAACGCGTCGATTCTGGAGACCGACAAGAACAACTTCGCCCCGCGCATTGGATTTGCGTGGAGGCCGCTTTCCAACAACAAGACGGTCGTGCGCGGCGGATTCGGAATCTACTACAATTTTCTGCCGGTGTACATCGGATTCCGGCAGATGGGTTTCAGCAATCCGCCGTTCCTGCTGGCTGAGACATTTGAGTCGGCGCCGGGGCGCACGCCTTCGCTGACGCTGGCACGGCCGTTCCCCGGGGCCGGTGCGCTTTCGCCGAACCCGAGCATCACCATCGTGGAGCAAAATATCCGGAACTCCGCTTCCCAGCAGTGGAACTTCACGGTGGAGCGGGAGATCGTGGGGAACCTCGGCGTGCGTGCATCTTACGTCGGCAACAAAACCAGCCACCTGCCGTTCTACAACTACAACGTCAACCTTCCCGCCGCGCAGCAACTGGGTCAGATTCAGCCGCGGCGGCCCTACCAGCCGTGGTCGGACATTCTGATGCTCAAGGGCGCCGGGGATTCGACCATTCACCAGCTTCAGTTGGAAGCCATCAAGCGCTATTCGAGCGGATTGAGCTTCCAGATCGAATACTCATGGAACCGGTCACTGGACAATACGCCGGTAGTAGGCGGGCCGCAGAATCCCTACAACACCGCCAATGACCGCGGCAATTCCGATCAGATCCGGCGGCACATTTTCACGGCCGCCTACACGTATGAACTGCCATTCGGCCCGGGGAAGAAATACCTTTCGGGCGGCGGCGCGGCCGGCAAGGTGATCGGCGGATGGCAGGTGGCGGGCATCACCTACCTGCGGACCGGGCAACCGTTTTCGGTGTTCTTCAGCCCCACGCAGCCGGGCTGGTACGCCAACCGCGCCGACGTCACGCGAGTGGGGAATCTTTCGCGTTCCGAACGGAGCATTACCCGCTGGTTCGATCCCACGGGCTACTCGGTGCCGGCGCCATTCAATTTCGGCAACTCGGCGCGCAATCACCTGTTCGGACCGGGTGACATCGTATTTGATGTCAGCATCCTCAAGGACACGACGATCGTTGAGAAACTGAGGGCGCAATTTCGGGCGGAGTTTTTCAACATGCCGAATCACGCCAACTTCAATAACCCGGGCTCAAACATCTCGGTTGCGGGGAGTCTGGGGCGCATCGCCAGCGCGCAGGACGGCAGGCAGATCCAGTTTGGATTGAAGCTGATCTTCTAGAGGAAGGTTTCGCCGGAGCGGCGTGATCCGCTCCGGCGAATCCGCGGTCTGATCAGTTTCCCCACTTAAAATCAACGCGCAACAGGCTGCCTTCGCGGACTTCCACGTCCTGCTCATCCTTTGGAAAACCGGCGGCCTGAACCTGGATTTTGTACTTGCCGACAGGCAGGCGGATAGAGGCAGGGGTCTTTTCGGGACGCTGCTGCCCGTTGACGAAGATGGCGCCGCCCGGCGGGGTGGATGTCACGGCCACGGTGCCTATGGTGCGCTCCAGAGTGAGCCGCACAACCAGATCGTCCGGAACGTTGATGGATCGCGTGACAAGGCGGTAACCCTCCATCGTCGCTGTGACGGTGTGACGTCCCACCGCCAGCACCGGTTCGCAGGGGGATGCGCAGGAGATCCCGCCTACGCTGATGTTGGCTCCGGCGGGTTCGGTCTCAAACCGGACCTCTACCTCTTTTAGTCCGAGGCCCGAGTCGCGGGGCTTGGCGGGTGCGACAACGGCCGGCGTCGCAACCGGTGCGGGCGGCGGCTCGGGTTTGGAGGGACCAACCGGGGACGGTTTCGATGCCTCGCTGGGGGCTGGGCGAGAAGCGGGCGGTACATCTTCGCGTCGCTCCACCTTTGCCGCCTCCTGTTGGGGAGCATCGTTGTTGAACAGCAGCCGCGAGCCAAGCCACACGATGCCCGCGAGCACAATCAGACCAATCAGGATGGCGATGCCGGGACCAAGCCATCCGCCCCTGGTGACAGGGATGCCGGATGAGCCATCCCCATCGGCGGCCGGCGGAGGGACGACGGCCACGATAGCCGGCAGGGGAGCAATAGGCCGGGGCGGCGCTTGCGGCGTGGGGGCCGAGCCGGCGACGGTCTCGAGGCTCTCCACCCCGCCCTGGCCCATCAACTGCCATCCTGGCTTGCTGTCGCAAGCCGCGGTCAGAGCCTTCACAAATTGGGCGCAGTTGGGATAACGCTCGACGGCTTCCTTATGCATGGCCCGCTGCAGCACGATCTCCACGGCGGCTCCCAGGCTGGGATTGAGGCGCTGCGGCGGAAGCGGATGCTCATGGACGATCTTGTACATCAGTGAAGGCAGGGTGGGGCCGGAGAACGGTTTTTCGCCGGTGAGCAACTGGTAGGCGATGACGGCGAGGGAGAACAGGTCGCTGCGGCCATCGAGGGGCCGGTCGGCGATCTGCTCGGGCGACATGTAGCTGGGTGTGCCCATGACGATGCCGGTTTGGGTGGCTTGCGCCGATTGCAGCTTGGCCACGCCGAAATCGGTGATCTTGGCGGCGCCGTCGGAGGCCAGCATGATGTTGGCGGGCTTGATGTCGCGGTGAATGATGCCCTTGGAATGGGCGTAGTCGAGGGCGGCGGCGGTCTGGTCGAGAATTCCCAGAAACACCTTGCGATCGATGGGTCCGCGCGACATCACCTTCTCAAGCGACGGGCCGTCCACGAATTCCATGAACACATAGGCCATGTCGTCGTGTTCCTGGATGTCGTAAATGGTGACGATGTTGGGATGGGAGAGAATGCCCGCCGATCGTGCCTCGCGGAAGAGGCGGTCACGCAGGAAGTTGCGCTCCTTGAGGTCGCTCACTTCGCCAAGACGTATCGTCTTGATCGCTACGGTGCGGCCGATGGCCGGATCTTCGGCCTTGTAGACGATGCCCATCGCGCCTCGGCCGAGCTCGCCTCTGATCCGGTAGCGCCCGATTTGATCCATTGGGTTTCTTCCTGAATTGTACCAGCAAGGGGCGATTGGAAAGCCGGTGGGCGGAAGCCGCTAGAATGGGAACTTATATCATGTTTCGTTCCTTGTTTGGCTCCCCGGAGTCTGAGCCCAATCTGCTGGAACGCCTGAAACAGGGCGTGCAAAAAACCCGCGCGGGATTTTCGACGATGCTCGACGATGCCTTGCACGGAAAGAAACAGATCGACGCGGATTTGTTGGAAGAACTGGAGTACTCGCTGATCACGGCGGACGTCGGCGTGCGCACGGCCACTGAGGTGCTGGAGAGCATCCGGCAGCGCGTAGACCGGCGGCTGGTGAACGATCCCGGCGAGATCCGATCCCTCATCCGCCAGCACTTGCAGGAGGTGCTGGAGGCATCGGAGCGGCCGGTCCCGCTGGTGCAGGAGCCGCCGGCGGTGATTTTCGTGGTGGGTGTAAATGGCGCGGGCAAGACCACCAGCATCGGCAAACTGACCAACCGCTTCAAGCACGAAGGGCGCAGCGTGCTGCTATGCGCGGCCGATACGTTCCGCGCCGCGGCCATTGAACAGCTTGAGGTGTGGGGGGAGCGCACGGGGACCGAGGTGATCCGGCAGAACCAGGGATCCGATCCGAGCGCGGTGCTGTTCGATGCGCTGCACGCGGCCAGGGCGCGCAAGACGGATTATGTGATTGTGGACACGGCGGGGCGGCTGCATACCAAGACGAATCTGATGGCGGAGTTGGAGAAGATGACGCGCACGGCCAGCCGCGTGGTTCCGGGCGCGCCGCATGAGGTGCTGCTGGTGCTGGACGCCACCACCGGACAGAACGGACTGGAGCAGGCGCGGCAGTTCACGCAGAGCTCCGGTGTTACAGGGATCGTGCTGACGAAGCTGGACGGAACAGCCAAGGGCGGAGTGGTGGTGGCCATCTCGCGGGAGTTAAACCTGCCCATCCGCTACATTGGTGTGGGGGAGAAGATCGACGATCTGCTGCCGTTTGAAGCGGACCGGTTCGTCGCGTCGTTATTTGAGGCATGAGGTTCGAAGCGTGAGAGTGGAAGTATGAGCGTGGACTTCATGTCCGAAGCGCTGGATCTGGCGCGCCTGGGCGAAGGGCAGACCAGTCCGAACCCGGCGGTTGGCGCGCTGGTGGTGCGCGATGGGGAAGTGGTGGGCCGCGGCTACCACACCTGGGCAGGGGTGAAGCATGGCGAAGTGCTGGCGCTGGAAGAGGCCGGCGAGCGGGCGCGCGGCGCGACGCTTTATCTGAACCTGGAGCCGTGTTCCCACCAGGGCCGCACAGCACCGTGCGTGGATGCGGTGATCGCGGCGGGGCTGGCGAAGGTAGTGGTGGCCATGAAGGATCCCAATCCGCTGGTCAACGGCGCCGGGCTGAAGAAGCTGCGTGAGGCGGGCATCGCAACGGAAATCGATACGCGCCATGCCGCGGCGGCGCGCAAGCTGAACGAAGCGTTCGTGCACTTCATGACAACCGGACGTCCGCTGGTTACGCTGAAGTCGGCGGTCACGCTGGATGGCAAGATCTCAGCACCGGTGGACAACGACGGCTGGATCACCAGTGAACGCGCGCGCAACCACGTGCAGACGCTGCGGCATCAGTCCGACTGCATTCTCACCGGGATCGGCACGGTGCTGGCCGATGATTGCATGTTGACGGATCGGACTGAGCGGCCCCGCAGCCGGCCACTGCTGCGCATTGTGCTCGACAGCCAGCTCCGCATCGGGCTCGATTCCAAGATGGTGAAAAGCTGCCAGCAGGACGTGCTGGTGGTGACCACATCGGCAGCTTCGGTGGAGCGGCGTAAGGCGCTGGAGGCGGTGGGAGTGGAAGTGCTGGTGCTGGACGGCCGGGACGGGCGCACGGATCTGCGGGCGCTGGTGGATGTGCTGGGCAGCCGGCGTTATCTGTCGCTGATGATGGAAGCGGGCAGCATGGTGAACTGGGCGGCGCTGGAATCGGGAGTGGTGGATCGCGTGTTCTTCTATTACGCGCCGAAAATTCTGGGCGGGATGAAGTCGCTGCCGGTTGCGGGCGGGCAAGGCCGGTCGCGGCGCAGCGACGCGATCGAATTCCGGGACGTGACGATACATCCCATTCCTCCCGATGAATTCGCGGTGGAGTGCTATCTGCCGAAGGGATTTTGAGCTTTGTTTACCGGGATCGTCGAGGAACTGGGGCGGGTAATGGAAGCGGGCGCGCGGCTGCGGGTGGGCTGCGGCTCGGTGCTGGAAGACGCGGTGGAGGGCTGCAGCATTGCGGTGAACGGGGTGTGCCTGACGGCGGTGGACCTGCGGGCGGGTTCCTTTGCCGCCGATCTGGCGCCCGAGACGCTACGGCGCAGCAACCTGGGAGCGCTGCGCGCGGGCAGCGCGGTGAACCTGGAACGATCGCTGGCGGCAAACGGCCGGCTGAGCGGACATATCGTGCAGGGCCACGTGGACGCCACGGGCGAGTTTCTGGAATTAGAGATGTTGGGGTCCGATAACTGGTGGCTGCGCATCCGTGTGCCGCCCGAGGTGGAGCGGCTGCTGGTCTACAAGGGGTCGATCGCCATCGACGGCATCTCTCTGACGGTGGCGGAGATCAAGGGGGATGTGCTTTCGGTGACGATCATCCCGCACACCTACCGGCACACCAATCTGCACACGCGCCGCCCGGGTGATGCGGTCAACCTGGAGTGCGACATCGTGGCGAAATACGTGGACAAGCTGCTGCGGCGGATTGAGACGCCGGCAGGGCTGACGCTGGACCGGCTGAAGGAATTGGGCTACTAGCTCTGCAGGATGGCGGTGATCTCCCGCGCCGCCTGGCGCGCCTGCTCGATCTGATCCGGTTCGAAGCTGATGGCGCCGACCTTGGAGTGTCCGCCGCCCCCGTAGTGTTCGCAGATGGTGGCCAGGTTGTGCTTGAGCGGTTGCGGCGCCCACGGATTCGATCCAACGGACACTTTTGTCCGGAATGTGGAGACACTCACCGACACCGTGTAGACGGACTCCGGGAAAAGATAGTAGGGGATGAACTTGTTGTAGCCGTCCAGCCCTTCCTCCACGAGATCGAAGAACACCACGCCCTTTTCGTGAACCGACTTGTTGCGGATGATGCCGATGGAGCCGAGGTGGCGTTCATGGAGCGGGCGGTAGAGTTCCTGCACTTCGGGCATTTCGATGATCTGTCCGAGTTTAAGGCTGGTCATGGCGCCGATGATGGTTTGCACGATGCCCGAACCCTTTGAGCCCTCGATGACGAGGGTGAGCTTCATGGCCGGCGCGCCCAATTCCACGGCTTCCTGCGCGCTGGCGTACTGGGCGCCGTCAATGATGTCGGCCCACTTTACGAGTTCATCCAGGTCGGTGGGGTGATAATCGAACTGTTTGGCCGCCACTGAGGCAATGAAGCCGGTGCAGGAGCGGAACTGTGGATCGTAGAGTTTCCTGCCGCTGGTATCGCGGCGGAAATGTTCGGCGTCTTCGGGGCTGAGAAAGGCGCTCTGGTGATGGTCGAACCACCAGGTGAGATTGGGATGGGGCGAGTACTTGAAATCGACGATGGCGTTCTCGTCGCCATCAAATAGCGAGTCCTCGAAAAGCTGGGACGCTTTGTGCGCCATGCCAGTGTAGCGAAACTCGGCGCCCGGCCGGATTGTATCGCGGTAGAAGCGGGTGAAGAACGCCGCCGAAGCCGCGCCGTCGAAACAATGATCGTGATAGAGGACACGGACTCTCATAGCTCACCGAAATAGGTGGAAAACCTAATAGCTTGCTACAAGAGGGGGGCTGAGCGCAAGTGCGCTTCCAGGCGGCGTGTGCGGACGGTGCGGCTATAGCGCCGCCAGCCGCGGCAGTGACTCCTCATAGGGCGTGCGTGCGACGCCTTTTTCGGTGATGATCGCCGTCACATACCTGGCGGGCGTGACATCGAAGGCGGGGTTTTCGACACCGATGCCGTCGGGCGCCACATGCACGCCGAACACGTGCGTCACTTCGGCCGCCGCGCGCTGTTCGATCGGGATCAGGTCGCCATCGGCAAGCGTGAGGTCGAGGGTGGAAATGGGCGCGGCGACGTAAAACGGAATGCCGTTCTCCCTGGCCAGCACGGCAACCGAGTAAGTACCGATCTTGTTGGCGACATCGCCGTTGCGGGCGATCCGGTCGGCGCCGACCACCACGCAGCCGATCCGACCCGTGCGAAGGAAATGGCCCGCCATGTTGTCGGTGATCAGACTGGTTTCAATGCCATCCTGCTGCAACTCCCAGGCGGTGAGGCGGGCGCCTTGGAGGAAGGGCCGAGTCTCGTCGGCGAAAACAGCGATCTTCTTGCCGCTCTCCACCGCCGCGCGGATCACGCCCAGCGCGGTGCCGTAGCCGGCGGTGGCCAGGGCGCCGGCGTTGCAGTGCGTGAGCACATGTTTGCCGTCGGGCACCAGGGATGCGCCATTGGCGCCGATCCGGCGGCAGATGGCGATATCTTCGTCCTTCACGATTTGCGCCTCTTCCACGAGCCTTGACCGGATCTCTTCGATCGGGCGGTGCTCCATGGAAAGAGCCAGCCGCTTCATGCGGTCGATTGCCCAGAACAGGTTAACGGCGGTGGGCCGTGTGGCGGCCAGGGTATCGCAGATGCGGTCGAGCGAGGAGCGGAAATCGGCATCGCCGCTTTTGAGAACCCCGATGGCCACGCCCATGGCGGCCGCCACTCCGATGGCGGGCGCGCCGCGAATAATCATAGAGCGGATGGCATCGGCGACTTCGTTGTAATCGCGGCAGGTGACGTAGGTGGTTTCCCGCGGCAGACGTGTCTGATCAATCATCACCACGCCGCCGGCGGTCCATTGAATGGTTTCGACCATAAGCATTCAGAATACCGGATAAGATGGTCCCTACAGCGCGATGACCAACCGAAGGGAATTCCTGATGCAGGCGGCGGGTTTGGCGGCCGCCGGGCGCAAGCCGAACATCGTCTTCATCCTGGCCGACGACCTGGGCTATGGACACCTGGGCTGCTATGGGCAGAAAAAGATCCGCACGCCGAATCTGGACCGGCTGGCGGCCGAAGGCATGCGCATGAGGCAGGCGTATGCGGGATGCACGGTGTGCGCGCCGTCGCGATCCTCGCTGATGTCGGGACTGCACACGGGCCACACGCCGATCCGCGGCAACGAGGGTGGCGTACCGCTGCTGCCGGGCGAACTGACTGTGGCGGAACTGCTGAAGAAGGCGGGCTATCGCACGGGGCTGTTCGGTAAGTGGGGGCTGGGTGACGCCCATACCACCGGTGTGCCGAACAAGAAGGGCTTCGATGAATTCTACGGATATCTGCATCAGCTTCATGCACACTTCTATTACACGCACTTTCTCTGGAAGAACGAGAAGAAGGTCTTTCTGGCGAACCGGCATGACTGGCGGCGGGAGTACACGCACGATCTGATCGCGCGCGAGGCGATGGACTTCGTACGGCGCAACCGCGCGCAGCCGTTCTTTCTCTATCTGCCGTTCACCATCCCGCATGCCGAGCTGTTGGCGCCGGACGATGCGATGGCCGAGTATGAAGGCAGGTTTCCGGAGACGCCGTTCACCAGCGCGCCGCGCTTCCACTATGCGCCGAATCCCAAGCCGAAGGCGGCGATTGCGGCGATGATCACGCGCATGGATCGCAGCGTGGGGCAGGTGATGTCGCTGTTGAATGAGCTTGGGCTGGAAAAAGATACGATTGTCTTTTTTGCTTCCGACAACGGACCGGACGCGCAAAACGGCAACGATCCGGACTTTTTTGAGGCAGCCGGCCCGCTGCGCGGCTACAAGACCACGATGTACGAAGGCGGCATCCGCGTGCCCTTCCTTGCGCGGTGGCCGGGGCGGATTCCGGCCGGTACGGTGAACGACTATCCCTGCGCGTTCTGGGATTTTCTGCCGACGGCGGCGGAACTGGCCGGTGCGCCGGTTCCCGCCGGGTTGGACGGCCGGTCACTGGTGGGGCGGCTTACTTCTGCGCCGGGCGGCGCCGCGCGCGAGGACGGGCTCTATTGGGAGAGCGGTGGACAGGCCGCCGCACGCATCGGCGACTGGAAGGCGGTGGCGCCGCGGGCCGGCGCGCCACTGGAGTTGTACCACCTGAAGGAAGACATCGGAGAGAGGCGGGACCTGGCGGGGGCGAATCCCGAAATGGCCCGGCGGATGGCCGATTTCCTGAAAGCCTCGCATCGGCAGCCGAGGCCGCAGACCAGCTACCCTCCGGCGGACGGGCGGCGTTATCACTAAGGAGTCCTAATGAAAAGGCGAATGATCTGGATGCTGGCCGCGGCGCTGGGCATGGGGCTTGGGCAGAAGCCGGCGGTGGTGGAACACGTTCCGGTGATGAAGGAAGCCGGGCGCTAACGGCGGATGGCCGGCCAATCACGGTGTGTGGCAGTGGGGCAATGGAACGGCGCGAAGGCCTTCGTCCACCACCCGGAACGCGCATCGCGAATGTGCCGGCGGGAATGGAAGGGCGGGCGGCGGTGGAGTGTCCGGGTGGGTTGGACTTTGCCAATCCCGATTTTGCGATCACCTTCCGCATGACTTCCATCCACGACGGCGAATCGCGCTACTACCATTCCTCCAACCGCGGGCGGGACTGGCAGGGGCCGTGCAATCTGCCCAACTTCGGCCAGCCCGGCATCGCCGCCCGCACCGATTACCTGATCAGCGGCGGGAAGGAGATGCTGGTGATGCTGACGGCGGCGAAATCGAACCGGCGGGAAGGGCTCGTGATCGCGGTGCGTGCGCGTGATGGCGGCAAGTTGTGGCACATGCTGTCGTTCATCGGGCCGGAGCCCGAGGATTTCGCCATCGTGCCGTCGTCGGTGCGGGTGGGGCCGGGCGATATTGTCACGGCGATCCGGCGGCGCAGGTGGATTGATGTGTACCGCCCGGTGGATGACCGCGAGCCGTGGCGCTTCCGAAGCCGTTCGGCAAAGGGGACGCGGGCAAGAAAGTAGGGGCCGATCAGGCGTTGTGATAGTCCACACGCTCGCCGCGCGGCCGGTTCCTGAACTCGCGGGCGAACTTCACGAAGTTCGTTACCACGGTTTCGAAAATGACGCGGCCCTTTTCGGCCGTGGCCAGCGTGGGATCGCCATTAACGCCGCTCTTGCTGAAGCAGGTCCAATAATCCATCATGCGGATCGGGCCGCCGTCGATCAGATCGGACCAGATAAAATCGGATGCCGGCATCTCCTGTTCCTTCACCGCCTTGTCGAACTGAACGCGGGAGGCGTCCAGATGCAGATAGACGGAAGTCTCCAGTTCACAGGCGTGGGACATGCCGCCGCGGCCCGATTCGCGAATCCTGCGGATCTCCGGAATGGCAAGCTGAGGCCAGATGAAGGCCGCGCACAGCGCTTCAGTCTCCAGAATCGTGCGGCGGGCCACCAGGTCCAGGATGGGCATGTTCGAACCGTGGCCGTCGGCGATGAGAATGCGGCGGAAGCCGTGATGGGCCACGCTCCTGGTCACATCCAGCACAAAGTGAAGCAGGTGCTCCATGTGGATGTCGATGGTTCCGTGGAAATCCATGTGATGCGTCTCAAAGCCGTAGGGGATGATGGGCATGAGCAGAATATCGCCTTCGGCGCGCTGGGCGGCGGCTTCGCAGATGCTCCAGATGAGGAAGTTATCCACGTCCAGGGGCAGGTGCGGTCCGTGGTCTTCCACCGATCCGATGGGCAGCACCACCACGGGCTGCTTCTTTGCCACCTCCCCTAATTCGGGCCATGTGTAGTGTTGATACAGATAATCAATGCGAGGCATTGTGGGTCCTTTCCGCGTCGATGTAGAGCCATAGCAGGCCGCCGATGAGGTAGACGCCGGCGGCGATGGCGAATAAAGGATGAAACGTTCCGAAAATCTGGGAGAGCCAGGCGGCCGCTACCGGCGACAGCATGCCGGAAATACTGGAAGCGACGTTCATGAATCCCGAGGCCGTGCCGCCGAACCTGCCGCCGACATCGACGCAGGTGGACCAGGCCACGGGCAGCGTCAGATCGTGGGTGGCGGAAGAGAAGGTCAGCCAGAAAATCGCCGCCTCAGGGCTGTGGGCGAACATGGCTGCGAAGAAGCCGACGGCTCCCAATGCGAAACCCGAAGCGCCCACGATGCGGCGGCCCCACTTGAGGCTGCCCGTACGGCGCACCAGCCAATCGGAAAGCACGCCGCCCAGCGCGCATCCGGCGGCGCCGCCGGCCAGTGGCGCGGCCGCATAAATGCCCGATTGTGTCAGGGTCAGCCCGTGCTCAGTCATCAGGTAGGTGGGCAGCCAACTCACGAAGAAGAGAAATCCGAAGCCGGACGCGAAGTAGGCCCAGAACAGCGCGAGCATGTCCGGGCTCATCAGCATGGTCTTCCAGGGGACGCGATGGGCCTGCTGCGGCGCCGGCGCCGTGCCCATGGAGGTGATGCGCCGCAGTTCGCTTTGGCTCACGCCGCGGTGTTCGGCCGGATCGTCGCGGAACCAGAACCAGAATACGGCGCACCACAGTAGACCCACAGATCCGAAAATCCAAAAGGTGGGCCGCCAGCCGACCATGGCCATCAGCGCCACGGCCAGAGGGGGCGAAATCGCTCCGCCCAGCCGCGCGCCCATCCACATGATGCCGTTGGCCCGGCTGCGCTCATCGGCGGGAAACCATCTTGACAGGGCGCGGGAAAGGGTGGGGAATGCGCCGGCCTCGGCCGCTCCGAAGGCGAAGCGTGTGGCGAGCAGCAGCGGATAGCCCCGCACGACGCCGGTCAGCACCGTGAACAGGGACCAGGCGCCGAGGATGCGGGTCATGGTCCTGCGCTGGCCCCACAAATCGCCCAGCCAGGCGGCGGGCAGCTCGAAGATGGCGTAGGCGAGAGCGAACGAACTGAAGACGTAACCCATCTGGATCTTCGTCAGGCCCAGTTCGGCGGTCATGGCGGGCGCCGCCACGGACATGCAGACACGGTCCAGATAGGTGATCACGGCGCCGAGGAACGCCAGCACCAGCACCCAGTATCGAGTCCGTGTTTCTACCATGCGGATTCGGCAACGATATCACGTCGCGCGGGCCGGGCGTTGTGTTAGGATTCCTTACGCAATGAGACGACGCAACGCTCTTGGAACGCTGGCGGGAATGAGCACGACAGCGATGGCGCAGACAGCCGGATGGAACAATGCTTTCGCCAAACAGTGGCGGGACACGTTCATCCACCACTGGCAGGACACCAGGACTTACACGCTGGCGATTTTTGACGCCATGCCCGCCGACGGCATGGAGGTGAAGCCGAACCCGGCGCAGCGTGGATTCGCCGACCAGTTCGATCACATCGCGCGGGCCAACAACGCCTACTTCAAAGCCTTCAATATCGGCCAGGCGCCGGAGCCGCCGAAGGTGAAGGACCGCGACTCGGTGCGTACGTTCCTCGCCGCCAGTTTCGATTGGATCGACGAGGTGTTGCGTAAGATGACGGAGAAGGAACTGGTCCGCGCCGATTATAAATTCAGCCCGCGGCTGCCGCCACACTCGGGCACCGATCTCTGCATGCGCGCCTATATGCACACGGCGCACCATCGCGGCCAGGCGGTGGTGTATCTGCGCGTGAAAGGCATCACGCCGCCGGCGTGGAAGTTCGAGCCGAGCGGAACGTAGCGGGAAGCTGCTAGCGTAAGGGAAGGCAGGGAATCGCATGGACAATGGAAACGCGCCGGTGACGCGCACTGCACTTTCGGCGGAGTTACAGGGATTGGAGCAACGTCTCACGGCCGAGACGCAGGCATTGGAACAACGTCTCAAGGCCGAGCAGCAGGCATCGGAGCAGCGGCTGATGGAGTTCATGCGCCAGGTTTCCGCTGCTCTGATGGCGCAGTTTGACGCGAAGCTCCACAGTGAAATTGCCGCCGCGGAGGCCCGGGCTCAGGAATTCACGCGGGACTCGCAGAGCGAACTTCTACGGGCGTTCGAGAAGTTCGCGCAACGCACGGAGGCCCGGCTGATCGCCTCGCGGATGCTGGCTCATGACGCGCTGATGAGCGTCGAAGAAACTCGCGACCGGCTCAAAGAGAAAGGCCTCCTCTGAGCCTTCGGCCGCTGAGCGATTCCTGAAAGCCTCATTGCCGGGTGTCCTGCCGAAGGATCTGGATTGAGTCACCGCTTCCCTTGTTGAGGCAATCGATTGTGGCCGCCGCGCCGTTGCCCTACAATAAGAACAATATGCGGTTCGCAACTGCTTTGATCGTCGTACAAAGCCTGCTTGCGATCAATCCCGCCGATTTACGGGGAGCGCGGGACCGGCAGGACAGAGCCGGCTTGGAAAAGTTGATCGCCGAACTTAACGTCAACGCCCAGAAGAACGGCGCCGATGCGAAGGCGCAGTACAAACTGGCGCTGGCCAACTCCTATCTGGCTGAAGTGAATCTGGAACTGCGCATGAAGGCCGAAGCCAAGACCGCCGCCGAAGCCGGCGTGCAGGCAGCGCGCCGGGCCGTCGAGATGGAACCCAACAACGCCGAATTCCACCGGCTGTTGGGCACGCTTTGCGGGCAGGTGATTCCGGCCAACGTGCTGGCCGGACTCAAATACGGCCGGTGCGCCATGGACGAAGTGAACAAGGCCATTGAGATTGACCCGAAGTCCTCTGACGCGTGGATGAGCCGCGGGGTGGGGAATTACTACCTGCCGGCGCAGTTCGGCGGCGGAGTGCAGAAGGCGGTGGAAGATCTGGAGAAGGCCATCGAGTTAAACGGCAAGTCCGCCGACGCCCACGTGTGGCTGGGTGTTGCGCTGCGCAAGAACAATCTTGCCGCCGATGCGCGCAAGGCGCTGGAAAAGGCTTTGGCGCTGAACCCGAACCGGGTTTGGGCGAAGCAACTTCTGGAGAAACTGCCCCAATAATGCGCGAGCAGGGAGGGGCAGCACTTGCACTGGCCGCGTTGACTCTCCTCGGCTTCTTCACCATTCCCGGGCACACCTATCTTCAGTCGGACACGCAGATCTACATGCCGCTGCTGGAGCGGCTGAGGGATCCGTCGGTTTTTGAAAACGAACTGCTGATCCGCGGGCAACACGTCTCGTTTACGGCCTATGACGAGATCACGCTGGGGCTGAACAAAATCACGGGGCTGGACTTCCCGAAGGTGCTGGCGCTGCAGCAACTGGTATTCCGGTTCTGCGCGCTGGCGGGCGTTTACCTGTTTGTGACGGCGCTGGGGCTGGGGTCTGCCGCGGCGGTGTTGGTGGCATCCTGCTTCGGACTGGGCGCCTGGATTACGGGCCCTTCCATCATCACGTTTGAATACGAACCGGTGCCCAGGGCGAACGCGGTGGGTCTGACGATGCTGGCAATCGGGCTGACAGCGCATGCGTGGTATTTTCGGGCCGGCTGCGCTGCGGCGCTTTCGTTCCTCTATCAGGTGCCGGCGGTGTATCCGTTCTGGGCGGGATACGCATTGTTGGCGATGCTGCCGGGCCGGCGGAAAATGGTGCGCGGCCTGGTGGCGATGGCAATGGGCGTAGCGCTGCTGCTGGTGCTGGCGAAGCTACAGACCGGGCAAAGTGAGAAGCAGGAGTTCTTCACCAGGATCGATGACGCGCAGGAGAAGGTGATGCGGGAGCGGGCATCCTACAACTGGGTGTCGATGTGGCAGCCGCGCTATTACGTGCATCACGCGATCATGCTGGCGGCGGCGTTGCTGGCGCTATGGAGGCTGCGGGCGAAACTGGCGGTGGACCTGCGCATCCTGGTGAGCGCGCTGCTGGCGATCGGCGTGGCCAGCGTGCCGGTTTCGTGGGTGCTGCTGGAAGGCCTGAAATGGAACCTGATCCCGCAGATTCAGCCGGCGCGGGCGCTGCTTTATGTGACGGCTTTTGCGGGGATTCTGGGGGCCGCGGCGGGCATCGTTGCGGCGCGTGAGAAACGCTGGTGGGAGGCGTTTGCGTGGTTCGTGGTGGTCTACAGCCTGCCGTCGCGAAGCGGTCCGGTGCAGGCGCTGCTCGACTGGACGAACCCCACCACGCGGCGGATCGCGATGGTGGTGATCGGGCTGGGGGTGGCTGCCAGTTTGCTGGTTTCGCTTCGTGGGCGCGCGGGCGGGGCGGCGTTGATGGCCGCGGCGGTAATGCCGTACCTGGCGATCCCGAATCTTGCTGGAATTCGAAACTACCCCGATTTGCACACGCCGGAAATCTACGATCTGGCGGCCTGGGCAAAGCGCGAGACGCCAAAGGATGCGGTATTCCTGTTTCCGGACGCCGCCAAGTCGCTGCATCCTGGAATTTTCCGGGCCAATGCGCTGCGCGCCGTCTACGTAGACTGGAAAGGCGGCGGGCAGGTGAACTACCTTCGCAAGTACATGGACGCCTGGTTGCCCCGGTGGCAACAGGCGATGGCCATCGGCTTTGATCCAAAGCGGGCGAGCCGTGAGGAATACGCGCGTCTGGGAATTGATTTTCTGGCGGTGGAAGCGAAGAATCGCATCGCCGGCTGGCCGGTGGCGTATGGAAACGGAAAGTACCTGGTGTACCGGTTGGGGGACTAGAACCGTGTATGAATGGTAATCTGGAACTATGCGACGACTGCTTCCTGTTCTTCTAGCTCTTCTCTGCTCCCTGTCGGCGACTGCCCAGGACAAACCGGGCGCCATCAAGGCCCGCGGTAAACCGGGCCGCGCGGGTGTTTTTGTCGATGGCAAGTACGTGGGGCCTGCCGTGCGGTTCACGGTGCCCGAAAAGTACACGGTGGAACCCGGCGAGCATGAGATCCGCATCAGTGATCCCCGTTATGAGGATTTCACGACCAAGGTCACCGTACAGCCGGGAAAGACGGCCAAGATCAGCTTCAAGCTGAAGGAGCTTCCGCTGGTGCCGCCGCCTTACGGACGGCTTCGTTTCGGGGGTGGTGAATCCGAGTCGTTCATCTCGGTGACGGCTGGCGATGTGAGCCCGGTGTACATCAATGACAAGTTCTACGGTTACCTGGATGAGATGAACAACCGCGGCAGCGGCTGGCTGATGCCTCCGGGCACCTACCGGGTGAAGTGCAGCTCCCCGATCCACGGCGAAATCGATCAGCAGGTGACCATCGAGGCCAACAAGGTCACGTTGATTCCGCTGAAGCAGCGCTAACAGGGCCTGCTAAACCAGCGCTCCCTCAAGGTCGCGGCTCTGTTCGCGGAGCCGCACCGAAGCCAAGTCCAGCCAGTTGTTTTGGACCGTGTTCTGAACGAACACCAGATCCTCGACGGGGAACATTCTCGGATAGGGATAACCGGACCAGGCTTGGCGCGCGATGGCCTCCAGTTCTTCCAAACGGCCCGGTTGAATCTCCTGCGCCAGCGTGATGTGGGGATGATAGGGGAAAGGCTCGTCGAACCAGAGGGCGTCGCGGTTGAGCTGGGCATGAAGATCGATGAGCGTATCGCGGCCCTGCCCAATATCGACGTAGATCACGTCCGTTCTGGGGAATACCGCCAGTCCGGAAGCCTGTACTTCAAATGCCGGAACGTCCGCCATGCGCCGCCGAAGCTGGCGCAGAGCTTCCTCGGGGTCGGCAAGCGGCCGTGGAGGCAAGAGGGTGACGTGTGCGTGAGGCTTACAGCCAGGAATCAGCCGGAGTCTTAACTCATCCAGGAACGCCGCGAGGGGATCCGGGAGGTAAGCGACCAGCGCGTAACAATTGATGCAGTCTAAACCGCAGCCATCTGCGCTCATTGGAGTGGATACTTGATCTCAAGTATAGCGCAGGTCAGGCATGCAGGGCCTGGTCGAGGTCGGCGATGAGGTCGCCGGCATTTTCGATCCCGGCCGAGAGGCGCAGGAGGTTCTGGGGCGTTTTGCTTTTGGCGCCTTCCACCGATGCGCGATGCTCGATCAGGCTGTGGGTGCCGCCGAGACTTGTGGCGCGGGTGAGGATGCGGACTCGGGCGGCCACCGCCATGGCTTCCTTCTTTCCGCCGTGCACCTGGAACGAGAGCATGCCGCCGAATCCGGAGGGCATCTGCCGGGCGGCGAGTTCGTGGCCGGGGTGGGCGGCGAGGCCGGGGTAGTGGACCCGCTCCACCGCGGGGTGGCCGGCGAGAAACCGGGCGATCTGCAGAGCGTTGGCCGATTGCGCGCGTACGCGCAGGGGTAAGGTATCGATCCCGCGGCGGGCCAGCCAGCAATCAAAGGGTGACGGCACGGCGCCGCCATACCTGAGCGACTTGCGGCAGCGTTCGAACAGATAGTTGTCGAACTTCGTGATGAGCGCGCCGCCCACCACGTCGCTATGTCCGGCGATGAACTTGGTGGTGGAATGCATGACCATGTCGATTCCGAAATCGAACGGCCGCTGGATGACCGGGGTAGTAAAGGTGGCGTCGCAGATGCTGATGGCGTTGGCCTTGTGAGCGATGGCGGCGATGGCTGCCAGATCGCAGATTTTCAGCATAGGGTTGGATGGCGTCTCCACCCACAGCAGGCGCGTGGAGGGTTTGATGGCGCTGGCGATGGCGGCCGGATCGGACATGTCGGCGAAGGAAATGTCGAGTTGCCATTTTTCGAAAACCTCTCCCACCACGCGGCGGAGGCCGTAGTAAACGTCATCGGGGAAGATGAGGTGGTCACCGGGCTCCATGCCCTGGACGACCGCGGTTACTACGGCGAGGCCGGAGGCGAAGGCCAGGGCGTGGCTGCCGCCTTCGATGGCGGCAAGGCATTCTTCGAGCGCCTGGCGGTTGGGGTTTTCCTCACGCGAGTAGGTGAAACCGCGCGGCCATTTTCCGGCGGCGTCCCGTTCGAACGTGGTGGAAAGATGGATGGGCGACGCGACGGCGCCGGTGGCGGGATCGACGTGCCGGCCGGCATGCACCGCGAGCGTTTCGATTTTCGCTTTGAACACGCTCCATTAAAACACGTCGCGCACGTCCCGGACATCGATTACGCGTCGCGGTGAACTGTTTCAGGTGTAAACGCGGGGAGGCAGATGGCGATGTATTCGGCGCCCTCGTCCAGGGGCGTGCTATAACGGATCCACTCACCCTTTTCCGTAACTACGGCCTGGCCGGGGTGCACGTCGATGGCGCCGTTTTCGTGTTCCACGCGGACCATTCCCTTCAGGACGTAGGTGATCTCATCGAACTCGGGCCGTTGGCCGGGTTCTTCCCAGCCGCCGGGGCTGCGCATGTGGGCCAGGCTGACGTGAGCGGTTTTGGTGTTGACGTTCCCGATGACTTCGTCGATCAGTTTGGGCTTGGTTCCAGCCGCTTCTACCCGGGTGGGTGTTGGGATGAGGACAGGCATCCCTTCAGTGTAAGTCCACCACGGCTTCAGTGATCTGGCCGAGGTAGCGGCCGCCGGCGCGGACGTCGGCGGTGATGGCAAGGCGTGGAGAGGGCGCTGTCCAACCCTTGGGTATCGTGATGGTGAAGGCATGGCTGGCGTGGCTTTTGGCCGGGACGTCGAAGCGCAGCAGGCCGGGAGTGATCTGCCATTCAGAGGGCGTGATGAGCGCCACTTCCATTTTCATGGGATCGGCGCGGTAATTCTGTACGCGGATTTCCGCCTTCACGGCAGCACCGGGCGACAGCAGCATTTGATACGGATAGATCTTGACCCAACTGGGATCCAGGCCGAAGTCCGTTTCGCCTTCCGGCAGCAGGTCGAAGAAGAACTGCTGTTGGGTGCGGAACTTCTGCTCGGTGGCGAGCATGATCTGTTTGTCCACCGGGTAGGGCCGGCCGTGTCCGGGCGCGATCATGGTGGGTTCATGGTCGACGAGGTTGCGGATGGACTTGAGGTGGCTGTCGTTTTCCACGTGGTTACGGAAGATGAGGTTGTGACGGAGCGTGCCGTCGTTGCGCGGATTGGGGAAGAAGGCATCGCCGGTGAAGGCCACGCGGTTTCCGTCAATGGTGGTAAACAGCGCCATCTGATATTCGGTGTGGCCGGGCGAGTGGGTGATTTCGAATTCGAACTCCTCCCACTTGAACTTTTCGCCGTGTTTGAAAGAGCGGGAGACTTTGAATGGCTCACCGAGCGTACAGCCAAGGTTGTGGCCGCGCGGGTTCTGGAAAATGTCCACCATGTTCTCGTAGCACCAGACCTGGGCGCCATGATGGCGGGTGAGGTGGGGGAATCCGTTCATGTGGTCATCGTGCATGTGGCTGGGCATGGCCACGTCGATGGACTTCATGTTGAAGCTGCGCTTCAGATCGTCAATGGAGTGTTCGACGAATCGGATGCGGTCAGTGGCGGCGGTGGCGCGCTCGAAGTTGCCGAAGTGGATGCCGCTGGCTGAGCCGTAGTCAATGAACATGGCCTTGCCGCTGTTGCTGATGATGGCGTAGAAGCTGGAGGTGGTCTGGTAGTGGCAGACCAGGTGCGGGCTGACGGCGTAGGCCTTGTTCATTTCCGAGGGATCGTTCCCGGTTTGGAAACGGTAGTAGTCGGTGAGTCGGGAGATAGTCTGGCCGATGCCGGAATCGGGGTCTTGCAGCGTATCGCCATGCGAGGGGCACAGCAGAGCGGGTTTTAGCTCACGCAGGCGGGAAAGCGAATAGATGCCGAGGTCGATGCCTTCCGAACCGCCGTAGTTGATCTGGGTGTCGTAGAGGTTGGCGATTTTGCCGGGCGCGTACATCAGGTCACCGGAGAATGCGGTCTTTTTGCCGTCAATGGTGGCAAGCAGGGTGATGGCTCCCAGGGTGTGGCCGGGTGTGGGGAGGATGAAAAAGTCAGTTTTCAGCCAGCGGAAAGTGGAGTAGTCGGTTAGGGGCCGGGCGACCGGGATGTTTTCGGTGACGGTGTTGAAGTCGTTGCGGACGTAGTAAAGGTGGAAGACGCGGCGGTTACGCCAGAAGTTTTCGGCGTCCTCGAAGAGATGGCGCTCGTGGGCGGGCACGGCGATGGGAATGTTGCGCGCGGCGGCTTTGTAGTCGCCCTGGCACTGGTCGCGATGATGGTGGGTGTGGAGGATCCAGTCGACTTGAGTGATGCCAAGCCCGCGCAGGTGATCCAGCACTTTGCCGGAGCCGAAGTCGATGAGCACGCAACGGGGACCGTCGCGGATGATGTAAACGTTGCAGGTGTCCTCAAACAGATACAGGTTGGGCGAGAGCTTCTTCACCGCGCCTTCGGGCGCCAGTTGAGAGCGGCGGTAGGTTCGTTTCGCTGGTTGGGCCTGTGCTGCCGGGCCGGCTGGTTGGGGAGCGGCGGCGGCAAGCGGGGCGGAACTAAGGAATCGGCGGCGCGTCGAGTCGGACATGGCGACATGCTACCAAAGTGCGGCGCGCGGCACACGATTCCGAACCAGCCTCAGGCGCGGGCGGACCTGGCCTTCTCGTTGGATTCTTCGAAGACCGCGTTATAAGCGATTCCGGCGATGGCGGCGCCGATGATGGGAGCGACCCAGAACAGCCAGAGTTGCTGCAGCGCCCAGCCGCCGACAAACACCGCGGGGCCGGTGCTGCGCGCCGGGTTCACCGAAAGGTTCGTCACCGGGATTCCGATGAGGTGGATGAGGGTCAACCCCAGGCCGATGGCGATAGGAGCAAAGCCAGCCGGAGCGCGGCGGTCAGTGGCGCCGAGGATAATGATCAGGAACATGAAGGTGAGTACGACTTCGGCCACCAGGGCCGCCATCATGGTGTAGCCGCCGGGTGAGTGGGCGTCAAAGCCGTTGGAGGCGAAGCCGCCGGCAAGATCGAAGCCGGCCTTACCCGATGCGATCACGTACAGCACGCCGGCTCCGGCGATACCGCCGATGACCTGCGCGACGATGTAGGGCACGAGTTCGGACGCCGGAAAGCGCTTACCCATCATCAGGCCCACCGAGACGGCGGGGTTGAGATGGCAGCCGGAAATATGTCCGATGGCGTAAGCCATGGTTAGGACAGTTAGACCGAAGGCGAAAGAGACGCCCAGTAGTCCTATACCCACGTCAGGAAAGGCGGCGGCCAGCACCGCGCTGCCGCAACCGCCGAAAACCAGCCAGAAAGTGCCCAAAGCTTCCGCAAACAGCCGATTCGTCAATGGCATTTCATACCTCTTGAACTGATTGCCCGATCAAGTCTTGGATCGGAGCCTCTCAAGAGACTAAGCCAGAAACGGGTTACTTGCAAGCACTTTGAGGAACCCCCGGATGGGGGTACCTATTGTTTCAGTACCTTGACCACGTAGTAGCTGACCGACTTTGGCACTTCCTTAAACCAGTGCGGAGTTCCGGCGGGAACAACGATGACATCGCCCTTGGTGAGGTGGTGAGTCTGCCCGCCTTCGATGCCCGTGCCGAGATGCTGGCCGGGGCGGGTCTGTTTTCCGCCAATCAACGTGCCGCCGGTGACCAGTGTGGCGGCGCCGTCGGTGACGTAGAAGATGTCGGTCTCTTTGTCGTGAACCTCCACCTGCCCACCCTTTTCGCGGTGGCTGCCCGAGACCAGCAGATCGGACGCCTTGACGAGGGGGCCGCCTTTGGCGAGGGCAGCGGCGACCTTTTCATGGCCGACGAAGGTGACGTCGGCGGCGGTGAGAGTGGCGGCGGCGAGCGCCAGGGAAAGGAACAGTTTCATTGGATTCTCCCGTTAGAGCGAAGTGGACCTCCACATCATACGCTTTTCGGGGTGGCGCTTTTCGGGGTGGCGCTCTTCTGAGGTCAGGGGCGCACAAGACCGCCGCGCTGGTCTTCCAGGCGTTCCACGCGGTGAGAGAGGTTGGCGATCTGGACCGTGAGGCGCATCTCGAGGTCAGCCATACTCTGCTTCATCTCGGCGCGCAGCGTCCCCATCTCCGCCCGCAATGTTCCCATCTCCGCCCGCAGCGTTCCGGTCTCACCGCGCATCTCGGCCCTCAGCGCGTCGATCTGTGCGATGACTGCGCGGGTGTTCAACCAAGCAGTGAACACAACTACAATTAGCGTCCCAAACAGCGAGAGCACGGCGGGCATCCATGCCTGTACTTGCGGGTTCATCCGTTCTCCTTCAGTCTATCAACGAAACCGGTCAGGTCCAATAGTCGCGATCGAGGCTGCGGTACTGCACGGCTTCGGCCAGGTGCTTGGCGCTCACGGCTTCGACGCGGTCGAGATCGGCGATGGTGCGGGCCACCTTCAGAATGCGGTCATGGGCGCGGGCGGAAAAGCCCATGCGGCGGACCGCCATTTCGAGCGTCCGTTCGCCGGCGTCATCCAGCGCGCAAAGCGTGCGAAGCTGCGAAACGGGGATGGCGAAGTTGTAGAAACCGCGCTGGCGCTGGCGGTCGCGGGCGGCCAGCACGCGCTCCCGCATCTGATGAGAGGAGACGCCGTCGTCGCGGCCGCGCAGCTCCTTGTAGGGCACGGCGGGCACTTCGATGTGCATGTCGATGCGGTCAAGCAGTGGGCCGCTGATCTTGCCGAGGTAACGCTGGATGATGGCGCCGGTGCAGCGGCACTCGCGGGTGGAATCGCCATAGAATCCGCAGGGACAGGGATTCATGGCGGCCACGAGCATAAAACCGGCGGGAAAGGAAAGCGTCATGTTGGAGCGCGCCAGGGTAACCGCGCGGTCTTCCAGCGGCTGGCGGAGTAACTCCAGGACGTTGCGGGGAAACTCCGGTAACTCGTCGAGAAAGAGCACTCCGTGGTGGGCAAGGCTGGCTTCGCCGGGACGCAGGGTGCCGGAGCCGCCGCCAATCAGTCCGGCGTCGGAGATGGTGTGGTGCGGGGAGCGGAAGGGGCGTTCCCTCAGCAGTCCCGCTCCGCGAGGAAGGAGTCCGGCGACGCTGTGGACCTTGGTGGTTTCGATGGCTTCTTCAAAAGTCAGGGGGGGCAGGATGCCGGCCATACGTTTGGCCAGCATGGTTTTGCCCGATCCTGGCGGTCCCACCATCAGCACGTTGTGTCCGCCGGCGGCGGCCACTTCGAGGGCACGCTTGGCGGTGGTCTGGCCGCGAACATCTTTGAAGTCGAGATCATCGGGTTGGGCGGCGGCCACCGAAACGGGCGCGGGCAACTCGGGAGTGAACTTGTCGGGCTCGCGCAGCAGCGCCACGGCTTCAGAAAGGTGGCGAACGCCAAAGACGCGCACGCCTTCGACGACGGCCGATTCGGCGGCGTTTTCCTGGGGGACGATGAGGTTGGGAACGCCCTGCTGGCGGGCGCACACGGCCATTGAGAGGGCGCCCCGGATGGGGCGGATGCCGCCGTCGAGGGAGAGCTCTCCCACCAGAACAAACTTTTCGTTCTTCCCCACCGTGCCCATGGCGCCGAGGATGCCCATGGCCATCGGGAGGTCGAAGCCTGCGCCCTCCTTGCGCACGTTGGCCGGGGCGAGATTAATGGTGACGGCTTTGCCGGGGTAGCCGAAGCCGGAGTTGATGAGTGCGCTTTTGATGCGTTCGCGGCTTTCGCGAACGGCGGTGTCCGGCATGCCGACGGTGGCGAAGTCACGCGTGGAGCCGGAGTTATAGAGATCGACTTCGACGTCGATGAGGTGTGCGTCGATGCCGTAGACAGCGGCGCTGCGCGTGCGATAGAGTCCCATTTCAAAGGTAGTGGGACGAGGGGAGGAAAATTCTCAGGCTCTTTTGTGGGGAATCAGAACGAGAAACGCAAGGCGAAACGGACCACGCGTTCTCCACCCTCCACGGCCCCGCTGGTTGTCAACGCGCTGGTCACGGTCATGAACCCTCCGGCGCTCACATTGGCGGCCGGATTGGTGAATTTGGGCGTGTTGGTGACGTTAAAGGCCTCGGCCCGGAACTGCATCTTCCAGCGCTCCGACAGCGCGAAATTGCGAAACGCGCCGATGTCGGCATTGACGAAGCCGGGGCCACGAAGGATGTTGCGTCCGGCATTGCCAAAGCGAACCGCGGTAACCGGAACAAACGCCGCCGGGTCGAAAAACGGCGAGTTGCGGCCGATGCCACCCAGCCGGGCCACGGACGGCTTGACCAGATCGGCGGTCTGGTTGTTGCCGGGCGCATTGAGCGAGGTATTGGCCGCGGTCACGGAGAACGGCGTGCCGGAGTAAGCGCTGAAAATGCCGTTGATCTGCCAGCCGGAAAGAACGGCGCGGGAGAGCAAATGGGCGGTGGGCGCTCGCGACGGCAATTCATACACCCAGGCCCAGCGGAAGTTGTGCGGACGGTCGTAGTTGGCAAGCGCGCGGTTGCGGGCGAGTTGCGAAGGCGCATTGAAGAAAAGGCCGCCGGCCGAGTCGTCGGTCCAATTGATGGCTTTGCTCCAGGTATAGGCGATCTTGCTGGTGAGTCCTCTGGCCATGCGGCGATCGAGCCGGGCCTGGAGGGAATCATAATTGCCGGTCTGAAACGGCTGAATCACCGACAGATCCACCCTGCGTCCGAAGCGGGTGGAAAGGGGGCGGCCGGCCTGGCCTGCGCCGGGTTCCGCGGCATTGACGTTGATACTGGACATCTGGCGGATGGTACGGGTGCCGACATAACCTGCAGAACCGACAAAGCCCCAGGGCAACTGGCGTTCCAACGTGAAATTAAAGGATTGGACGTAGCCGCGGCTGAAGTTGCCGGCGCGCAGGGTCTGGGTGGTGGCGGTGAGAGGCAGGGTAACCACGCCCGAGGATAAATCCGGCGAGACGATGGCTGGGATGCCCTGCTCAATGGGAGCGAACGGGGCGAAGGTGTTCACTCCGTTAAAGTCCTGGCTCACCATCACCGGATAGGGGAACAGGAACGAGGCGGCGAGCGGGTAAGGCTCATAGCTGATGCCATAGCCCGCGCGGAGTACGGCGCCCGTGCTGATGCGCCAGGCCGCGCCGACACGGGGCGCGAACAGCCGCTTGGTAGTGGTGATGCCGGTGTTGGCCGGCACGTTGCCAAACCCGCCCACCAGCACTTTGTCGGTTTCGAAGTCATAGCGTTCAATGCCGCGATTCGGGCCGCGTTTCATGAGCGGGAAGTATTCCCACCGGATGCCGAGAGTGAGCGTAAGGCTGCGGGTGGCCTGCCATCGATCGCGGAAATAGAGTCCATACTGGCGTTCAAGCGGATCGGATGGATCCACCACCTGAACTGCTTTGCCGACGCCGGAAGGCAGGCCCAGCAGGTAGGCGGCATAGGTGTTGAACTGATTGGGCGCCGGGCCGCCGTTTAACGCTGTGATGCCGCCGGCGAAGGTGAAGCGCCCGCGCGGCCCGTTGCCGCCCACCTCGGGATGCCAGTGGTTCAGCGTGGCGCGGGTCATGTCGATGCCGAAGCGGATGTCGTGGGCGCTCTTCTGCCAACCGGCGTTTCCGGCAATGGTGACGGAATTGTCGTTGACATACTTCGGCATCCAGGGATAGGGATTGCCGTAGTTCTCATAGCCGGCGATGTTGAAGATCGGCAGGCCGCTTTGCCGCACATCCGGGCCGTTGGTTCCTGGAATGCCCAGAATTTCGGCGCCGAGATTGCGGCCGGAATCGGAATGGACGAGGTCAAGGGGATCGTGGCTGAATGAGAGGTTGCCGTCGATGAGGAAATTGGGCCGCAGCAGGTGTGTCCCGGCAAGCGTGATGACGCGGGCGCGCACCTTTCCTGTGCCGGCGCCGCCGCCATTGATCATGCCCTGGCCGCCGGCTTCGCCCAGGTTGTACTGGGACTGGACGAGGGCGTCCATGATGGACACTTTGCCCCACATGGCGGTGGCGGCCGAGAGATTGTAGTTGATCTTGGCGTCGTAGTTGTCGCGATTAAACGACGTGGGCGCGGAGGCGAAGAAATTGTTCGCCGTACCGCTGAGGTTGGCGGCCGGCGCCAGGTCCTGCAGACGGCGGGCGACGGGGCTTTGGCGGCTCACGGGAATGACGGCGTCGGGGAAGGGAGTGCGCCCGCGGCCATCGGCGGCACCGGTGGCGGGGTCGTAAATGCTGGTGCGGTAGGCTGAGAAGTTGCCGGCGCGCTGGTCGGGCGTGGCCAGTGTGGCGATGCGGGCGAACGTGGACCGTTCGCGCATTCCCTCCCAGCTTCCGAAAAAGAAAAGCCGGTTCCGGACGATGGGGCCGCCGATGGTTCCGCCGTAGGTGTTCCAGACGTACTTGGGTTTCTTCGCCTCGAGGTAGAAGAAGTTCTTGGCGTTGAGGGCGGAATTGCCGAAGTTCTCAAAGAACACTCCGTGGAACTGATTGGTGCCGGACTTGGTGACCACGTTGATGGCCGCGCCGCCCGCGAACCCCTGTTCGGCATCGAAGCTGTTGGTGGAGATATTCACCGTCTCAATCGATTCGATGGGCGGGACGTAGAGCGTCTGGTGCGGCAGGTGGGCGCGCATGTTGTAAGCGCCGTCGAGCCGGGTATTGTTGTTGTTGCGGGTGGTGCCGTTCACATTGGTGGTGAGGGCGCGGCCGGGCGATCCGACCACGGCATTCTGATAACCCGCGGGCGTCGCGCCGGGGACGAGGTTGATCAACGTCTGATAGTTGCGATAGCCGCCCACGGGCAATTGTGTGACTTCCCGTGAACCAAGTTCGACGTGGAGATCGGCCTTGTCGGTTTGCAGGGCCGTGGCGCCGGCTTCCACGTCGATCCGGTTGCTGACCTCGCCCACCTGGAGTTGCACGTCGACGCGGGTCACCGTGTTGATACTGATTTCAAGATTGGTGCGCTGAACCGATTGAAAGCCGGTTGCGCTGACCTGCAGCGAATAGGCTCCTGGCGGGAGATTGGTGAGAGTGAACGCTCCGGTCGCGCTTGCCTCAGTCTCCCGCTCCAGGCCGGTGGCGGGTTGCACGACTTTTACTGTTGCGCCGGGGACGACCGCGCCCGAGGCGTCTTCGATTGTTCCGGTAAGTGTTCCGTAGAGAACCTGAGCGCGGGTTGGGACCGCGAGAAACAACAGGACGACGAGCGCCGTGTACCGCATTTGGCGGGACTCCTTTGATATTTCTAGGCAATCGCTTCGGTGATCAGGTTCCCGCCGTTGATGGTCGCCCTCTCCGGCCGCCCGTTGTGGAGGAAGGTCAGGTTGAGGTGATTGAGGCCCAGCAGGTGAAGAATCGTCGCGTGGATGTCGTGGACGTGATAGGGCTTGTCGATGGCGCGGAAGCCGATGTCGTCGGTGGCGCCGATGGTCTGGCCGCCCTTGATTCCACCCCCGGCCATCCACATGGTGAAGCCCCAGGGATTGTGATCGCGGCCGTACTGCGCTCCGGCGCCGGAGGAATTGGAATCGGTGAATGGCGTGCGGCCGAATTCACCGCCCCACACCACCAGCGTATCGTTGAGGAGGCCGCGCGATTCCAGATCGGTGAGCAGCCCGGCGATCGGCTGATCCGAGATCCGGCACCATTTTGTATGATTCTCCTCAAGGCCGGTGTGCGCGTCCCAGCCGCTGCCGCTGCCGCAGTAAACCTCCACGAAACGCACGCCGTGCTCCACCAGCCTTCGGGCCAGCAGGCAGTTGCCGCCGAAGCGCGCGGTGGCCTTGTCGTCCATTCCGTACAGGCGCCTGGTCGCCTCGGTCTCTTTGGCAATGTCCACCGCGGCGGGAGCGGCTCCCTGCATGCGGTAAGCAAGCTCGTAGGATTCCATGCGCGCGTTCAGTTCCTCGTCGGAAGGGTACTGCGCGGCGTGGCGGGCATTCAACTCGCGCAGCAGATCCAGGCGCCCGCGCTGGCGGCGGTCACTGACATCGGGCGGCGGCTTGAGATCGAGAATCGGCGGGCCGTCCTTCTGGAAGTGAGTGCCCTGATAGGTGGGCGGCAGGAAGCCGGAACTCCAGTTGGTGGGCCCGCCGCGGACAATCTTGTCGTCGGTGAGCACGACGAAGGCCGGCAGGTTCTGATTCGCCGCGCCGAGGCCGTAAGTGGTCCAGGCGCCAAGGGAGGGGCGGCCGGCGAGGATCGATCCGGTATTCATCTGGCGTACGGAACCGACGTGATTGAGTCCGTCGGCCCAACAGGAGCGGATCACGGCCAGCTTATCCACGCAACCGGCGATGTGCGGATACCAGTCGCTCACCCACAATCCGCTTTGCCCGTGCTGTTTCCATTTGCGGCGGGTGCCGGCCAGTGGCATACGGTGCGAACCGGTGGCGCTGGTGACGGGAAGTTTGAACGATTCCGGCGTGAGCTTGCCGGCGAGTTTTTCCAATTCGGGTTTGGGATCGAACAGGTCGATGTGGCTGGGGCCGCCTTCCATGAAGAGAAAGATGACGGACTTGGCGCGGGGCGGATGATGGGGCTTTTTTGGCGTCAGTGGACCGGCGGCCTCGAGACGAGGCAACGCGCCGCTGTCGGTGAGCAGGCTGGCGAGTGCGATTGCTCCCAGGCCACTGCCGGCGCTGGTAAGAAACTGGCGGCGCCTGGTGATTTCATTCGACATGGATATGCGCCTCAGAACTGGTATACGAACTCGTTGGAGTTTATCAGCATCAGGCAGAAGTCCACCAGCGCGGCGGATGCCGAATGTTGCGCTCCGTGGCGGGACAGGAAGGTGAGGGCGGTGTCCAACTCGCCTGGGGCGGGCGGGCGCGAATAGGCGAACCGGTAGGCGGCCTCCACCTGTTTCGGCGCATCAGGACCGGCCTGCTGCCTCACGCGGTTGGCGAAGGCGGCGGCCCACTCGGCGGTGAGCGCGCTGTTGAGCAGCGTAAGCGCCTGGGGCGCGGTGGTGGTGCGGTTGCGGCGGGAACAGGATTCGTGGGAATCGGGCAGATCCATGGCGTTGAGCATCGGATAAGGATCGTTGCGGCGCATGAAGATGTAGATGCTGCGGCGCTGTCTGTCGGCGGCGCTCTTACTCTCGTTCCATCCGCCTACCGGCTGTGGCTTGCCGGCGGGCAAGGGAGGAAAGACGCTGGGTCCGCCAACGCCAGGGTTGAGCAGGCCGGATACGGCGAGGGCCGAATCGCGGATGGTTTCGGCTTCCAGCCGCTGAGGTGGGAATCGCCACAGCAGCTTGTTGTCACGATCGGCATTGCGCGCATCGGTGCGGGGAAGCGAACTCTGGCGGTAGGTGCTGGAGGTCATGATGAGGCGATGCAATTGCTTCAGGCTCCAGCCGCTGCGGATGAATTCGCTGGTGAGCCAGTCCAGAAGTTCGGGATGCGTGGGGCGCGCGCCCATGGTGCCGAAGTCGCCGGGAGTGGAAACGATACCCGTGCCAAAGTGATGATGCCAGACGCGATTTACCATGACGCGTGCGGTGAGCGGGTTTGCCGGATCTGCCAGCCAGTTGGCCAGCGCCGTGCGGCGGCCGGTGGATTGACTTGAGGCAGGCTTTGCAACCTGGGCCGGACCGGGATCGAGAATGGAAAGGAAGCCGGGCTCCACCTCTTCGCGCGGATCGGTGTACAGGCCAACGCCGAGCACATGGGTGGGGGGCGCGTCGGGACCGACATCGATCATGCCCGGACCCATGGGGATTTCCTCCGGCTTGAGCGGCGCCAGCTTTTCCAACTCCGCCTGAAGTTGTTCGTAGCGGGCCTTGTCGGCGCCGGTCAGCTTCGATGCAACGCTTTTGAACAGAGGGTCCAGATAGGGTTTCGGCCTCACAGGGCAGGTGCCGCAGGTTTTACTTGCCAGCAGGTGCGCCATCCACCTCTGGATGGGCGTGCGTGCGGCGTCGGGTGTTTTGATGGCCTGGACGGCGTAGTCAGGATAGCGTTCCAGCAATTGCGCGGGGGTGAAGTTGCGCTTGGGCATCAGCAGCGCGGCCATCTCGTCCCAGATGGCCGCGGTCTTTGCTTCCCATTCAGCCAGGCGCTGCTGGTATTGGCGGAGTTCATCGCCGGTGACCAGCGGAATGCGGTCGTCGTGATCGACGTTGGAGAAGAAGGCCTGCAGGCGGTAGTAATCGCGCTGGAGGATGGGATCGAACTTATGGTCGTGGCAGCGGGCGCATTCAAAGGTGAGCCCGAGAAAGGCCGCGCCGGTGACCGAGGTGATGTCGTGCAGCGTTTCCTGTCGGGCCAGCAGCAGGTCCTTCTGATTGCCTTCCTCCGGGTAGTGGCGGTTGAAGGCGGTGGCGACGCGGGCATCGGGATCTTGCGGCCAAAGCTCGTCGCCGGCAATCTGCTCGCGCACGAAACGGTTGTAGGGCTTGTCGGAATTGAGCGCGTGGATGACGTAGTCGCGGTAACGCCAGGCGTTGGGGCGCGTGACGTCGTCCTCAAATCCAGTGCTTTCGGCATAGCGGGCAACGTCCAGCCAGTGGCGGGCCCAGCGCTCACCGTATTGGGGCGAGGCGAGCAGGCGATCCACCACCTTCTCAAACGCGGCGGGCGAGGGGTCTTCGAGGAAGGCGCGAACTTCCTGCGGTGTGGGAGGGAGGCCGGTGAGATCGAACGTTGCGCGGCGGATCAATTGAATGCGGCTGGCCTCGCGGCCGGGTGCGATCGCTTTGGCCTCCAGTTTCTGGAGGATGAAGTTGTCGATGGGAGTACGAACCCAATCGCGGTGGGAGACGGCCGGGGGGGCGGCCCGATTTACTGGTTGGAAGGCCCAGTAGCGGCGCTGCTGGGGCGTGAACCGGTCGGCGCCGGACACAGTGAGTGCGCACAACCAGAGCGCGGCAAATCGCATGCAGGCATTCTACTTGCAATTCGGGCTACTTGCAATTCGGGCCCGTAAGGCGAGCTAGGTGCGCTGCTCAGCGGCCATCGGAGTCATCGGGAGGCCGGCTGCCGGAGGAATGTTCTCCAGTCCGGACTTTACCTCCGGGATGATCCACTTTGCCTCCTCAAAACCGACGTACTTGAGGATGCGCATGTCGTCATTGGGGCCGATGAGGACGTCGCCGACAATGAGCGGCTGGTCGCTGTCCTTCAGGATCGCCCAGGCGGCGTAGACGTGAGGCGCTTCAATGGAGCCGGCTTCGTCGTACTCTTTCGGCTTCACCATGGAGACGCCGGCCGTGTGCGGCTGCCAGCGGAAGCGCTGGCGGTCGTTTTCTTTCATGCGGAAGATACGATATTCAGGCATTGGCAGATCCAGAACCCTATTATGCCGTAAAAACGTTTTCGGGTGGAAATGTTTTTTCCACCATCGCCGACTCGATGTCGCGGCGGCCCAGATCAATCCACTGCTCGATGCGGGCCCGGTCGAAGACGATGCCCTGCTTCCAGGGGCCCAGCGGGCGAGAGGGGGCCAAGACAACGGTGGAATCGCGCGGGCTGGATTGGGAGGCGCGAAGGGCGCGCAGCGGCTTCAGTGTCGCGCGAACGGGCCATGGCATGCGCGGCATCACGTTCAATCCGATAGTGAGTGTGGCGCCGGATTCGCGCGCGGCCCACAGCGGCAACGCCCCCAGCAATCCGCCGTCGGTGTAGACCTTGCCGCCGACGCGCTGTTGGGGAAGAAGGCCAAGCAGGGCGCAGGATGCGGCCAGGTGTTTCCAGGTGACGTGGCTGCCATGGACCATGCGGGGCTTGAGGCGGAACAACTCGGTGATGACGGCGTGATACTCGGTCTTTGGCTGGAAGGCGGCGTGGAGGTCGCGAATCCAGCGCTCCAATTGATGAAAATCGAGGACTCCGTCCAGCGGATGGCGGGGCATGCGCCAGCGTAGCCTGCCTTCGGCGGCGGCCCTGCGCCACCATTCGGCCAGTTCTTCACCGGACGCGCCTCCGGCAATGGCCCATCCGTTCAGCGAACCGATGGAGCAGCCGATGACCACGTCCGGTTTGAGATGTTTTTCAAGAACGCACCATGCGCCCACCTGCCAGGCGCCGAACAGTCCGCCGCCGGAAAGGACCAGGGCCGTGCGGCTCATAAAGGAACGGCGAAATACTTTGTGTTGCCGATGTTCGGGTGGTCCGATGTCATCTCTCGCATGTTACCGCAGTGGACGTTCAAGAGGTATGCGCCAACGCTGAGGTTGCCAACTGAGATGACCACTACACTATGCGCGATTTCCCCCTTCCCGGACTCCCGGGTACTCTTGGGCATCTCCAATCGCCAGTGTCGGAAGCCCGAAGCCGCATGTTGAAGTTGCCGAGCCCGGGTGTGATCCAACTAATTTCGTCACGGCGGCAATGGCACGGCGATTGCACAGCAAGTCGATAGTGGCAACCAGCCCTAAGGAGTCCAATCATGGGACCATCAGCTACGGTAGAAGCTGCGGAAGTGGATAGGTTTGCCGAACCGGAGGGACGGCCTCCGGAGCACATCCTTCAAGCAAAGC
>JANRLE010000219.1:0-5390 GCA_033762895.1 Bryobacteraceae bacterium | reverse complement strand
CTCCGAAGGCAGGTGGAAGACCAACTGGCGCTGGACCCGAGACTGGAGGCTGCCGGAATTGGCGTTGCGGTTCACCAGGGAATCGTGACGCTGACCGGCCATGTGGGAAGCGCCGCTCAGGTGCGGGTTGCCTCCGATGCGGCGTTGCGCGTGAAAGGGGTGCGCGGGTTGGCTAATGAACTGGATGTGGTCCTCCCTGGCGATCATGTTCGCGACGACGAGGAGATTGCTCTCGCTTCTGCCAACGTGCTGAGCTGGTCGACGCAGGTGCCACCGGGTTCCGTGAAGGTGCGTGTTGTTCACGGCGCTGTCACGTTGGAAGGCGAGGTGCGCTGGCACTATCAGCGGGCGGCGGCTGAGCGGCTGATCCGGGAACTGATCGGTGTGCGGCAGGTGGTGAATCGTATCGAGGTGAAGTCAGAAGGGCAGTCGGAAAGCCTGAAGGCAAAGGTGGAGGCGGCATTGCGACAATGCGGGATTTCAGGATCCGCGCGCATCCGCGTGGAGACCCGCGCCGATCATGTCACGTTATGGGGCACGGTGGACAGTTGGGCTGAACGGGATGAGGCGGAACGCGCGGCGTGGTGTGTGCGCGGGGTCTGCCATGTGGACAATCACCTGAGTCCGGTGGCCCCCGCCGTAACCACGATAAGATAACAGCGGTGACTCGGACCTGGATCCTCATCCTCGCAGCCGCGCCCGTCTGGGCCGCCGGAGCGGTCAGCTACTCGCGCCAGGTGCGGCCTATCCTGGAGGCAAAATGCAGGCTCTGCCACGGCGAAACGAACCCGAGCGGACGTGTCTCGCTTAGCGCTCATCGTGGCGTCGCGGCGATCGTAAAGCCGGGCGATCCCGCGGGCAGCGTGTTGCTGCAGGCCATCAGCGGCAATCCGCCGCGCATGCCCAAGGCCGGGCCGCGCGTTTCGGCCGCGGAAGCCGGTCTCATCCGCCAGTGGATCGCCCAGGGCGCCAAGGATGACAGCTCGGGGGAGGATCCTCGCTGGTGGTCCCTGCGTCCGCTGAAGCCGGCCGGAGCCGGGGACATTGATTCGTTCATCGGCGCGCGGCTGAACGGAATCGCGCCATCGCCTGAAGCGGACAGACGGACGCTCATCCGCCGCCTTTCTTACGATCTGCATGGCCTGCCGCCGTCACCCGAAGACACCCGCGCGTTCGTGGCCGATCGTTCCGCAAACGCGTATGAGAAGCTGGTGGACCGCTTGTTGGCTTCGCCCCGTTACGGCGAACGATGGGCGCGGCATTGGCTGGATGTTGTGCACTACGGGGACTCGCATGGCTACGACAAGGATAAGCCCCGGGCCAATGCCTGGCCCTATCGCGACTACGTGATCCGCGCGCTGAACGCCGACAAACCGTACGTCCGTTTCGTGCAGGAACAGGTGGCGGGCGACGTTCTGTTTCCCAATGACGCCGAGGCCACCATCGCCACCGGCTTTATCGCCGCGGGGCCGTGGGATTTCGTCGGCCACCAGGAGTTGCGGGAAGGGACCACTGACAAGAACATCACCCGGGTCCTCGATCGCGACGATATGGTGGCGGCCACCATGTCCACCTTCACCTCAATGACCGTCCACTGCGCGCGCTGCCATGATCACAAGTTCGATCCGATCCCGCAGGCCGATTACTACCGCCTGCAGGCCGTGTTCGCGGGCGTGGACCGGGCCGACCTGCCGTTTGACCGCGACCCGGCGGTTTACTCCAGGCGCCGCGAGTTACTCGACCTGAAACGCAGGATACAGGTGGAACTGCAGCCGTTGATGGACCGCGTCGAGTTCGCATCGAGCGATGAGATCGTTGAACTCGACGACCGGATTCGCGACGGCAAGCTGCTCACCACCCACATGGGCGATCCCAAGACGGCGGCCGAGGCGGAAGAGAAGAAGAGGCTGCTCGACCGGGTGGCGCGCGATCAGAAGCGCCGGCAGGAACTGGTGGACGTTCTGGTGGGGGCGGAGACTTACAGCGGGATTGACCGGTTGAAAGCGCAGGTGAATCTGCTGGACGCCGAAATCGCCCGCCTTCCCAAGCCGGAGCTGGTGTACGCCGCCGCCAGTTTCTTTGACCGCGTGGGTAACTTCCGCCCTTCTCTTATTCCGCGTCCCGTACACCTGCTCAACCGCGGCAATGTCAATGCCCCGGGAGAAGTGATGGAGCCCGGCGCGCTATCCTGCGTGCCTGGCATTGAATCGAGGTTCGAAGGTGATCGGCGGGCCGGACTCGCCCGCTGGATCACCGCCAGGGACAACGTTCTCACGTGGCGCTCCATCGTGAACCGCGTGTGGCACTATCACTTCGGGGCGGGCCTGGTGGATACGCCGAACGACTTCGGCCGCATGGGTTCGCTGCCCACCCATCCCGAATTGCTTGACTGGCTGGCCGTCTGGTTCCGGGACGACGCCGGCGGCTCGCTGAAGAAACTGCACCGGCTCATCGTGATGTCGCGGACCTACCGGCAGGCGTCCCGGCATCGCCCGGATGCGGCCAAGGCCGATGCCGATAACCGGCTGTTGTGGCGGATGAATCGCTTGCGGCTGGATGCCGAATCGGTGCGCGACTCAGTGCTGGCCGCAGCCGGCAAGCTTGACCTCGCGATGGGCGGTCCCGGCGCCCAGTTGTTCTGGTTCAAGAACGATCACTCGCCGGTCTACGATTACGCAAAGTTCGATCCGGACGGGGAGGGCGGCTACCGGCGCAGTATTTACCGCTTCATTGTGCGCAGCGTGCCGGACCCGTTCATGGAGCGGCTGGACTGCCCGGACCCGTCATTGCTGGCGCCCAAGCGAACCACCACGCTTACCGCGATACAGGCCCTGGCATTGTGGAATAACCCGTTCATGCTGCGCATGGCGGAGCACCTGGCCACCCGGCTTCGCAAGCAGTCCGCCGATCCCGATGCGCAGGTGCGGATGGCGGCGCAGTTGCTTTTCGGCCGGGACCCCAACGCCGAAGAGCGCGAATTGTTAATCTCTCACGTGCGGCGCCATGGGCTCGAAAATCTGGCCCGGCTGCTGTTCAACAGCAACGAATTCCTTTTCCTGGACTGATTTTACCCGTGAGCCGGCAATGACCAGACGCGAATTTCTTTGGAGTTACGGTGGCGGGCTCGGCGGTGTCGCGCTGAGCCACATGATGGCGCAGACGGCGGGCCCGCATCATCCGCCGAAGGCCAAACGAGTGATTCAGCTCTTTATGTCCGGAGCCGCCAGCCAGTGCGACACCTTTGATTACAAGCCCTTGCTTTTCCGCCGCGCCGGGCAGAAATGGGATCCGGGCGAAAAGGTGGAGTTGTTTCAGAGCAACCCCGGAGTGGTGATGCCCTGCCCTTGGGAATGGAAGCAATACGGCCAGTGCGGAAAGTGGGTCAGCAGCCTGTTCGCCCATCAGGCCGAATGCGTGGACGATATCGCGTTCGTCCATTCGATGATCTCGAAGTCGAACATACACGGCCCGGCCACCTTCATGCAGAACACCGGCTTCGTGCTGCCGGGTTTTCCCAGCGCCGGAGCCTGGATCTCCTACGCGCTGGGTTCGATGAACGCCAACCTGCCGGTGTTCGTGGTGATGCCCGATCCGCGCGGAGTGCCGCCGAACGGGCCGGCCAACTGGTCATCAGGTTTCCTGCCGGCGGCGCACCAGGCAACCACCATCCGCATCGGCACCCCAAACCCCATCCATGACCTGTTTCCACCCTCCTCGGCGAAGTTCGTCTCGAAGGAGAGTGAACGCGACGGGTTGGCGCTGCTGGCCAAAATGAACCGGGCTCACCAGGAAGCGCGGCCCGAAGATTCGCGCCTCGATGCGCGGATTCAAAGCTATGAGATGGCCGCCAGGCTGCAATTGAGCGCGCCGGAGGTGATGGAGGTGCACGGAGAATCGGAAGCGACGCGTCGGCTCTATGGCATGGACGATGCGTTGACCGAAGACATGGGCCGCCGGTGCCTGGTGGCGCGGCGGCTGATCGAGCGCGGGGTGCGGTTTGTGCAGTTGTGGAGCGGGGCCGATAACGGATTCCCGCGCAGAAACTGGGACAGCCATGAAAACCTCGCCAAGGACCATTGGGACATGGGTGTCGCCATGGACAAGCCGGTGGCGGGTCTGTTGAAGGATCTGAAGTCGCGGGGGCTCCTCGATGACACCGTGGTCTATTGGACCACTGAGTTTGGCCGCATGCCCTGCAGCCAGGGCAGCAAAGGGCGCGACCACAATCCGTTCGGATTCACTTCATGGCTGGCCGGGGGTGGCATCCGCGGCGGCGTCAGCTATGGGGCAACCGATGACTGGTCCTACAAGGCCGTGGACAAGCCGGCCTATTGCTACGATGTACACGCCACTCTGCTTCATCTGCTGGGAATCGATCATACGCGGCTCACCTACCTGCACAACGGCATTAACCGGAGGCTTACTGATGTGCACGGCGGCGTAATCCGCGAGATTGTCGCCTGATTCATTCGTGCAGCCCGAAGCTGACGACGTTTGATCCGGCGGCCACCGCTACATACTGCTGCCCCTTAAAGCCATAGGTGATCGGCTGGCCCTTAATCTGCTGTCCGGTGTTGAAATGCCACAGTGGCTTGCCGCTGGCCGGATCCAGCGCGGTGAGAAAGCCCTGGTCGTCGCCGGAAAACAGCAGCCCTCCGGCCGTGGACAGCAGCCCGGCGCCATAGCGGCGGGAGTTGACCTGGCGGTATTCCCAGACCTTTCTTCCCGTAACCGGCTCAAGCGCCCGCACATACATCTGCCATGGCTCTTCGGGGCTCTCGATATAGCCGGTGGCCATGTAGGAGAATCCGCCCGGCCGGAAGGTGTCGCGAGATTTCGTATTGATCCCGCACCCTTCCTGCGCCACCACGTAGAATAACTTTGTTTGTGGGTTGTAAGCCGGAGACATCCAGTTGGTGGCCCCGGAAGTCGCCGGACAGGTCTTGGTCCCCTGCAGCGTCGGAACCACTCCTTTGACGCGCACCGGCCGTCCTTCCGGCGTCAGGCCGCTGGCCCAGTTGAGCAGAGTGACGAAAGGCGATCCGTGCAGGAACTTGCCGTTTGTCCGGTCCAGAACGTAGTAAAAGCCGTTGCGGTTGGCCTGCAGCAGCAGTTTGCGTTTTGTGCCCGCCACCTCGGCGTCGATGAGGACCGGGATTTCAACGGCATCCCAGTCATGCACATCGTGCGGGGTGAACTGGAAATACCATCTGAGTTTGCCGGTATCGGCGTCCAGTGCCACTACCGACTCGGTGTAGAGGTTGTCGCCTTCCCGGACGTCGCCATCGAAGTCGGGCGCGGGATTGCCGACGCCCCAGTAAAGCAGGTTCAATTCAGGATCATAAGATCCGGTGAGCCAGGTATTGCCACCGCCCGTTTTCCAGGAATCC
>JANRLE010000218.1:0-14669 GCA_033762895.1 Bryobacteraceae bacterium | reverse complement strand
GAAGGGATGGGCGGCGGCGGGGCGATGCCGCCGGGGCATCCGCCGGCCGAAGGCGGGAAGAAGGAATGACTCGGAGGTCTCTTGATTGCTAGCACGGGGTGGGACGTCGTAGTGGCCGGCGGCGGTCCGGCGGGCGCGATGACGGCTTGGCACTTGGCCAAGGCTGGTTTGAAAGTGGCGGTGCTCGATGCCAGCCGCTTCCCCAGGGACAAGGCGTGCGGCGGCGGCGTGCAGGCGCGCACGGAACCGTGGATTCCGTTTGAGTGGAAATCGGTGGTGAAGGCATCCATTCACCGGGCCGACTTCACCTACAGGCTGGCGAGCCGGTTTTCGCGCGAGTATCCCGAACCGCTGGTGCATTGCGTGCTTCGTTCGGAGTTTGACGCGCACCTGCTGGGGGCGGCACGCGAGGCGGGGGCGAAGGTGTTCGAATCGGTGCGGGTCAATTCGGTGGACCCGCGGCCCGGCGGCGTGCTGCTCAACACAACTCTCGGCGAGGTGAGGGCCCGCTATGTCGTGGGCGCCGATGGCGCCAATACGGTGGTGGGTCAGGCGTTGAACGCGCGGGATTCCTTCTTCTGGCAGGCGGCCATTTACCTTGAGATACCGGTTGCTCCGGGCCACGCCAAGCGCCTTACCCAGGATTCGCTGCGGATCGATTGGGCCAGCCTGCCGTCGGGCTATGCGTGGATTTTCCCCAAGCGGGAGACGGTGAATATCGGCGCCGGATGCCCGGTGGCGTTGGCCAAGGCGCTGCGCCACTATCTGCGCAGCTTTCTTCTGGCCGAGGAACTGTTTGAGACCGCGGTGGTGGAGAAACTGAAGCCGGTGGGCCATCTCCTGCCGACGCTCACTCAAAAAACGGTGCCCGCGGGAAGGGGGCTGTTTCTGGTGGGTGATGCCGCCGGCCTGGTGGAGCCTTTGACAGGGGAAGGGATTTCCTACGCCTGTCACAGCGCATCGCTGGCGGCGCGGTCGATTGTCACGTCGTTCGGCACCGAAGCCGAAGCTTCGGAGTCCTACAGAAGAGGCCTGCAGAAAGAGATCGGTGTGGACCTGGCGCTGGCCCGGCGCATTCTCAGTTTCGGTGTGAGCTTTCCGCGTTTATTCTATTGGGCCTTCCGCCATAGCGACGACGTGTGGATCACGTTCTGTAAAGTGCTGCGGGGAGAGACGACGTTTGAGCAGTTGCGCAACCGTATCCTGGGGCCTTTCAAGGTGCTGGGATCCTCCATTGACGCGATGGTGGCGCGGGCCGAGCGCAGACGCATGGCGATGCCGTTTAGCGGCGACTTGTTGGGAGAATCGATCCGGAGTTGATTGAATGACCAGTGTCCGTTCTGAAGAATTGTTTGAGCGAGCAAAGAAGATCATCCCCGGCGGCGTGAACTCGCCGGTGAGGGCCTTCCGCGGCGTGGGCGGGGTGCCGCGCTTCATCAGCCGTGGCGAAGGTGCCAGGCTGTTTGACGAGGACGGCAATTCCTTCATCGACTACGTCGGCTCCTGGGGCCCGCTGCTGCTTGGCCACCGGCATCCGGAAGTGATTGCGGCGTTGCGCGATGTGCTGGAGGTGGGCACCAGCTTGGGCGCGCCCACTGAGCGCGAAATCGAACTCGCCGAATTGATACGGGAGGCTGTGCCATCGATGGAGATGGTGCGCCTGGTCAATTCAGGCACCGAAGCGACCATGAGCGCCATAAGGGTGGCGCGCGGATTTACGGGCCGCAGCCTTACCGTGAAATTCGAAGGCTGCTACCACGGTCATGTGGACAGCCTTCTGGTGAAAGCCGGTTCGGGCATGGCGACACTGGCGATTTCCGATACCGTTGGGGTGCCGGAGGCGATCGCGGCAACCACGATCGTTCTGCCGTTCAATTCCGTCGAAGCGCTGGAACAGGCCTTCGCCGCGCGCGGCCGTGAAATCGCCTCGGTGATCGTCGAACCGGTGGTGGGCAACATGGGATGCGTGCCGCCAAACCCCGGCTATCTGCAGGCGCTGCGCGAGATCACGGCCCGCTACGGGGCGCTGCTGATTTTCGATGAGGTGATGACGGGATTCCGCGTGGCGCATGGCGGCGCGCAGGCGCTCTACGGCATCCATCCGGACATGACGACGCTTGGTAAAGTCATAGGGGGCGGGCTCCCGATTGCGGCCTATGGCGGCAGGGCGGACGTGATGGCGAAGGTGGCGCCGCTGGGCCCGGTCTATCAGGCTGGCACGCTGTCGGGCAATCCGCTGGCGGTCAGCGCGGGGCTGGCGATGCTGCGTCACTTGAAGGCGCACCCGGAGGTGTACACGCACATCGAAACGCTGGGAGCGTTGTTGACGGCCAATCCCGCCCCCGGGTTGACGGTGAACCGCGTAGGTTCCATGTTCACGTTCTTTTTTACGCCGGAGGCGGTGACGGATTGGACGTCGGCGGCGAAGTCCGATACCTCGCGCTATGGCAGGTATTTTCACTGGATGTTGGAACGGGGCGTGTACCTTGCGCCTTCGCAGTTTGAGGCCGGCTTTATCTCGGCGGCCCACACGGTGGAAGACATCAGACACACCGTGGCGGCGGCGCACAGTTTCTTTGCACAGTAGCTATGCTGAAGCCGCCCGCGCGTCGTCCCGGCCCAGGCCGAAGCGCTCCACCACCTCATACAACTCGGCTGCGCGCACGGGTTTCGACAGATAGGCGTCCATTCCGGCATCCAAACATTTCTCCCGGTCACCGGCCATCGCCGAAGCCGTCAGCGCCACAATGGGAACCCGCCCGCCCGTCTGCTCCTCGTGCAGCCGGATGAGCCGCGTAGCCTCCAGGCCGTCCATCTCCGGCATCTGCACGTCCATCAACACCAGGTCATAGTGCTCGCGCCGGAGGATGGCCGCCGCCTCCCTGCCATTGGCCGCCACGCGCGGCCGGTGTCCGGCCTTCTCCAGCAGATGGAAGAGGAACTTCTGATTCACCGCGCTGTCTTCGGCCACCAGGACGCGGCGAGGCCAACTAGTGCGGTAGGACGCGCCGAACTCCGCGCCGGAGGCGTCAGCGGCCGCGGCCACCGGCAACAGTAAAGTGAACCGGAACGTGCTGCCTTCACCGGGCTTGCTCTCAAGCTCCAGCCGGCCTCCCATGTGCTCCACCAGTTTGGCGGCGATCGGCAGCCCAAGACCCGTGCCTCCGAACCGCCGCGCGGTGGACGCCTCGGCCTGGCGGAATGGCTCGAACACCACTTTTTGACCTTCCGGCGGTATGCCGATTCCAGTGTCACGGACCCAAAACTGCAGCCGCAGACTCCCGTCCTCGGCCGCGGCCAACACGCGCGTCACCACTTCTCCGCGGGAAGTGAACTTCACTGCGTTGCCCACCAGGTTGAACAGCACCTGCTGCAGCCGCGTTGGATCGCCCCGCACCCAGTCTTCACCCAGCCCCTCAATTTCGGTCCGCAGCGCGATCTGCTTTTCCTGCGCCTGCGGGCTGAACATATGCGTCGTGGTCCGCACCACGTTGCGCACAGAGAAGGGAATTGACTCCAACTCCAGATGACCGGCTTCGATCTTGGAAATATCCAGCACTTGATTCACAATTCGCAGCAGCGATTCGCCCGAGGCCTTGAGACTGGCTACATAGTCCCGCTGTTCGGCGTCCAGCCTTGTGTCCAACATCAGGTCGGCCATGCCCAGCACGGCATTGATCGGGGTGCGGATTTCGTGACTGATGCCGGCGACAAACTCCGACTTGGCCCTGGTGGCCGTCTCCAACTCCATCGTACGGCTGAGCACCGCCTCTTCCACTGCTTCCTTCATGACTGCGTCGCGGCGCCGCTGTTCCATCGCCCTGAAGTGGAACCATACGCCCGCTGCTGCTGTCACTGCCGCGCCGCACAGCAGGAAGAACCACAAGGTTTGTGTAAAGAACGGCTGAACCTGCAGCGCGAGCGTGGCGCCCTGCTCGTTCCGCACCCCGTCACCATTGGTGGCCTGCACCCGGAAGGTGTAGTCGCCCGGGGGTAGGTTGACGTACTGGGCGGTTCGCCTGGCGCCCGCATCCGTCCAATCGGTGTCAAAGCCGTCCAGCCTGTAACGGAAGGTGACGAACTCGGCTCCGGCGAAGCTGATGCCAGTGAACCGGAACTCCAGGTTGCCCTTGCCGGGCCCCACACGTTGCGGCAATACGTTGTCCAGCGGGCTGCCGTCGAAACTCGCGCTTTCGATCAATACGGCTGGGGCCTGCCCATTCCTGCCGATATGCCGCGGGTCAATCACGGACAGGCCCTGCGCCGTGCCAAACCAAAGACGGCCGTCGGCGGCCCGCAGTGCCGAGAGCACTTCTCCGCTGTGCAAACCGTCCGCCAATCCGAAACCGCGCCCGCTGATGCGGTTAGCTGTGCCGTCGAAAAAGCCGTTCAGCACGGACTGTTCGATCCTGAAGATGCCGGCCCGTCCCGTCACCATCCACAGGTTTCCTGCATGATCAAACAGCAGTGACCGCATGTGATTGTCCGGCAGCCCGTTCCGCGTGGTGGCTGCCTTCAACTGGCCTGCCCGGAACCGTACTAATCCGGAGTCCCGTGTGCCAAGCCACATCGCGCCGTCGCCTGTTTCCGCCACCGCCCTGATTTCGCTGCCTCCACCCCGATCCTCAGCCAGAAGTAGGGTATGGCCGCCGTCCGGCCGCACTTCGAGCAGTCCGCCGTTTCCAACCCCAGCCAGAAGATTGCCGTTTGACCGGCGGGAAAGGCAAGTGATGTTGTCCGAGGGCAATCCGCTGTGACGGTCGAATCTTCGTACTCCGTCACGGCCGATTCGCGCGAGTCCGCCTCCTGCGTACCCGGCCCATGTGGCGGAGCCGGATTCCACCAGACCCGTCACCGGCTGCGGTGCCGGCTCCAGCCGGATGTTCTGGCCTCGGCGCATCGCAGCCACTCCCAGTTCACTCACACTCCACACGGTGCCGTCACCAGCCGCCAGCAGACTATCGATTTCTCTTCCGGAAATCGGAACCGGCGCCAAAGACTCTCCGCTCAGCCGGAATGCCCCCTCGCTGGTTCCTGCCCAGATGGCGCCGTCCGGCCCTTCGGCCACGCTCAGCACTCTCTGCCTGCCATATGTAATCGCGCGGCTTTCCCGCAGTTGCACCAACCCGGCGCCGGACAGAGCGATCCATAGCGTTCCCTCGCGGTCCTCGAAGATCGCGGAGACCGCATCGGCGGGAAGCCCTGCGCTGGCGTTGTGGATCGCTACCGCCCCGTCCCTGGCAATGCGGGCGACGCCTCCAAATCGTGTTCCGGCCCAGATGTTGCCGTCGCGGTCTTCGGTCAGCAGGTGAGCACTGTCGCGAGCCTGTTCCGCCATGCGGCGCACGCCTCGCCCGTCCCACTGGTACAGGCCGCTGCCCGAGGTGGCGATCCACAGCTTGCCGTCGCGAGCCCAAAGCAGCGACGTAATGCCGGAAACCGGCACCGCGAATGGCTGCGGCCGGAACCGGTTGTTCTCCCACACCACAATACCCGCCGGCGTGGCAATCCACAACGTGCCATCGCTTCGCGCCGACATTGCCAGCACAACCCCGCCCGGCACGCCATCGGCGGATCCATACCGGCGGACCTGGCCCCCGCGGATGCGCCGCAACCCGTGTCCCCTGTCGCCGCACCAGATGCTGCCGTCTCTGGTTTCGGCGAAAATCGCGCCCGGCTCGGTATAGCCGGAATGGTCCACCGCCACCGTGTGAAAAGCGCCGTCAAAGCGCGCAACCGCCGTCGCTGTCGCGATCCATAGGCTGCCGTCGGCGCTCACATACAGCGATTGCACATCGCCATCCCGCAATGCCTTGTGATCGTAACCTTGAAATGTCCGAAAGCGTACACCGTCAAATCTCACCAGACCCGCTTCAGTTGCGAGCCACAGGTAGCCGTCCGGTGTCTGGGCAATCGAGCGAATGGAATTTGGCTGGAATCCGTTAGAGCTATTCCATACAGTTTGTTTGTATTGTGAAATTCGTTTCGCTGCGGATAATGCAACGGCGGAAGGCGTACACATCAGCGCCAAAGCGACGCCAAGTGCGATTTTGGGGGCCGTAAGTCTCACTTTGCCGTCCACGGGGGAAATCCGGCGCGCCTCAGTCTTCCTGTCATAAATTGACCCGGATAGCTGCGGCTTTTAGTTTCCCTTTATTTTAGAACGCTATGTAGGGCGAGGTGAAAGAAAAGTGCGATGCATCCTGGAAAATAGACCTGCGTGTGCAGTGTGACTAGTACTAAGGGGCCATTCAATGACCGGCGGCGAACCCGTGGTGATAGCGGCCTTCCAGTACCGCATCCAGACTGACGGTCCGAAACATGTATTCGGGCTTACCATATAGTTCGTAGACGTGCCGCGTATAGTCGAACGCCGCCGGCATGCGGCCGTAGAAGTTGAAACGCCGCGGGGCCAGCAGGGCCGCAGCCTCCGGCAGATCCGTATAGCGAAGGATGTTGAGGAAAATCGGACCGTCAGCGTGAGTATCCGGGGGATCGAGCACGACCACCTGCGCAACGGCGGGGTCGAGGATGCCCGCATAAAGCCCGAGAATGCCGGACACTCCGCGCCCGATCATCGTGACCCGCGCTGGGTCGATGCCAGGTGTCGCTCGAAGCGCCGCCACTGACCGTATTACGTCGTACAGTCGCATCGAGTCCACCGTCTGGCCGACATGCATGGCATTCCTCAGGGCTTCCTTCCAGAACGACTTTTCCCACGGTACTTCGCCCACGCCGCGCGGATACACGATCAGCCTGGCCATCTTCGTCCGCGAGCGGGCCGTGTCCAGGAATTGGCGGATCGCCCGCGGGTCCTCGCCATCGGATGCCACATAAACCAGCGCCGCGCTCTTTTCCGGTTTGTCTTTCGGCAGTTCCAGCAGGTAGCGGACGGAGATTCCGGGCTCAGGCGTCAGTTCATGGTCACCGGAGGCGAGCGCGGCTGGCGCCGGCGCGTCTTTCGGAAACGCCGGAAAAACTCGCTCCCGGATGAGTTTCAACAGTTCGCCGCGGCGCGATTCCCACGTCGATTGTGACGGGTAACGCGGCGATGGAGGGCGCGTGGTAAACGTCTCATGCACACGGAAATTTACGGCGTTGGCCGGAGGCTTGCCCTGAAAAACCGACAACTCCGAGGGCGGATGATTCACGTAATCCATGCGCACCTTGCTGGTGGTGTCGTTTTTCAGGAAACGGTTGAACCACAGCAGCGCCTGTTCGCGCTGGTAATCGGAGTCCTGGTGGCCGTGCTCAAGGACAAGATTCCTGAACCGCTCGGGATGCCCGTAGGCGCGGTAGAACTCGCCCATGCGCTGCTCTACTTCCTGATAGCCCGCCTCCGGGAAGCTGAGGTCCAGGCGGCCGTGGGTGAGCAGCAGCGGGCGCGGTGCGATCAGCGCGCTCTGGTGCATCATGTCGTGCAGGTGCGTGTTGATGGCGAACATGCAGTCGCAGTGCATCGCGTTTGCGGCGCCAATGGTGGCGGCGTAGGTGTTGGTGCCCATGGCCGCTACCGCCGCCTTGATGCGTGGTTCCACGGTGGTGGTGAAAATGGTCATCGCCGCGCCTCCGGACCGGCCGGTCATGCCGATACGCGTGGCGTCCACCTCGGGCCGCGTTTCCAGGTAGTCGATGGCGCGAATGGCGTTCCACACCTCAACCCCGGCGGGGGTATAGCCGCGCGAATACCAGTCATAGAATTCCTGATTCCACAGCCCGTGGTGGGGCGCGTAGAGTTCGGAAATCTGAATCGGATCCAGGATCAGGGCGGCGTAGCCGTTGCGGGCGAAGGTGATGCCGTGGCGCTGGTAGGCGGTCTTGGCGCCATGTTCGCTATAGGCATGGCCGCACACGTAGATGATGGCCGGCAGCCGCCCGCTGCGCTGCCTGGGAAGAAACAGATTCCCGGTGACCACAAATTGCGGAAGGCTCTCAAAGGCCAGCTTTTCGATCACGTAGTCCCCGCCGTCGATTTCGCCGGTCTTGCGCACATTGAGCGGTGTGCGCGGCGGCCACGGCGCAAGGCCCAGCATGTCCCGCATCTCGCCGGTGCGCCTGTCGCGCTGCTGTTCCCAACTGGCCACGGTGCGGAAATCCTCCAGCGCGCGGTCTGTGAGCTGGCGCGCGCGAACCTTCAGGTACTCCATCACCTGCTGCTTGCTCGCGCGCTGGCGCTCAAGTGCGGCGTGGTCCACCTGGGCGGCGGCGGCCGCGCAGAGTAGGGGAATGAGGAGGAGGCGCATCAGTAATACCAGTGGCGGTTGCCGTGACTGCCGGCATGGCAGAATTGTAGCTCAGTCCGGAACACGATAAAGGATGCCATTTGTGCCGAAGAAACTAAGCGAGCATTTTACCCTTGAGGAGATGATCCTCAGCCAGACCGCGGCCCGCGAGGGAATCGACAATACGCCCACTCCAGAGGTGATTAAGAACCTGCGGATCACGGTTGCGACGCTGGAGGAGATTCGCGATCTGTTGGGCGTGCCGGTGCTGGTGAGCAGCGGCTATCGAAGCCCGGCCTTGAACAAGGCGGTGAAAGGATCGAAGACCAGCGCGCACATGCAGGGCCTGGCGGCGGACTTCACGGCGCCCGGATTCGGCACGGTCTTTCAGGTGGCGCGTAAGATCGCGGCTTCGGGCATTTCCTATGATCAGTTAATCTATGAGTTCGACTCGTGGGTCCATGTGGGCTTGCGGGTTGGGGAACCGAGGCGGCAGAATCTTTCCATCTTCAAGGGAACCGGGTTTCTGCCGGGGATTGTCCGGCAGCCGAAGCCAAGTCCGGTTTAGGCCCGAACCTGCGGTCCGTGTGGATTGCCAAAGCACACGAACTGGATGGGCAAAACTATTTCGCCCAATATTCGCCAAAGCAAAAAGCAGTGTCAAGAAGAAGAGATACCTGGGAAAGCGCTCGCCGGACGGAGTCATCCGGCTGGCGAAACGGGAGGTCGAACTTGGACTTGAGGTACGCAAACCCCGATTCGCCGATCAGTTGCGCAACCATTTCGGGCTGGTCTGCAGCGAAATCCGTGAAGCTCTCCTGGTGCTCCTCGACGAGCTGCCGGTGGAATCGTACAAGCCGCCAAAGGAACTTCACGAGCCGCCCGGGTATCAATTCATTTTCCGCAGCAAACGTCTCCGGTCCGACATTTACCTGTAGCTTCAAATCGCCGGAACCGATTATGTTGTAGCTGATCGTTGTCCGGCTCGCCGTCGTTTCCGGCACCACCCCCGTTCCGAAGTTCTACTCGCGCAGCATAGGGCCGCCCGGTGTTGTTCCACATGTACTCCTTCCGGCTCAACCGCTCAACCTCGTGCCGAGACTATAATTCGGCGTAGCTCGTCCGAGTCGGCGGCCGGCCTGCCTGAAGTCGTTCAGGGTGAAGGCGGAATCGTAATGAGCGTGTCGGCTGACACTGATGAGTCGCGTATCCGGCTGCGTGCAGCAGGCTGTCGAGGGTCCGGTCCTGGCGGGTGATGCCTTCTTCGGTTTGCGGCCCGCCTTCGGTTGGGTAGTCCTTGCGCATCAGGTTGTGGACGACGCCGTGCGAGTGGGGATAGAGTCCGGTGACAATGGATGCCCGCGAAGGTGAGCAGAAGGGAGTGGGACACGTTGCCTGGTTGAAGACGACGCCATTCCGCGCCAGCCGCTCGAGATTCGGTGTCGAGACAGGTCCGCCGTAGAGGCCGGTGGCCGATGCGTTCAACTGATCGCACAGAATCACCAGGACGTTGGGCGGCGGCGCGGGGGCAAACACTCCCGCGGCCGACGTGAGCAGATGGCGGCGCGAAGTCACACAAAGAGTCTATCAAGGCGAATCGGCAGCGCCGTCCAACGCTGGCGCTGCGCCGGCTGGCTTGCATCCCGGTCTCTCCTGCAAATACGATAGTCTGCGGTGGCCGTCCGGTTGGCCCGTGATCAGGGTCACCGGGAATGCCAGAGCCTCAAGATCCCACTTCAGTCAGGAGGTTAGCGTGAACCGCAGAAAGTTTGTTGCCCTCGCCGCAACCACCGGAGTCCCGGCCGGAATCGCAGCCGCGGCTCCTCCCGCCCTTGCCGCTAGATTGGACCAGCTTCCGGTCCGCAAGACTGGGAAGGTGGAGATCGTGTTCAAGTCTCCCGCCACGAAGCCTAACGGTCTTCAGGCGACAAAACAGGGACTCTGGATCATCGACCAGGGACCCGGCAACCAGGCGCACCTGGTGGACTATAAGACCGGCAAAGTGATCAAAGGATTCGAAACCGAAACCGAGTCTTCGAGCGGCATCACCTTCGATGGCCAGGCTCTCTGGATCGGATCTACCTATAGCCGGGAAATCGTAAAGTGCGACGCCAACACCGGCAAGGCCATCGAACGGCACTTCACCCCGGGCGCCGGCGTGATCTACAAGATGGTGGGCGATGCGCCGGCTCGGTCGAGTCCGGTTCCCGAGCACATGCGCCAGGTCACTCCGCCCCGGCCGGAGAGGCCCGGCGCCGCTAAGCGGGTAGGCGGATTTCAGATGGGCCAGGTGAGTTCCACCGCGCCCGGCACCGGCGCCCACGGGCAGGAATGGCGCGACGGCAAACTGTGGTTTTGCGTGCCTCCGTCGCGGCACGTCTACCGCATCGATCCGAAAACCTGGGTCGTGGAAAAGCAGTTTCCCACCGCGGGCAACCGTCCCCACGGCATCGGATGGGAGGGCAGGTATCTCTGGGTGGCGGATTCCAATCTCAACGCCTTCTTCAAACACGACACCGATACCGGCGCGATGGTGGAAAAGATTCAGTTGGCCGACAACGACCCTCTGCCGCACGGCATGACCATTTGGGAAGGCTGGATGTGGTACTGCGACGACGTTGGCCTTGTGTGCCGGTTCAAGCTGTAGGACTGCACCAGACAAAACAAGCCGCCGCGCCAGGTGATAGAATCGCCCGTGCAAAGGGAGGGTAATCTTGTTCCTTGCACAGCGTGTGGCCCTGGCCGGAATTCTGGCGGCTTTTTCCGCCCTCGCGCAAAATCTGATCTTCGGGTCCCTGAGCGGAACGGTGAGCGATCCGGGAGGGGCGACGATTCCAGCGGCAAGAATGACGCTGGTGAACGAGGGCACCGGGGACGTTCGCAACAGCACGAGCGACGCCGCGGGCTCCTACCAGTTTCTGAGCCTGACACCGGGAGCCTATCGCCTGGAGTGCGAGATGCAAGGGTTCAAGCGCTTCGTGCGGCCGGGAATTGTGGTGGAGGTGAACCGCGCTCTACGTATCGATGTGGATCTGGAGATCGGCAACGTCGCTGAGAGTGTCGAGGTGGCGGCCGCGACGCCGCTCATTGAGGCGCAATCCTCGTCGCTGGGCCAGGTGGTGGACGGACGCAAGGTTCGCGATCTGCCCTTGAATGGACGCAATCCGCTTGCCCTGGTAGCGCTGTCGCCGGCGGTGATTCCGCAGAACGGATCGCAGCGCGCGCCTGCCGGACAGAACTTCTTCGCCTGGGGCAACTTCCAGATCGGCGGAGGAACAACGAATCAGAGCCAGACCTATCTGGACGGCGCCCCGGTGAATCTCAACTACGCGAATCTGCTGGCGCTGGTGCCGACGCAGGACTCGCTGGCCGAATTCAAGGTGCAGACCAGCGCGCTCTCGGCCGAGTTCGGGCGCACTTCAGGAGGCGTGATCAACTTGGCCACGCGCTCCGGCACGAACCGGTTTCACGGGACGCTCTACGAGTTTCTGCGAGTGCGTGCCCTGAACGCCAATACCTTTTTCAACAACCGCAACGGCGTGGAGCGGCCGGCCTTCACCCAAAACCAGTATGGTGGCGCGCTGGGCGGACCGGTGGTGAAAGACAAGCTCTTCTTCTTTGCAAATGCCGAAGGATACCGGCAGCGCGTGGGACGCAGCCTGCTGCTTTCGGTGCCGACCGAGGCGATGCGCGCAGGCGACTTTTCGAACTCCCGCACGGCGGCCGGCGCGCTCATTCCGGTCCACGATCCGCTGTCGGTGTGTGGACGGCTGGGCAATCCGGCCTGTGGACAGAACGCAGCGGGCGCCGAGGTGGTGTTGCGCCAGCCCTTCCCCGGCAACGTGATTCCGCGCAGCCGCCAGAATCCCGCATCGCTGGCCTACCTGGCGAATTCATGGGGATTGCCGAATGTGCCGGGTCTGCCGGTGACCAACCTGCAGAACTACGCCGCCAATGCCAGCGCCGGCGCCAACGCCGATTGGCTGACGTTCCGCGGCGACTGGAACCTCAGTTCGAAACAGCGAATCTACGGCCGCTATTCATTGTGGAAGGGGCTCACACTGAAAATCGATCCGTTCGGTAACGGCTTCTATCCCAGCGAACTGGTGCAGGGCTCTCCGGAGGACTTCACAACCCAACAGGTCCTCATCGCCGATACCTACATGATTACGCCCACAACGATCGCCGACATCCGGCTGTCATTCATCCGCCAGCGCTATGACCGGCGCTCGGATTCCTACGGGTTCGATCTCACCAAGCTTGGCTGGCCGTCGTTTATGAACCAGCAGGTGTCCGAGCGGTTTCTACCCAACGTGAGCGCGCAGGGCCTGTCGGGCGGCTTTCCCAATATTGGCAGCTACATCGCGGGGCGCACCGAGGATCGCAACGTCGCCGGCAGCCTGACGCACGTTGCCGGGAGCCATACGTTGCGGTTCGGCGCCGAGCTACGAGTGGGCCCGTTCAACTACAAGCAATTGGCCGGTGGGTCTGGCAATTTCAGCTTCACCAACGTATTCACCGCGAACAACCCGTTTGCGCCGGCGGGTGGTATCGGATTCGCGTCATTCCTTTTGGGGACGCCGGCTTCCGGCACCCTGCCTACCACGCAGCCCATCTCAGGGCAGCAGGTGTACCGCGCGTTTTTCGGACAGGACGACTGGCGCGTGACGCGTAAGCTTACCGTTAACGTCGGGCTGCGCTACGATCTGGCGGGCCCGTGGTCAGAGCGCTATGACCGCATGAGTCTGTTCCTGCCGGATCTGGAGAGCCCGCTGGCGTCGCGAGTGGGATTGCCGCTGCGGGGCCGCTTCGCACTGGTGAATACCCCGGACCGTCCCAGCCGCAATCCGGTGGATATGCCGAAGAGCATGCTGGCGCCGCGTGTCGGGCTCGCCTATGCGGTGACGCCCAGGATGGTGATCCGTTCAGGCTACGGGATCTTCTGGATCCCGAACCAGTCACTGCTGGCGAACTCGCCCTATGGCGATACCGTGAACTCTTTGACCAACACCATGGTGCCCACATTGGACAACGTGGTGCCGTTCAACACTTTCAACAATCCGTTTCCTCAAGGTTTGAATCAGTCGCCGGGCCGCGATCCGAGCTTCGAAAGCCGGCTTTGGTCGTTTTCTCCCAGCACGCTGACGCCCCACAATCCGCAAGGCTACATGCAGCAGTGGAACTTCAACGTGCAGCGCGAACTTCCGTTCGGCTTTTTCGCCGATGCCGCATACGCAGGATCGAAGGGAACGCATCTGCCGGTGGGCGGCTTCCAACTCAATCAACTGCCTGATCAGCATCTGGCGCTGGGCGCCGCGCTATCGCAGCAGGTGCCGAATCCGTTCTTCGGCATCGTGAACCAGGGCGCGCTGCAATCGCGGACGGTGGCGCGCGGCCAGTTGCTGCGTCCCTATCCGCAGTTCACGGGACTGGCTTTGAACGGAGCGGGTATCGGCACGTCGATCTACCATTCCTTCCAGTTCAAAGGGACGCGCCGCTTTGGCAATGGCGGCAGCCTCCTGATCGCCTACACCGCGGCGAAGTTCATTACCATGGGCAGCGATACCTTTACCGGATGGCTGGAAACCGATGGCGGTGTGTCTGGCTTCATGAACTTCAACCAGTTCCGCGGCGAGCGGTCACTCTCCTCCTTCGATGTGCCGCAGCGCTTTGTGGCCAGCTATGCCGTGGATCTGCCGTTTGGAAGTGGCAAACATTTCGGCGCCAATTTGCCGGGCTTGGCGGGGAAGCTGGTTTCCGGCTGGGGCTTTGAAGGGATCACCACCTTCCAGTCGGGTATGCCTCTGCGGCTCACTGCGCAGCCGAACGTGACCGGATCGCTCGGCGGCGGGTCGCGGCCCAACTCGACAGGCGTTTCTGCGCGATTGGACGGCAGTGCCCAAAGCAGGTTGACGCGCTGGTTCGACACACGCCAGTTCACCGCGGCGCCGGCCTTCACCTTCGGCAATGTGGCGCGGACGCTGCCGGATGTGCGGTCGCATGGAACCAACAACTGGGACCTCAGCCTGTTCAAGAACACGACGTTCGGCGAGGGCGAGAAATACTCGGTGCAGTTCCGGGCCGAGGTATTCAATCTGGCCAACCGGGTGCAGTTCGGATTCCCGGGGCAGGCTTTCGGCACTCCACAGTTTGGCGTGATCTCACAGCAGCCAAACGAGCCGCGCCTGCTTCAACTGGCCCTGCGATTTGGATTCTGACACCGGGCACGGTTCGCGGCGGGACATCTTGGGGTCCATCTGCCATCCTATTGAAGATGCCCCTCACCCGCCGCGCGTTCCTAGCCGTCCCACTCTTCGCCGCTCCCACCCCCATCCGCCGCGAAACCTTCCTCAAATCCCCCGGCAAAGGCACCGCCATCATGGCCTACGCCTTCTACACCCGCCCCACCGGAGGCCACATGCTCTCCATCGAACAGCGCTGGTCCCG
>JANRLE010000217.1:0-51985 GCA_033762895.1 Bryobacteraceae bacterium | reverse complement strand
TGGAGGATGTCGATCTCCATGTCGAGGACGGCGGTTTCGATGGCTCCGGCGCGCTGGAGGCGCCAGTCAAGGCCGGCGAGTTGGTTAACGAGTTTGGCTTCGAAGCCGTCCATGGGCTGGAAGCGGTTGAGGTAGATCTGGCGATTGGCCTCATAGTCCTCACGGCTTTCGGTGGCGAGGCAGTGAGGGCGGGCGGAGAGGCCGTGGGTGATGGAGTTGGCGGCGGATCGCATTTTTCCGGCGTCGGAGATGGGGCCTTTGGACTTGGCGCCGTTGCGGCGGTTTGCCTCCAGTTTGCGTTGAGTAACTCGCATGGTGTTCCTTTCTGTGTCCCCGGGTTAGCGGGGGTGGTGTGTCGTTGCGTAGCAGGCAACGCTGGAGAAAACTTAGCAGGTGAGGGAAGGTCACCGGCGGCTTTGGCCGCGTTGGTTGGGCGTAAGTTGTTGATTTTCTTTAGGCCGCATGTGGTCGAAAAAAGTGAAAACGCGTGTGACTCCGCCTTCGCCGAGGCTCTAGCCTCCACCTTCGCCGGGGGCTACGGCGGGCTGATGGGCCGTCAGGATCGTTCGGGGACAAGTACGAGGTCCGAAGTTGGTTTTCCGACCTCGGACAGAAGATTCAAGATTTCCCCTTCCGCCAGGAGCGAAGTTTTGGCGGAGCCGAAGAGGAAGAGGACGGGTCTGTGGGGATCGGCGGTGGCGAGTTCGTCCCTGAGTTGGTCAACGGCGGTTTGGCGAGGATTGCCCAGCATGAAGTGGGCGGCGGCGTCGATGTAGGTGGCCTTAACTTCATCGAAGAGAGCAAAGGCGGAGTTGCGGTTGAGGCTTCCGAGGTCGAATCTGGGAGCGAAGCGGAGGTCGAAGATGCGGGAAGGCTGGGCGACGCGAATGGCTTCGATGAACTGGGTGTCGATCACACCGAGGCAGCGGATGAAGACAACGGCGCCGGGCCTGGACTGCGGAAATAGCGACTGCTGGTGAGCGGGGGTGGGGGCGGGTGGCTTGTTTCGCGAGAAAACGAGTCGAAGCCTGCTAGGGTCTTGGTGCGGGTTCATCGGGATCGGCCTTCCTGGATAGTTTAGCTTCAATCTCGACGTAGCTGGTGCGGGAGAGGTGTCAGGGTGTGAGCCCCTCGGGTTCGTGAATCTCCATTTGGCCAGTTTGCTTGTTTTTCAGTTCACGGTCTTTCAAGAAGGCTCGCCTGTAGAGGCGCGGGGCAACGCCGGAGAAGGGGCGGAACAGCACCTGATTGCCGCCATCGCTGGGCGCGGTCGAATCGGACGATCGAGGAGGATGGACTCGATGTGATAGGTCGGCGCAATGCTCGTCGTTTACGGCCTCTCGTTTGGCCAATTCGGACCGAAGGGAAAACGACCGTGCATGGCGAACCTGGGGCTGGAGCCTTCGCCGCCTAGTCGTGGATCAACGAGACGCTTCGGGTCACGTGCACTCGGCTTGGCTCTTCAGGGCCACCAATTCCAAGTTCCGCCTTAATCGCAGCAGGCGAAATCGAGGGGCCGCCTTTGATTGTGAACGGTAATTCACCGACACACCTAAGTAGCGATCGATACGCGTAGTGCACAACAGAAAGCAAATCGACTTCAAGCACCACTGGTTTCGGCAGCGGCCTCTTCAATTCTCGTCCCGCACTTAATGTCGGAAAATAGTGGTTACTGCACTTGAACGCATGGCCAATCGTTAGATGCGGGCAGAACGTTTCATACTTCGGCTTAAATAGGTTGCCGTCGTTGCGACTTCGAAAATACTTTTCTGCTATCTCTCGAAGCGTGGTCATAAGAGCGGTTGAACCGTGATCCATGTCGCCAGCCAGGAGAATCTTGCCGTCCTGGCCCCGAACGACCTGCGTTAGCTCGTATCTCAAGGGCGGCCGCAGGGACCGCTGTAACGCAGCTATTACGTTAGCAATAAACTGGGGAAACTCCTCAGGGAGCGGGTGACCAGGAGAGGTTGGCCGACCGATGAAGAGCGGTGGTTCAAAGCTCGGTCTATAACTAGGAAACGTAAAGTCCTGACGTGCCTGCTGGCTTCTACGAAGAGAAGCTAGCGTTACGTGTAGCTGACCTAAATTAAGTGGCTCAAAAACTTCATCGCTGTCGAGGACATGTTCCTCTAGATGCTCTATCTGTCGTTGAATCCGAAAATCACCGCAACGACTGACAATTGAGATTCCATGCCCCGGTTCATTCGCGATCGCTGACCGCCAGACTCGGAGCAACTCGCGTTCATAGAACAAAAAACACTCTTGCTGTTCTTCCGGCGTTATGACAATCCGAAATCCACTGTTTATGCCAGCCGAATGCGAAGAGGTCAAAAGTGTGATCTTTCGCGTCATCTTCTCATTTATATCTATGCCAACCGCGGAATACCGATAGGGCCCATCGTAAACAGCAGGCACGAGCCCCGAAACGCGTGCTGCGTTTTCTGACACTCTTTGAAGACTGTGTTGAAGATCCTGCAAACTCGATCGAGCCGCAGGAAGCCGACGATTGAACATGTGGGGACTAAAGGGATTGAGAAAAAGCAGGGCCATCAGCCGCCGCCTGTCACCCTTCAACCATGTCTCATATTCATCGATGTTATCGGAAACGATTCGGTAGTTTGAAAGGCCCAAGATAACAAGTGAGTGTTTCGTGGCTCCCAGTACTATACCGGGATCTGGAGGAGGATGGCGCGACCGCCACTCGATCAAAGGTGAACGAATCGTGCTGGTGGTAGAGGATCTTTCTGGGGCGTCAAAGTCGCCCGCAGTCTCCCAGCCATCCCTGGGCTCAATAAGACAGCCGCACCGTTCGAGGTAACTACGCAACTCGGTCCGGGATCCTGGATTATGGTCGAGCCTAACCATGTACCGCCCGACGATATCGCTAAAAAGAGTGACCCTTCCCAGCGATGCCAAGATTGTGCGCCCCGGATATTTCGCAAGAGCCATTCCTGCCTCAAACGCAACGTTTTGGCGTGGTTGAGGAACCGATGCGTCTTCGTATGGTTGTTGATAAGCTGGATCGAGGACAGCGAAGTCGTCGCCGGTGAGAAGAACTAAGATTGCCTGGGCCTGTTTGAATCCGGCTTTGAGAACGGTGCCCACATAAGGGGCGGCATCTCCAGTACTCTTAACAGCGTCGTCCCACTCTAGCGGATTCAATCCCAACGATTGGAGAAATGTGAATACAGCGTTGCGAGCCGCCATGTTTCGTCCATGGACTACGAATACTGTCTGTTTTTTCTTTTGCATCGCTCAATCATCCCGGCGTTTCTGCTTATTATCCACAATTCACGATCGCACATGGGCATCGCGGTCGTCCGGCGCGTATACGGCTAGGATATAACAGCAACGGTGTCAGGGTGTGGATACTGACGCACTCACAGATTGCCCACGTAGCACGGACTGAACCAGCACCGAGCTCGAATCCCCCCGGGATTAGCCGGGCTTGTCCAGCGGGCCAGGCGACGATGCGGGTCTGGTAACAAGGGCGACGATGCCACTTGGCGGGAGGCCGCCAAAGTCGTGGTCGATTTCTGTACACTGGTCCCATAAACAAATGCTTCTCACGGTAAAGGACGCGTGCGAACTGCACCCGATGGCTCTCGAGTATTCGATGAGCGAACAGGTAGAAAATCTATCGGATGTCATTGGCGCGACCGCGGCGAATGCCGACGAGTTTTTCGCCAAAAACTACGTCACCCGAGGGATGGAGACGCTGCTCAGTCAAGGGCTGCTGCGGCTTGGAGGAAAGTCCGATCAGGCTGTCTTCGAACTGAAGCAGGCGATGGGCGGCGGCAAGACGCATTCGATGATCGCCCTGGGGCTTCTGGCGCGCGATGGTGGTCTGCGTGCCAAGATCGTGCCGGAGATCAGCCGCGAGGCGGCGTTCGGCGACGCAAAGCTCGTGGCGGTCAACGGGCGGCTGGGGTTCGAAGAGACATTTGTCTGGGGAGAGATCGCGAATCAACTCGGGAAGGGCGCTCAGTTTTCCAGGTTCTGGCGGGACGGCGCGAAAGCGCCATCGGAGAAGGACTGGATTGAACTGATTGGCGATGAGCCCACGCTGATCCTGCTGGACGAATTGCCGCCCTATTTCGACTACGCGGTGACGCGCGTGGTGGGGAACGGGAATCTCGCGCAGGTGACAACATACGCGCTGTCGAATCTACTGTCGGCTGCGCTGAAGCTGAAGCGTTGCTGCATCGTGGTTTCGAATCTCTCCGGCAGTTATGAGGGCGCATCCCGGCAACTGCGGCAGGCCATCCGGAATTTTGAGCAAGAGGCCAACCGGCAGGCGCGCGCGGTCACGCCAGTGGAATTGGCGAGCCAAGAGATTTACGAAATCCTGCGCAAGCGGCTTTTCAAGAAGCTGCCGGCCAAATCTGTGATTGATTCCGTGGCGGCGGCGTATGCCAGTGCCTTGTCGGAAGCGGTGAAGTCGAAATCGATCGCCAAGAGCGCCGAGCAGATCGCCGAGGAGATCCATGGGGCATATCCGTTCCACCCTTCGGTGAAGCATGTCATCGCGTTGTTTAAAGAGAACGAGAGCTACCGGCAGACACGCGGGCTGATGCAGTTTGTCTCGAAGATGATCAAGTCGGCGTGGAAATCCCCGGTGAACAACGTCTACCTGATCGGCTGCCAGCACCTCAATCTGAACCTGATGGACGTGCGGGAGGAGATCAACCGGATCAGCAATCTGCAAGGAGCGATCGCACACGACGTGGCGGCGGATGGAGCATCGGTAGCCGAGACGGTGGACGGGAATCACCAGAATGACGCCGCTACCCAGTGCGCGGCGCTGCTGCTGACGGGGTCGTTGTCAGAGTCGGTGGACGCCGTAAAAGGTTTCGCCAAACAGCAACTGCTGGAATACCTGATTGCGCCTGGACGAACGGTGATCGAGTTTCAGGACGCCTTTGATGCGTTGAAGGCGGACGCGTGGTATCTCCACCGCAAGGACAATGACACTTACTACTTCTCAAACGTAGAGAACCTGCGGAAGCGGATTGAGAACCGGGCGATCTCGGCGCCGCAACCGAAGATTGACCAGGAGATGCGGCGGCGGCTGGAAGCGATCTTCCGGCCGGAGACGCGGATCGCCTACCAGGAAGTGCACGCGCTGCCCAAGATCGACGAGATCAACCTGAATGGGCCTCGGGTCTGCCTGGTGCTGAGCCCTGACAGCAAGGCTCCCCCGACGGAGGCGCAGGAGTTCTGGAAGTCAGTAACGGAGAAGAACAACTTCTGCGTGGTGACGGGTGATGGTTCGAGCCTGGGCAGCCTGGAGGACAAGACCCGGCGAATCTGGGCGATTGCCCGTGTGCTGGAAGAGACTGGCGGTGACCGGTCGCCGCACAAATCGGAGTTGGAGGAGGAAGCCGAACAGGCGGAACTCGATTTCAACTCAACGGTGGTGAGCCTGTTCAACCGGGTCTACTATCCTACAAAGAGCGGCCTGACAGCGGCGAAGCTCTCGATGACTTATGCCGGCAATCAATTCAAAGGCGAGGAACAGATCGAGAAGGCTCTGGCCGATCTGGGTGTCTCAAAGCTGTACCGCTCAGTGGAAGAGAACGCGGACATGCTGATGGGCCGGGCGGAGGAAACGCTTTGGCCGGCGGGTGGGGACCGGAGGGCGCCATGGCGGGACGTGTCCAGCCGGGCTCTGACGAATGAACGCTGGCCGTGGTTGCCATCGAAGGGGCTGGAAGCGCTGCGCAAGATAGCCGAGGGCCGAGGACGGTGGCGGTATTCGGAAGAGGGGTACATTGAGAAGGGTCCTTTCCCGAAGGCGAAGACGCGGGTGATCGTTGCCGAGCGTGACTACAAGGAAGAGAGCGGCACAGCGACCCTGGAAGTATTGGCTCGCGACGCCGGGCCGCGAGGGCGGGTACATTATTCCAAGGATGCGAACGTGACGGCGGAAAGCCCCTGCGTCACGGACACGATTTTCGAAACGGACGAGACGGTGCTCTGGTTCCTGGCGATCGACCCGGACGGCGAACACGAAAAGGGCGATGTGAAACGTTGGGAGAACCGCTTGCATGTGACCCATCAGCCGGTGCAACTGCCTGGCGGAAAGCGCCGGGTGGAACTGACGGTGAAGCCGCGTGGGGTGGTTCGCTGGAATCTGACGGGGGCGAACCCGAAGGAAGGGACGGTCTACACCGGTCCGATTGAAATTCCCGGTGACGCCGAGACTGCTTTGTACGTATACGCGGAGGACCAGGGTGTAGGGTCTGCGAGGACATTCCCGATCCCACGTGCCGACCAGAAAGGCCCGATCATTGACAAGAAGAAGCCAGCGCGGCTTCGCAAGAAATTGGATTTCCGTGGAAGCACCGAGACCTATGGCGCGTTGGCGAACCTGGAGGCTGTGCAAGCACGCTTCTCAGGCGGAGTCTCGCTCACGGTGGGTGAGGGCGCCAAAGCGGTGAGTATGCGATTTGGTTCGGAGACCTCGATCCAGGGCACGATTGTACGGAAGTTCATCGACGAAGCCCGCGAGGCGCTTGGGAATCCGACGGCGGACGTGGTGCTGCGTCTTGAGGACGTGAAATTCCCGAGCGGCCATGACCTGGAGACGTTCGCCGAAAAGCAGCGGGTGGATGTCGGGGCCGGAGAAGTGGAGCAGCAATGAAAACCGTGGGCTTCGGGTGTCCGGATGGAACGGACCCGCACCGGTTTGAGGTGGACATCCCCGCAGGGCGCACCGGCATGGTTTCCATCGAGGAACATTACGGCATCCGGGCCGGCATTGACGGCCTGCCTGAGGTGGTGGAGCGGTGCCGTTTGCCGCGGGCGATCTGGTCAATGATCGCGGAGGACGTAAAGCGGGATTTTAATGAACGGCTGCGGGCGAAGAAATTGGCGGCAAGCCGCTGGACGGTAGGCGTGAACAAGGTAGAACGGCTGCTGGGGAAGGAATTGCTAGTGCTGGCTTGGGCCGTGGAGAGAGCCGCACCGGAAAGCGTACCGAACGCGATCCGGAATTGGGCGGGGCTGCGGCCGGAAGAGCGCTGGTGGCTGTTCACGGTCACCGCGGCGGCCACCGGCTGGCCCGAGAATGCCGACACCGGATGGCGGAAGGCTCTACGTTTCGCCTTGACGGAGAACCCGCTGGCGGAGACGGTGGCGGAGCGGACGAGCCAATCGGCGGCGAAACGCGGACGCGAAAAGAAACGGGACAGCGGCGGAGAGTCATTGCTTCTGTTTCCGGCTGAGAACGAAGAGCAGTCCCCCTTTCTGCCGCACCTGGGAGAACGGCGTTGAGCGTGGTTCCGTTTGCGTGGCGCGACCGCCCGAGCCTGATTGAGCGTTTGCTGCCCGCGCAGAAGATCTCGGCTGAAGCGCAAAAGGAACGGAAGGCCGGGGCCGGGCAGACGCTAACAGCGCTGGGGAGCTATTGGAAGGGACGCAAGCCGCTGATTCTAGTGAAGGCCTGCGTGTTGGGCGCCTGGTTGCCGGCAACGGACGATCCGGAAGCTGATCTCGAAGTCTTCGAGAAGCTGATGGCGATGGATGATGAAGCGTTCCTGCGGCGTGGATTCCTGCCGAATCCGGCGGACTTGGTTTCGCGGCTGACGGACGGGCGAGGCATGCTGCGGGAGAAGGCGGAATCGCTGTTCGAGGTGCGCCGCCGGACCGCGGGGCCAAAGCCAGGGTGGGAGGTTGTGCCGTTTTGCCTGGACGAACTGCCGAAGCTGCGCGGGAGTGAACTGCGGTGGCGGGAGAACGTGGGGGAGGACGAACGCCAGCGCTGGGAGTTGCAGTGGGTGCAGAGCTTCTCGTATCTGGAGCGGGTGTCCGCGGCGAAGCGGCCCGAAGAGCTGGATTCGCGCGACCTGTTCGCTCCCGTGTGGGAGCAGGTGAACGCCCATTTGGGGACCGATGCGCATAGTTTTCCGGAGTTGATGGAGCAACTCGGAATCCTGCGGTTCGGAAAACGGCCGCGGGTGGGAGATACGTTTTGCGGCGGTGGTTCGATTCCGTTCGAAGCGGCCCGGCTGGGATGCGATGTTTACGCAAGCGATCTGAACCCGATCGCGTGCATGTTGACCTGGGGGGCCTTGAATATCATCGGCGCTCCGGAGGAGGAGCGGCGGGAGATTGAGCGGGCACAGGCAGAAGTAGCGGCGGCGGTGGACCGGGAGATTACGGAACTTGGCATCGAGCATGACCGCCATGGGAACCGGGCGAAGGCATATCTCTATTGCCTGGAAGTGCGGTGTCCTCAGACGGGGTGGATAGTGCCGCTGGCGCCAAGTTGGGTGATCAGCAAGAATCGCAACGTAATTGCGCGGCTGGTCCCCGACCATGCCAAACAGCGTTTTGATGTTGAGATTGTATCTGGTGTTTCGGCTGAGGAGATGGCTTCGGCCGGCAAAGGCACTCTGCAGGATGGTGAGGTGACCTATACCCTCAACGGGGAGATTTATCGTACCAAGTTCACGACGATTCGAGGGGACAGGAAACTGCTGGACGGCTCGAAGGAGAACGACCTGCGTCGTTGGGAAAAGTCCGATTTCATACCCCGGCCGGACGACATTCTGCAGGAAAGGTTGTACTGCATTCAGTGGATTGACAGGGAGACGCTCGATAAGGGGCGGCAGACCACTTTCTTTGCGGCTGTGAATGAAGAGGATCTGGCGCGGGAGAGAAAGGTTGAGGAGATTGTCCGGGCGAATCTTGGCCGTTGGCAGGCTGAGGGACTTGTCCCGGATATGCCGATCGAGCCGGGCGATGAGACGACGCGACTGATCCGTGAACGCGGTTGGACGTACTGGCATCATTTGTTCAACGCACGTGCTCTCCTGGTGTTGGAAGCCTACCGGCGACACGTGACGGCGACAACGGCGCCCTGCTTTCTGGACGCAGTCAATTTTTCTGCGAAGCTCTGCCGCTGGGAAACCTCGGCGAAACGAGTCGCATCCGACGGATCCGGAGTACAGACCGGCGGTGCGAGCGATAACTCGAAGGACGTGTTCTCAAATCAAGCCCTCAACCCTTTGTTTGATTATTCGCTGCGAAGCGGACTAAGCCTCGCCTCCGAATATTTTAACTCGTACAGGGACCGGGGTGTAGTGGACGTTACGGATCAGGTCATCGGTTCGCCGGCAAGGAGCTTAGATCAAGCGTCTGACCTCTGGGTTACTGATCCACCATACGCCGATGCGATTTGTTACGAAGAAATCACGGAGTTCTTCATTTCTTGGCTGCGAAACAGCGCACCAGCACCTTTTGATACATGGATCTGGGATAGTCGCCGGCCCTTGGCGATCAAAGGTACAGGTGACAGATTTCGCGGCGAGATGATCGCAGCGTACAGCGCGATGTCTGACTACATGCCAGGCAATGGTTTGCAGATTGTGATGTTCACCCATCAGGATGCGTCGGTTTGGGCGGACATGGCAGCCATTGTGTGGGGTGCCGGTTTGCAGGTTACCGCGGCATGGTATGTTGCCACCGAAACCACGTCGGAACAAAAGAAAGGCGGCTACGTCCAGGGAACGGTCTTGCTTGTACTTCGGAAGCGTCTTCGGCAGGAGGCCGTCTATCGCGACGAATTGGTGCAGGAAGTGCGGACGGAGGTGGCGCATCAGATCGAAACTATGACCGGCCTGAATCAACGCACCAAGGGCGCGGGACGTTCGGAAAACCTGTTTGAAGATCAGGATTTGCAGATGGCAGGATATGCGGCGGCGCTACGCGTGCTGACGGGCTACAGCCAGATTGACGGGCGGGACATGGCGGCGGAAGCGGTTCGTCCTCGGCAGGCAGGTGGCCGCGACATGGTGAAAGAGATTATCGACTTCGCAGTGCAGGTGGCGAATGAGTATCTAGTCCCGGAAGGAATTCCGGCGGGCCTGTGGGAGCGGCTTTCGGGTCCGGAACGGTTTTACCTGCGAATGATGGACATCGAAGCCGGAGGCGCGAAGAAACTGGAGAACTACCAGAACTTCGCGAAGGCATTCCGCTACGGCGACTACACGGCGGTGATGGCCTCGGCGAAACCGAACGATGCGCGGCTGAAGACGGGCCGGGAATTGAAGCGCGGTGAGTTTGAGAGCGAGTTCGGGCGGAGCACGCTGCGAGCCGTGCTGTTCGCGCTTTATGAGCTGCAGCAAGAGGTGGATGTGGACGAGGTTCTGAGCCACCTGCGGGATCTGGTACCGAGGTATCTCAACCGGCGCGAGGATCTGATGGCACTGGCTTCGGCGATTGCCGCCAAGCGGCAGGAGAAGGCGCCGGAAGAGGCCGAAGCGGCACGGATTTTGTTCAGCCGGATCAAGAACGAGCGGTTGGCTTAGAGCTCAGACGGGCGCGACCCTTTCTGGTGGCAGCGTCACGTTCACCGGCTCGGCCGACCTGCTCGATCCTATCTACGTGGATCTGGAGACCTCCGATTCGCGTGGAGCAAAGTTCAGCCGGCTGCCTTCACAGCAATGCTGATAAGCACAAATGCAGAGAATCCAACCGCAGCTCTCGTCGTCCTCTTCCTCACGTCGTCATCGCTCAGCACTCCCCAGTTCATATCTTCGGACGTAGATATTGCGAACGCCAGCCACAATGCGAAGATTACTGTCACCTTCGTAGCGAATTCAGGCTTGGAAGCAAGCGTGAAGACGCCACAAAGCGAAGTCAAACTGGAGGAGCGAGCCGACCGGATTAGCCTATCGAGCCGCATTCGTCGTTTCCATGCCACAAGCGCTGTGGTGTACTTAGCGTGTACGACGCTGCATTCCTCCGTGGAATCAATAATAGCCCTCCCAAACGCCGCACAGAACGAGGATGGTGCGCGAAACCACTGAACAAGAAAGCTTATGACCGCGACAATGTCCGTCAAGAACGGCGCAACAACCACGGCTTCCACCTGATTAGGATCGAAAATGATCATGGCGCATGCTAGTCACTCTAAGACCAGTGTGTAGTAACAGTTCGAGCTTTCCATGTCGTGGACTTCTCCTGACATTCCCAATTACAGACGCAAGTGTTTCGCAGCCCGCGGTCTATAGCCTTGATGAAAAACGTCCGCGCGTCGAACGTCGCGTCTTTCGAGTTCTGTTTGAGCAGAGCCAAGGTGCCGTGCCCATCACTACAGAACGCCATCGTAGGCTCCGCGAAAGTCGCAGCAAACCTTACGGCAGAAAAGTCTGGCCCCCAGTCCTGTGCCGCCATTACGACTTTGGTTGCGCACTCAGTGGAAGCGGACTCATTTTCGGGTTCGCGAAACAAGAAGACATCAACAAAATCCGTCAAACGAACGAAGGATCCGGCACGCTCACCCCGTTTAATTTCATCGAGGGCCCTTAGAATTTCTTCATCAGACATTATACGTTCCTCTCATTCTCGGAAAAGGGTTTATGGGTCAGCCCATGGAGCGCCTCCTCTATAAGATCAGGAAAAAGCCACTCATAAGCGGTCTCGCCGAAGAGGCCGACGATGCGGTGTAACGGTCCAGCCTCCGGGATGATCCTTATGCTTATTCGCGCGTGACAGTTGTCACTCCCCAAGTCGCGCCGAAGAGTAGCTAGAGAGTACCAGGCGGTCATCGCACCTGTCCGAAGTCTAACAAAGGAGATCCTTCGTCCGTCAGCAACCCGTTCGATCGAACGCGCGGAAAGGTCATTCCAGTGAACTCTCTTCTCCGGGAGACCAGGCAAACCAGCGCGCCGAACCCCGACGACCACATCAGGGTCATCCCCGGGCTTTGGCCACACACGCAGAAATTCGTCCAGGAAACCAGACAGTGTCCTCAAGGTAGGCCAAGATACAGTGAGATGGCTTTGGGATATCGTAGCATCCATCACAGACCGCTCCGAATGGTAGGACAGCGAATATTGACGAACTTCATCGTGAGGGGACGGAATATCGTTCCACTTTACACCGAGACGATCCGCTGTCGCTCCCTGGGCCATCTCGCGGAGCATTTGCACGCGGTGCTTCAACGCACTCAAATTAGTCAAGGCGGAAAAATCACCTGGAACGTCATCGTCGGACAACTCACCCGCTTGAAGCCGCGCATTGGTAACTGACTGCGTGGCCACGTTCATGAACCACCCGAGTTCCTGAATTGCGGTCTGATCAAGCGCATCGAGATCAGCCAGGAACTGCAGGGCTTCTTCCCGCATTAGCTTCTGGTCCGAGGACTCACGTTCGAGCTCGCTCATGCTGGCCAGGATCTTATAAATGTCGCTGAGTAGGCTTTGAATAAGCTTTCGACGAGACAGCTTACCTGGCTTGAGGCGACGGTAATATGCGTCGATCAAGAAGTAGAATGGATCAACAGTACGATCGCCGCCCGCTTCCCATACGGTCTTTGAGCCTGTGACAAGCGTTACATTCGGATAGGCGCCGGATCTGGCGGCTTCTCCACTTGGGCACATTATGGCGACACTGGCCAAGTTTTGTGCGTCCGGCAGGTTGCTAGCCTTCGTTCGCAGTTTGTCCAGGCGGCGCTCATATTGAGCCCGTTCTTCGCTCAGTTCGGCAAGTGGAAGTTCCGGACATGGCCGGGTGTACTTGGATAGCAGGAGATGCAATAGACGGACAGCCTCATTAACTCTCAGCAGCACCTGAATATCCCGCAAGACTTCTTTCCAATCGGACCGGTTCCAGTCCGGAGGTAGCGTGCCAAGTATACGTTCGGATGATTCGCGTGCTCGATCCAACTCGGGTGCATTCCGATGGTGCTGCCTCTGAACACTTCCTACAATTTCCTGGAGGTGCCGCTGCAACTCAATACGGGTCCCGTCCGGGAGGTAGGGTTTCCAACTCTCTTCGTCTCGGCTAGTGGCGGAGAGACACTCCAATGCGCACCAAACCAAAGGGCTATACTCGGAGGAACTGCTGTCGGGATATATTGCTTGATAAATAAGATCCCAATCGAGAAGGTAAACTTGTTCGTTGAAATCCATACTCGCCTCGACTTTGGCGAGATAGTGACGCTGTTCGCGCCAGGACCTTCGAGTATCCACGCAATCGAAACGATGGCACTGCTAGAGAGGAACGCTGCTGCATTTGCTTTCGTATCCTTTATTGATGGGCCGCAAAGACATACGGATCGAGGCCGGGAAGCTGCCGAAGATATGGTTTCGCCCAGCCAAACAAGGCACAGGATTCTAAGAATCTGGACCCGTAGCGCCGAACGTCCGCCCAATGCGTCAAACCGAGTGCGAGAAGTCCGACACCAACTAGTGGACCATACGTGCCGTTCGCGCGCTGGTCCGCGATGCAGGTCGTTTTCACCTCTGCCAATAGTCGGAGCAATAGCCCGCGAGAGAAGTATTCACGGCGTTCTACCATTCCGCCGCGCAAGCAGACGGGAAGGGCGACACCGGCCTCCAACTCCAAAGTCGCGGCCTTCGAAAGGGCAACCAAGTGACTATGAGCACGTCCAAGTAAGCGATCGGCGTAAGGATCGCCGAGCCTCGCCAATTCGCAAGTTGCGTGTCCTATGTCACTTAGGAAGCGTCTGACATGGACGAGTTCATCTTTACCATTCAGCTGTTTTATCAGTTCGACAGCCGGAAGATTTTGATCTCTTGCCAGTTCGTTGACAAAAGCAATTTCCGACGGAACAGCGAGTCGGTCCTCAACGCGATGGACCGCGATCAATGCCTGGCGGCCAAGCCAAGCCGCGCTCCCGTGATCGCTTACAATTCCGCCCCACCCCCCTTTCACTACCGACTTGCCTGAGGAATCAGCGGCATAAACCGCAGAGCCGTGACCACAACGAATTAGCAAGCCGGGACCTCCAAGAAATGCGCCTAGGTGTCCGGCGCCGGCCAGGTTTGTAACGTACAGGCGGGGATTGGCGAAGCCGGCTTCCGAAACCCATTTTTGGATTCGCGACCAGTCAAGCCGCTTGTCCACGCCAGATATCGAGAAAGCACAACTTGTGGAGTTGGCAGCTAATCGTTCCGGATCGAGGCTCACCTTGCGTGCTAGCGCGTCGAGGAGCAGTGACAGGACCCGTTCAGGACGGCCGTTGGGCATGTCTCTCCAGTCGACAGGACCAGCGTCCGCATCATAGACAGCAGCACCTCCGTCTGTGATAGCCAGAGCCCGCGAGCGGCTCAATTGACCGAGAAATGCCAAAGCGAATTCAGACATTGCGGCAGACCTAATGGTCACAAAACCGAACAGGATAGTTATACTAGATTTTCAGTGTATTCGCAATGTCGCGAAGTGAATTTCCTGATGTGGTCCTTCTTTCAATGCGCTGCCCAACCTAGGGCGAGAACGTTCAGCGAACCTCTGATGAGACGGGAACTCGCAGTACTGAGCGACGGGCGGTACTACCTTTTGAGCCGTAGAGCAGACCTATTATCGAAGGCTCTGATATTATCGACTTGGTATTGCGAGCTGATATGGTGCCGGAAAGAAACTGCCCGTACCTTGCGAGTGTGTTCGAGTCCGCAAGCGTTTTACGAGCAGTTGGCGAATTCAAGCTGAAGACCTTACCACGATGTCGTGGAGTCGTTTCTCTAGGCGCTCTACGCGGTGGTGAGGGCTTCCGTGAGACCGGGCGACAGGTGGCTGAGGACGGGCGCCGTGAACGAAAAAGTCGGCAAGTTTCAGGGCGGGTGCTGGCGGGAGCGCGCTATGGGCGGTTGCTGTTCGCGCTCTGGCGTCACGATTGCCGCCAAGCGGCGGGTGAAGGCTCCAGAAAAGGCGGAGGCGGCGCGGATTCTGTTCAGCCGGATCAAGAATGAGCGTCTGGGGTAGCGTGTGCAGTAAATTGCCACTTGGCGGGGCGCCACAACTGGGATGGCCATCGGCCTAAAGGGGAGGCCGGCAGGCCGACCTCCTGCAAGGGCGTTTTTGAGGAGGGGTCAGGATCGATGATTTACGCCGAGAGTATTTTCAGGGACCGCTTGGCGACGCGGCGCGGCTCAGAAGGAGTGGCGTTAGCCATGGAATGGTTTGGCCTGAAGGCCGATGCCACCTCAGGCCCCAAACAAAATGCTGAATCGCTTTAGTTCGCGGATGGGGCGGCTGAGCCACGTGTTTTTGAAAGACCGGCTGGCGGGAGCGAAGAGCTACCGGCGGATCGCGGGATATTTCCGTTCGTCGATCTTCGAACTGGTGGACGAAGAAATCAACGGGATTGAATTGATCGAGATTGTGTGCAACAGCGATCTTGACCCGCGGGACATCACTGCTTCGCGGCTGGCGCGGGAGACGGCGATCAAAGAGAAATGGAACGAAGGCTTTGATGAAATCGACAGCCTGATGCACCGGAAACGGTACAAGCGGCTCTATGAGTTGCTGAAGAGCGGCAAGGTGAAGGTGCAGGTGGTGGCGGCGAGCGACGCTCCGTTTCTTCACGGCAAGGCGGGCGTAATCGAAGGATGGGATGGTACGAAGACCTCGTTTATCGGAAGCCTGAATGAAACCCGCGAGGGCTGGCAGGATCATTATGAACTGGTGTGGGAGGACGCATCGGCGGAGGCAGTGGCGTGGGTAGAGGCTGAGTTCAAGTACCTGTGGGCGCGCAGCGTTCCGCTGCCGGACGCGATTGTGGAGGAAGTAGGGCGGCTGTCGCGGAAGGTGGAGGTGGAGTTGGAGACGCTGCAGCCGGCGGACATCGCGGCGGCGGCTTTGGTGGAAGCTCCGTTATACCGGAAGGGCGAGGAGTTGAAGCCGTGGCAGCGGGCGTTCGTGGGCCTGTTCCTGGAACACCGGGAGAGTTATGGCGTGGGGCGGTTTCTGCTGGCGGATGAGGTGGGGGTGGGCAAGACGCTTTCGCTGGCGACGGCGGCGATGGTGAGTTGCCTGTTGGGTGATGGGCCGGCGGTGATCCTGGCTCCGGCGACGCTTTGCCAGCAGTGGCAGGTGGAATTGAAGGACAAGTTGGGGCTGCCCTCGGCTGTGTGGCTCTCGAACGCGAAGGTGTGGCGGGACGCAAACGGCCACGTGATCAAGACGCGGGGCGCGGAAGATATCCGGCGGTGCCCTTTCCAGATCGGGATCGTCTCCACGGGACTGATTGTGCAGGGCGCGGCGGAGGCGGGGGCGCTACTGGATTGCCGGTTTGGAACCGTGGTTTTGGACGAGGCTCACAAAGCGCGCAAGTCCCGGGGAATCGGGGCGAGCGGCGAACCGAACCGGTTGATGGGGTTCATGCTGGATGTAGCGAAGCGGGCCAAGCACGTGATCCTTGGTACGGCGACTCCGGTGCAGACCGATGTGGAGGAGTTGTGGGATCTGCTGGAGGTGTTGAACCAGGGGGCTGAGCATGTGCTGGGGCGGTATGGGAGTCCGTGGCGGCGGCCTACGGCGGCGATTCCGGTTCTGACTGGGGAGAAGGTGATCACCGAGGAGAGCGAGGCGTGGAACTGGCTACGGAATCCGCTGCCTGCGAGGCGGGAGCATGCGTTGTTCGATCTGATCCGCAGTGATCTGCGCGTGCGGGCGGACAACTTTTCGACGGACCGGCCGGTGACGGACCTGGAGGATTTTACGAGGGCGGAACTGCGGGACGCGATGGAGGGTCAAGTGGATGGAGTGGGGTTCCTGCCGGGGAACAATCCGATTCTGCGGCACACAGTATTGCGCAAACGAGCCACGCTGGAGGACATGGGCCTGCTGGAGCGGATTGCGGTGGACATCTGGCCGAGCGAGCATGAGCGGCTTTCGATGTTTGACGGCGTGGCGCTGCACACTTCGGCGGAGTTCGATGCGGCCTATGCGGCGGCGAAGGATTTCACGGGGGCGCTGCGGAGGCGAGTGAGTTCGGCGGGATTCATGCAGTCGATGATGCAGCAGCGGATCTGTTCGAGCTTTGCGAGTGGGATGGCGACGGCGAAGCGGTTGCTGGAGAAACGCCGGGCGGCGGCGGTGGAGGGAGAGGACGAGGCGGCGCAGCACGTGGCGGCGGGTGATTTTCCGGAGATTCTGGAGGCGGAGCGGTTCTATTTGGCGGAGATCGTGCGGGCGTTGGGGTCGAAGCCGACGGATCCGAAGCTGGACGCGGTGCTTCTGTTCCTGCAGGAACGCGGGTGGCTAGAACTGGGCTGCATCATTTTCAGCCAGTATTACGATACGGCTTATTGGATTGCCGAGAGTTTGACTGCGCGGCTGCCGGGGGAGCGTGTGGCGCTGTATGCGGGCGCGGATAAGTCGGGGGTGTTCTTCGACGGGGAGTGGCGGAGCGTGGAGCGCGAGGAGATTAAGACGGCGGTGCGAGAAAGGAAGGTGCGGCTGCTGGCGGCGACGGATGCGGCTTGCGAGGGGTTGAACCTGCAGACCTTGGGCACGCTGATCAACGTGGATCTGCCTTGGAATCCGGCGCGGCTGGAACAGCGGATCGGGCGCATCAAGCGGTTTGGGCAGATCCGGCCGAGGGTGGACATGCTGAACCTGGTCTATTCGGGTACGAACGATGAGAAGGTGTACCAGGCGCTGTCGCGGCGGATGCGGGACCGGTATGACTTGTTTGGGTCGTTGCCGGACACGATTGAGGACGAGTGGATTGAGGATATTGAGAACCTGGAGGAGTATCTGTCGCAGTTCACGCAGAAGAAGCGGCGGGCGAATGCGTTTGATTTGCGGTATGGGAAGACGGTGATGCCGGAGGGGCAGGGGTGGGAGTTGTGTGAGAAGGTTTTGGCGCGGCGGGATGTGGTGGAGCGGTTGTCGGTGGCGTGGTAGGGACGGTGCGGATTCATATCCGGTCATGCGGTGATACTCCACCGCGCAACCCAGAGCCGGGTTGTTGAACTGCTGGATAAAATCTGGGTCCTGTGATTCAGTAGTGGCTACCCCCAGCGTTCGAACAATTCGGCGGCATGACGCCGTGACCAGTAGACAATGCCTGAAGGCTGCAAGCGAACGACCGCGCCCATCCGCTGCGCATAGGTCCGAAAGGATCGATGGCGCAAGAACTGAATGGCGTATGCAGCCATGTCATCGGCAGAGGCAGCGATCAGAACGAGGCAGTAGTTTGGATGACAAAGGTCGCGCCGATAGAAATCCGCATCGCGGGTAAACAGGGTTACCCGGCGGAGGGTACGAAGGGCCGTGAGGATTTCTTCGTCGGTCATTCCCTTGCGAAGCCAGTCATAGCCGAACTTTCCGAACAGACAGGCGGCGCGATTCCAGCAACCTGCGTTGACTGTCAGGTGTCTTTTCGTCCACCAGGATCAACTGGCCTTCCTCTGGGTCCGGCCGGGACCCTTATATTCCGCTGCGTGTTCAATGAGCGCTTCCCGGGCGAGGCGCACCGCCTCGGCGATAGCCTCCTGCGGCACACTGCCATTCCACTCCTCTACGATCATGTCCCACGGCATGCCCTTTTCCACCTGTTCCAGAACGTCGGCCACGAAGATCCGGGTCCCGCGAAACGTGAGCTTGCCGTGGCAGATTTTCGGATCGGCGACGATATAGCGGCCGATCTGCTGGACTTTGTCGCTCGCGGTTGACGGCTTGGCTGGCATGGGTGGATTCAGTCTCCTCCTGTTCAGTTTCGCCCAATTCGGGGCCTGATGCCGGCCAACAGGAGATGAATCCTCGCGGGCCGGGTGGGAGGGTTCGAACCCGGCGATGTTGCTCCCACACTGGTGGCTTACGTGTAACGGAGTCCGGCATACGGGGGTCAACAGTACAGTGGCGTGCGCCGCCATGGTGCAACACGGCGTGGGTGCCAAGGTATTTCCGGGCAACCGGGACGCGGGAGAAACTTCGCCGCCTGGGGAGCGAACGTCGGTCCAGGGCGGGGCTCCATCCGCCCGGCGGCCCGTTTGCCGTCAGTCCACTTCTGCCCCTGGCTCACGAGATAGGCATCCATGCTGGCCTGGTTGGCAAGGTAGTAAGCAATCGCGCCATAGACCTCTTCGAGGCGAAGGACCTCGAAGTTCTGGCGGATGGTTTCAGGCGACTCGCCCCGGCGGAATGCGTGGATGAGCGAATCGAGGGAGACGCGAGTCCCGGAGACGTAGTAACCGCCTTCCCTGCGCTCGACGTATTCCTTGTTCATGTCGTTTTGACTCTACTGATCCCCGAAAACGGCTGACACCAGCGCCTGCGCTCGTTCGGGCGTGCGCTCAACCCGTCTTTCGGCAAGGCGCCTTTCGAGACGCTCGCCGACCGCCTCGTGCGTGAGTGTTTCCCCACGGTCAATCTGCCCCAAGCCCAGCAGGTGGACTTCCAGGCAACCAGTTTACCCGAGGCGATAGAATGTCTTGTGAACGAATCAATCCTCTCCGGACGCCAACAGTCGGTGGGCGACGTGTTGGCGGCACCCGATGAGACCCTGGAGGAAGCGGCAAATCAGGCCACAAAGGCGAAGAAATCTAATGGAGTTATTCGCGCCGATCCGGGGCATGTTCGAGGAGGGCGAACTGGACTTCAGCCGAGATCCATCGCCGGGACGCCCGTCCGCGCCCACACAATGAGTGCCGGGCAGTTCGTCAGAATCCCGGAATCGAGCGCCGCCTAGTCCCCGCGGCTATACATCGACTGCTGGTCAAAAGCATCGGCCGCGTAACCCCGCGCCCGCCGCCTTCCCGGCCATTCCAGCCGCATGTCCTGGCACACTTCGTCCAGCATCTCAAGGTTGGCCTGGTGTTGTTCCACCGCAAAGCAGGTCAGCAGCAGGTTGTCGCAGATGGCATTGATGACGCGCGGAATACCCTGGGAGCGCACATGGATCTCGGCCAGGATCTCCGGCGGAAACACATCCTGGTTCGGCATCCCCGCCTTTTCCATGCGGCTATAGATGTAATGCGCCGATTGATCCTCAGTGAACGGGTGCAGGTTGCAGCGCAGCACGATGCGCTGCTTCAATTGCCGGAGGTTGGGCGCCTCCAGCTTGCGGTCCAGTTCCGGCTGGCCCGAAAGAATGATCTGCAGCAGCTTGCCGCGCCGGTTCTCCAGGTTCCCGAGCAAGCGGATTTCCTCAAGCACATCCCATTCCAGGTTGTGCGCCTCATCCACGATCAGAACCGTGGTCCGCCCTTCATTCGCCTGTTGGATCAGCAAACTGTTCAAAGCGAAGAGCACCTCTGTCTTTGAATTCCGGCTGCAACGCAGATCCAGATCGTAGGCAATCATTTCAAAGAACTGCTCGGGATTGATGCGGCTATTAAAAACGAAAGCGAACTCGATGTACTGGGTCTCCAGAAAGTCCCGCAGGCACTCCAGCATGGTGGTTTTGCCGGTGCCCACCTCGCCCGTCAGCACAATGAAGCCCTTGCGGCTCTGCACGCCGTAGATCAAATTGGCGAGCGCTTCCTCGTGTTGGGGACTGCGGTAGAAAAAGCTTGGGTCCGGACTTAGGTTGAACGGGCTTTCTTTGAATCCGAAGAAGGCATTGTACATGAGAAACTTCCGGCAGCCCCAAAGAACGAGCCGCACTCCGGCCTCCGACCGGTACTGCCATACTAGCACGATCGTTGCAATTGATTAAACCCCTAAGATTGGGAGTCGAAAATGGGGTTATCGAAGTGTAGCCAGTCCTACGTTTGCAGATCCAGGCGCACCCAACCGGGGAGCATGGCGGGTTGGCCGCTAAGGAAGACCACGCGCCGCGTTTTCGGGAAGGGCAGGCCGGTTTGAATGGCCCGGCTGTAGAAAGGCAATTGGCGCAGCACTTTGCGGAAATTCTCGTCGTCAGTGGCGGGGTTGGCCACCTTGGTGAGGAATCCGCCGCCCCAGCCCACGGGCAACACGCAGCTTCGGCCCGCCTGCCTGGCCTCGGCAACCTTCTCTTCCAGATAGGACACGCTCTGTTCGACAAGCTGCAGGCCGGCGGTGGCGGCATACTCGCGGTGGATGGCCAGCAGTTTGGCGGAAAACGCGTTGGCGGCTTCCAGAAGCGTGCCGTCTTCCAGGGGATGGCGCCAGCGCAGTTGGCGCAGCCGTTCGGGGTCGGCCAGCCACTCGCGCCGCAGCCAGGGCCCTTCGAACGCCGTGCCGGGGGAGGCCATTTCGCAGAACTGAGCGCCGCTTTCGTCCACGCGGCGGTTGTCGACGCTGCCGCGCTGGGGCGTTTTCCAACCCAATTCCAGCTTGCCCTGGCCGCGGGCCACCAGTGTGGAGGTACGGATCAGATAGATCTTGAACGCAGTGGCCGGGATGGCGGACGAATCGGGAACGCCGAAGCTGCGCAGGCGGCTGTAGCCTTCGAGGCCGACGCCTTGCTCTTCGGCCGTTTCGGCGGGGCGGCGGGGCGGACGGTCACCCTCAAAACGCTCAGCCACCTGTTTGGCCATACCTTCGGTCCAGCGCGAGAACAGCAGGGCGGTATGAAGCGCGCCGCGCAGGGCGGATCCGGGCAGGTAGGGACCTGAGGGCGAGGTGGCAAAGGTCGGCACGAAGAGGGCTTCGGCACGCTGCTTTTCCCAAAACGCGGTGAGGCTGGGATGTTCGAAGGGGATGCGCCGCAGCGGGAAATTCTGGGCGAAACCACCCCAACTGGCGAAATCCAGCTTGTCGGCTTTGCGGAGCTGGGTCAGGTAGCCTTCGAGCCGCGGGCCCTTGGCCAGGAGCTTAAAAATGCGCCGCTGGTCGAGCACGTTCACCTGGTCTTTCCAGACCATGTAGTCGATGGGCGAGAGCCTTTGGCCGTCACCCACCAGCGTCGGAGTGAGACAGGTTACGCGGTATGTCATGCCATCACCCGCCAGAGGATTGGCACGGCCAGAGCGAAGCCGTTGCAGAATACCGGGTGCGGCGCCTGGTCCGGCGCCACGTTGGGAGCGGCGCCACAGGGAGGAGCGCCGGCAAATACCACGGACCCTTCGGTTACCAGACGGGCGGCTTTTTTGAGCGCGCCGTGGGCGGCCGGACTGCCGATGCGGCCGCGCCGTGTCACCAGGGAATAGGCGCCGCGCTGCCAATCGATGACGTCGGCGGCCGACGGGCTGAAGAGCGACCAAAGCCAATAGGCGGTCTCGGCCGGAGGCGCCTGTTCGGCGGCTTCCTGCGTTTCGGGCTCGCCTGGTACCGGCATTTGCAGCAACTCTCCGGGGAAGCGGCCGGAGGTAATCTCGGGCTGTTCTGAACGGCCCCAGCCGCGGGAGCGGCCCCCGCCGAAGCCGCTATCGGCCAGCATGCGGAAACATGTCTGAAGGCGGGGCGTCCACAATTCGGCCAACTCGGCCGAGGCGAAGGAAATCACGCACCACAATCCGGCTCCGGCGGCGAATTCCATGCAGGCCGAAGGCACGGGCTCATCGGAAAGGCCGGTGAAACGGTCCACTGCGGCGGTGGTGCGGACGGAGATTCGAAAGGGGGCGCGGGCCCGGCCGTTCTTTGCGGGCGGCAACAGGCATGCGCTCTCGGCGTCCACCAGCCAGCCGTCGTCTTCCCTCAGGCGTTTGTCCTTCAACAGCAGCTCCACCACGCTCAGGGGCACGAAGCGCGCCGCCTTCCACCGCACACGCGCCGAGGGAGCGGGGGGCCAGAGATTGCGGGGAGGCGCAATCAACATGGTGTCGTCGATGAAGGGAAAGCAGGAACTGAAGCGAACGGCGGAGCCGCCGTCGCGTCCGGCGGTGGCGCCCAGCCAATCCTCCAGCCAGTCAAACTCGCGCATGGCCAGCGTTACGGCGGAAAACAGGCTGTCGCTGTGGAGCAGCGGATCGACCTGACGGCGGTCGCCGGATTCCGGCCCGATGCGCCAGGGCGTGGTTGGCCGAAGCTTTACGAGGAGACTGGGATACATCAGTTTACGCCAATTGCGCGGGGAAACCCTCGCCACGGAGCAGGCCGAGAAGGCCGGCCGAATCGGCGCCGGTCAACAATTCGGTTTCCGCGGCGCCTTCGGAATAGTAAGCGCGGCCGCGCCAGGCGGCGCGAATGCCGGAAAAGCGGATGCGGCCGTTGCCGCGGGAACCGCCTCCGCCCAGGGTGTCGTCCTCCATCATGCGCAGGCCTTCGGCCACCGCACCGGCCAGGGCCTTGTCCTCGTCGCAAAGGATGTCGAGCACCATGCGGATTTTGAAGCGGGCGCCGGCCGGCACGCGTTCGAGGGTACGCGGATTGGCCTGCGATGTGATGCGATCCACGGCGTTCTCGCTTTTCACTTCGGTCAGCTCGTCGTCGAGGTTTTCGCGCATTTGTGGCGTGATGCTGTCGGCATCCAGCGGCGCGTCATAGACGGTGAGGCGCGCGGGAGTGGCGTTGGCCGCCTCCTGATGGTCTCCGTTCATGCGCTCCATGCGGCCGGGATTGCGGCCGAACAGGACGCAGATGCCGTCGTCGGGCCGGTCACTCTGATGGATGCGAACTTCCTGGCCTTTGCGCTTGGAGAGGAACACCATCTCTGACGGGGTAAGTCCGGAGGCTTGCTCGAGCAGGGAGCGGAGCCGGCCGCGGAGCGAACTGCCCGGGACGTAGGGACGGCCAAATGCGTCCTTGACGACGGGGTTGTCGGCGCCGCCGATTTCAAGCGAGCCCTTTCCCGCCCCGATGTGCAGGCCGGTTTCGCAGTTCAGATCGGCTTCCAGGATCAGCTTGCCTTGAAACTTCAATTCGGTTTGTGCGGTATGTGAGCTCATTGGTTACTCGTTATAAGCGACGATCGCTTCAAACAGGTCGCGGAACCGTTCGTAGCCCCTGATTTCGTTTTTTCTCGTCACCTGCAGGAGGAGCTTTTCGAGGGTATCCAGGCTGCGGAGAGAATGGCGGGCGATGGTGTAGGCAAGGCGCGCGCGGAGCATGACAAACTGGTGCTGGCGTTCGGACTCTGGCGCCCGGCAGGCGCGGCGCACGGCGTTGTAGAAGCGGCGCAACTGGCTCTTGGTTCCCGAGTCCATGTCGCGCATGCGGCTGACGACGGCGTGCGCCTGGTTGTCCAGGTAGAGGCTGTCGGCGATCAGCTTTTCGATATCAATTTCGGGAGGACCGTCGGGCCGGAACCCGCCGCCGGGACGTCCGCCGCCACCGCCGGGGCGGCCTTCGCGATTACGGTCACCGCCGCGATCGCCGCGGTCCGGACGGTCGCCGCCTCTTCGTTCCTTCGGTGGTTGCTGCTGTGTTTCTGCCATACGTTACGCCTTGTTTATTCTTCCGGGCTCAGGATTCCGGGGTCAATAATCTCGCCCATTCTAGCGCGACCCGCCCGGCGGGACGCAATTTGATCTGCGATGCGTTCTTGCCCACCAGTTCCACGATCAGCGAGTTGCGCAGCCGTTCCAGATCGCGATCCCGGGTGGGAGGAAGATCGCGCAAGACTCTTCGGTGGAGTCTCCAGGGCTTGTCCAACTCGCCTTCCCTGCGGCGCGAGACACCGGCGGGGGAGAAAACCTCTTCGCGGTAAAAGGCGGCCAGTTCCCCGAGAAAGCGGTTCGATCCGCCGAACTCGCGGGCAATGCGGACCATCGTGTCCTTCAAGTCGGAAGCGCCGTTCAACTGGCGCCACTCGAGCACGCGGCCCAGCAGCGCGAAGGAGTCGCGGGCCGAGCATTTCGCCGTTTCGAGCGTGCGTACGGCTTCCTCGTGCACGTCCCGGAGTTGGGCGCCGGGGTCGCGGGCCAGGGCCAGCGCCATCGAAATGGTCTTGCCCTCGGCGCCGGGAAAGTCTTTGAGATTCTCTTCGCTGAAGCGGCGGAACAGGCGCTGCATCTCGCGGGCTAATAGGATAAGCGCATCCCATGATCCGCAGGCGGCGAAGTCGTCGCCTCCGTAGTACAGTATGGTGACTTTGCGCCAGAACTCTGGCATCGAACAGAGCACTTCCAACTCGCCGGCGAAGAACTGCCGGTAGAGCACGGAGAGCTGGATATGTTCTTCCACGGATTGGGCCCTGCGGAATCGCACGTCCAGGTTGTCGACGTCGCCGCGCAGCACGCCCCAAACGCGGGCTCCTTCGGCGCGCGCGGCCAAGCCGTCAGCGCCGGCCGGATGCTGTCCGTCTTCCGATAGCGCCACGTGGCGGGTCCAGGCGATCTGATCGGCTTCCTGACCGAGCGTCCAGGTGTGTTTGGCCGGGCCCACCAGCACGCGGCCGGGCGTTTCCGGAGACCAGCCCACGGATTTCTGATCCATCAGCGGAGCGGCCACTTCATCGCGGAAGTAGGAGGTGTAGTCTGCCGGCTCGCGCGGTTCGAAAGGCGCAAAGGCTTCGGGACCGGAGGGAGGTTCGATGGCGCTGCGCTGGGCAAGCGCTTCGCGCAGTCTGCGGCGCACGATGGCCCAATCGCCGAGATTTTCCGTGGACGCCCACATCAGCTTAATGGCGCCGCCGCTCAATTCTTCGATATCGGCCGCCGCGGTTTCCAGAAAGGCGTCGGCCTGAGGCTTGGCTTCCTGGGGCAGCACCAGCAGGAACTGGCCGCCGCCGCTCGATCCCAACAGCATCTTGGAGAGGCCCAATTCGGCCAGCAGCGCGCGCGGCAGGGTTTCGCTCAGCAGGCCGATCCACCAGGCGCGGCCCTGGAACACCAAGTCGGCGTCCGGGCCGGACACGGCGCTGTGCGGGCGGGCCAGGAATTCGCGGACTCCGTGAAATTTGCCCTGTAAGAATATCTGAATGGACATGAATGTCCTGTAGCGGCCAGACATTACACTCTACCGTCCGGACCCTGGAACGCGCAACTGGGGCTGATAGAATGGTGGGAGCGATGCGAATGCCCCTGCTTGCCGGTTCGTTGTTGACGCTGGCTTTCTCTCAGGCCCCGGGCGACCTGTTCACCAAGGCGCCCCCGGTGGTGGATGAGGCTCTGCGCGCCCGTCTGAACAAGTTCTACGAGGCGCATCGCGACGGGAAGTTTCGCGCCGCCGACGCCTACGTGGCTGAAGACAGCAAGGACACGTTCTTTGAGGCCGACAAGCGCCGCTGCAAGACATTCGAAATTGCCAAGATCACCTACGCCGAACAATTCACCAAGGCCGACGTGCTGACGCTTTGCGAAACCTCGATGCTCATGCCGCCGCAGGGAGTGATCGAATTGAAACTGCCGCTGGCCAGCAAGTGGAAGGTGGTGAATGGCGAATGGTTCTGGTATATCGAACCGCGCGCGGGCCGCGAGTCGCCGTTCGGCCAGATGTTTCCCGGCGCCGGCAACGAAGGCGGAATTCCGTCGTCAATCCCCAAAGGTCCCGATGTGAAGGATCTGCTGCGGATGGTGAAGGTGGACAAGAACGTGCTGAAGTTCCGCGGAGCCACCGGCGGGACGGACGAATTGCGGATTTCGAGTGATCTTGAAGGAGAAGCGCAGTTGACGATCGAGGCCCCGAGTGCCCCCGATCTCACCATTTCGCTGGACAAAGCTACGTTGAAGGCGAAAGAAACCGCCACGGTGGCGGTGCGTTATGCGCCGGCGGCCGGTCAGCCCCGCCGTGTTCCTTCGACGTTTGAGTTTCGAATTCGCGTGCAGCCGCTCGACCGGGTGATCCCCGTGCAGGTGGCCTTCAACTGAGAAAATATGGGACCAGCCTCCCGGCCGGTCCCCCATCCGTGCTTTAACGGCCGATGCCGAGTTTTTCGGCAATGGCATGCAACAGCGCCCGGTCGGACGCCGTGAACCCCTCCTCCAGGTTGTCCCAGAGGGCTTTGTTGCGGACCGCGATCGCGCCGCCGAATTGGAAGTAGAGTTCTTCGCCTTCCTCCATTTCCCGCATCGGGACCGGAACTTCGAACCCGGTTGTCGGCTCGGCGGGCTTGTTGAAATCCTTCACCGGAATGTTGACGGCACCCGCATCGTCGCGGTTGATGAGCAGGGGCTCGGTGTACGGTTTGCCATTGTCGTCAGCCAGCGGCTGTCCGTTGTCGGCGAGGGCGATGACGTTGTTGTAAACGATTGTGCGCCGGGGATTTTCCGAAGCCTTGGGATCGAACCAGGACTTGATCGGCTTCAGCGGATTGTAGGGCGGCGCCTCTTTTCCGGTAGCCTGAAAATATGCCTCGCGCGTCTGATAGAGCGGAAACAGGTAAAGATTTGAGATCCCATAGGTGGGATACGGCAAAGCAGCCATTGTGTGAACCTCCGCATTCAAGCTAGAGGGCCGCAAAATGGCTCCGGTGAAAAATGCTGCCAATTTGTTGATAATTCGCGGGAATTTAATTTGAAAACGGGTGTGACCGACGGTTCGCTATCTGATGCGCCAGCGGAAGCTGATGCTGTTCACCGGCTCAGCGCCTGAGTTGACGATGCGCACACGCCAGGGCGCGCCAGGCGGCCCGGTGCTGACACGCAGGCCCGGCACAGCCAGATTCTGCACTTCGAAATCCACCGGTGGCAAGGGCGGCCCGGACCGGCTGCCGCCGCCTTCGATCACATTGCTGACTCCCACCACCAGCGCCGCCCCTGGCGCCAGCGTACCTCGCCATCCGAAGTTTCCGCTCTTGGCGCCAAAATACTGCGTGGGCGCCTGGTAGGTGGGCGGCGGCGCCTGTTTCGGAGCTTCCTGTTTCGGAGCCTCCTGCTTTGGCGGCTCGGGCTTCACCGGCTCCGGTTTCACCGGTTCGGGCGCGGGCGGTTCCGGTCGGCGAACTTCCACAGGGACCTGCGCCACCTCCTGCCGGGTTACGGGCTTCGGCTCGCTTGCCATGGGCTTCGCCGCCGGAGGTTCCTTTTTCCTGGCGATCTCCTTTTTCGGCTCGGCCTTCTGCGGCTCGGGAGTGCTCGCGGGTTCTATGGCGGCAGGCGCGGCGCGTTGCACAACCGGAGGCGGTGCCTCTCGAACCGGCGCGGTGGTGGCCGGCGCTGGTTCCGGCGGGGGTTTCCGGCCGATCACAAAGTAGGACCCGGCGGCTGCGATCACCACCACGGCGGCGGCAGCGGCGCCCCATGGCAACTTCCTGGCCGGGGGTGGCGTTGCGGGAGCGGGAGGCGGCACGGGAGCGGCCACTGGCGGCGGCGCTGGAATCACTGGTGGAGCAGGAGGCTGGAAGAGCGTGGTCGCCTTAAGTTGGCTGGCCTTCTCCCGTTCCTGCCGTTCGCGTTCCTGCCGTTGGCGCTCCAGTTGCGCGCGCTGTTCGCGTTCCAGCCGTTCGCGCTCCTGCTGTGCGCGTTCGGCCTCCCATCGGGCGCGTGCCTCGTTGTGCAGTTGGTGAATCTCGGGGCGCTGCGGAAAGCGTCCGGCCATCGGGTCGAGGATGGCCAGCGCGTCGCCATAGCGCCGGTTCTCAATGGCGTGCTGGGCGCGAGCCAGTTCCTGAGACAGAATCTGCTCGGCACGGAATGCCTCATACTGCTGGCGGATTTCGGCGATCAGCGCGTCCACTTCGGGCGAGGTGGCTGGCGTAGCCCGGAACCTTTCCAGTTCCTGCAGGGCCTGCTCGTAGCGATGGTCCCCGGCCGCCAGCCGGGCCTGCCACAACACGTTCGACCGTGCGAATTCGTGCTGCTCCTGAATGGCGGCGGCCACCTTGCGCGACAACACGGCCGCCTCTTCGTGTCCAGGATTGTCGCGCAGGATGCCAGTCAGTAACTGCTGCGCGGCATCGTGATTGCCCGCGTTGAACAGAGCATAGGCTTCCGAAAGCGCCCCCCGTTCGCGGTTCAGACGCTGCAGCGTCTCCTGCGCCTGCTTCAGGCGGATCTGCGCGGTGACGTTTTTCGGGTCGAGACGGGAGGCCCGCTCAAACGCCGCCACGGCTTCGTCAAACCGCCGCGCCGCCAGTTCCTCCTCGCCCTTCTTGAGGAGTGTGTCGAGCTGATTCTTCTGCGCCGCGCCACGAAGCTGGATCTGGATCTCGTCGCGAAGGCGGCGCGCTTCCTTATGCGTCGGGTCTACCTCCAGCACCGGCATCAGCATGCGCCGGGCCTCCTCCAGTTCGCCTCGCCCGGCCATGGTGCGCGCCTGCGCCACCAGTTTTCCCGCCTCCTGCCGCTCCTCTTCATGAAGAATCGGCTTCAAATCCAGCAGCACGTCTTCCAGCGTCTGGTAACGCTGCGCGGGCTCGCGTTCCAGCAGGTGCCCCACGATGCGGTCCAGTTCCTGCGGAATGCCGGACTTCACCTGGGCCATGCGCGGAATGGGCGCCGCGGTGACACGGTACATGGTCTGCGCCGGGTCCTGGCCCTGGAAGGGGTGCGTCCCGGTGAACACCTCAAACGCCACCACGCCGTATGCCCAGATGTCGGAGAGGTGATCGGCGCCGGCGCCCCGGAACTGTTCCGGACAGATGTATTCGAGCGTCCCGATGAGAAATCCCGTCCGCGTCTTCCGCGACACCTCACCGCGTGAAACCCGCGCGATTCCGAAGTCCATGATCTTCGGCGTGCCGTCGGGCAGAATCATGATGTTCGAAGGTTTCACATCGCGGTGGATGATCCCCTTCTGGTGCGCGGCCAGCAGCCCTTCCGCCACCTGGCTCATGATCCGCAGCTTCTCCAGCATGCTGTAATGCATGGAGCCGTCGCAGATCTGCCGGAGTTCGCGGCCCTCCAGGTACTCCATCACGATGTAGGGAACGCCGCGTTCTTCGCCGAAATCGTAAATGGTGACGATGTTCTTGTGGCGCAGGCTGCCGGCCGACGCGGCTTCGTTACGGAACCGGGCGAGGATGTCCGGGTCGTCCACTGAACTCAGCACCTTGATGGCGACGGTGCGCTGCATCGAAGGATCGGTGGCGCGAAATACCTGTCCGAAGCCGCCCCGGCCGATCGGTTCCAGGATGTCGTAGCGCCCGATTTTCACTGCGTAACCATTGTGTCAAAAAAGCGCGTGTCAAAAAAACGTGCGTCAAATCGGGGCCGGAGAGTGCCGTTACCGCATCACCAGGCTGTCGTTCAGCGCCTTGATCGCCCTGGCGTCGAACTTCGGTTTGCGGTCGTAGGTCAGCAGGCCGTTGATCTCCTGCTCCACGTCGGTGAGCTGCGTGTAGCAGATTCCGATGATCTGCGGCATTTTGAGGATGGCGTTGTACAAGCCCTTCAGCCGCTCGAGCGCGGCATCCTGATTTGGCTCCACGCCCGCATAGCCCCAGGCATCGCGCGGCACATTCGAACCCGGCGCGATGTAGGCGATGCCGCCGAATTCAGACAGATAAAACGGCGAGCCGTTGTACTGGTAGCCTGGAATCAGCCCGGCCCGTCCGTTGGGAGGAAACTGATTGCCGGGCTTGCCGATGTCCTTGTACTTCTCAAACAGCAGTTCGCCGGTTCTTGCGTAGTCGTGGAAGGCGAACAGGTCGGTGGTGCCGGTATGTTCCCATCCGTCGTTGTCGATTACCAGCCGCGTGGGATCAATCGACTTGGTGAGATAGTAATTCGCGCGCAGGTGGTGCTGTTGCGCTTCGGCGCGCGGGTTCGGCGTGCCCCAACTCTCGTTGATGGGCACCCACATGATCACCGATGGGTGATTGTAATCCCGTTCCACGGTCTCAATCCACTCGCGGGTGAAGCGCGCGGCGTACTCCTCATCATAGAGATAGGCATTGGCGATCTCACCCGAAACCAGGTAGCCCATCTTGTCGGCCCAGTAAAGAAACCGCGGATCCTCCACCTTCTGATGCTTACGCGCGCCGTTGAAGCCCATCTCCTTGGTCACGCGGATGTCGTATTGAATGGCTTCATCCGAAGGCGGCGTGATGGTCGATTCGGGCCAATAGCCCTGGTCCAGCACCATCTTAATGTAAGTGGGCCGGCCATTGAGAAACACCCGCCCGTTTTCGGCCGTAATCTGGCGGTAACCGAAGTAGGAGTTCACACGGTCCAGCACCTGGGCGCCCTGGCGGAGCTCCAGCGTAACATCGTAAAGGTTGGGCCGGCCCGGATCCCACAGCCGCGGATCGGCCACCGTCAGCGCCAGGCCCGCCCGCGGACCTTCATTCGCCGCCTCGCCCGCGGCCACTACACTTTGTCCGAACCGCACCGTGGCATGCAGCCTTAACCCGTCGGCCGGCCGCGCCAGCCGTGCGTCAAAGCGCACCAATCCGTCCAGCGAGGGCGTGATCCGCAGTTTTTCGAGATAGCTCGATCCCGCCGCTTCCAGCCATACCGTCTGCCAGATGCCGCTGGTCCGCGTATAGAAAATTCCCTGCGATTTTGGCTGCCAGTACTGCTTGCCGCGCGGCTGAAAGCGGTCCGTGGGCGGATCCTCAGCCTTCACCACCACCACGTTGGGGCCGGCTTTCAGAAAGTCCGTGATGTCAAAAGTGAACGGCGTGCCGCCGCCTTCGTGCTGCCCCACCATCCTTCCGTTGATCCATACCCACGCCCGGTAGTCCACCGCGCCGAACCTGATCAGCGTCCGCTTTCCCTGAAACGAGGCGGGCAGCGTAAAGGAGCGCCGGTACCACACCCACGGATGAAACGAAGTGTCGCCGATGCCGCTCTTTTTGCTTTCAAAACAGAATGGCACCAGGATGTTCCGGGACAACTTGCGCTCACCCGAATACCAGTTCTGCGCCACGCCCGTGTTGGCGTCATCGAATTCAAACTCCCATGTTCCGTTGAGGTTCAGCCATGCTTCGCGCTGGAACTGGGGCTGGGGATATTCCGGACGGGGGATATCCTGGGCAAAGGCCGCGGCGGCGGCCAGCAGTAGTATCAATCGCATCAGCATCTATTCTTACACGCGGTACTTGCGGATGATCTCCGGATCAGGGTCAATGCCGAGCCCCGGTTTGTCCGGGGCGTTGATGTAGCCGTCCTTCACTGGAAACAGCGGCAGGGCCAGGTTGTGCCGGCTCTCCACCGCGGGATAGGTTTCCATGATGAGCGTGTTGGGAGTCGAAGCCAGCAGATGCACGGCCATGAAAGGGTTGCCATGCGGCGCCACCGGGATGTGATAGGCCGAGCCCAGCGCGGCGATCTTGCGGTACTCGGTGATGCCGCCCGCAATCACCGTATCCAGGTTCAGAATGTCGCAGGAGCGGTGCTCGATCAGATCGCGGCAGCCCCATCGGGTGTATTCGTTCTCCCCCGCCACCACCGGGATGTCCAGCGCGTTCTTCACGTCGGCGCAGCCGGCGAAATCGTCCGGCTCCACCGGCTCCTCGAACCAGTAAATATCGTACTTCTCCACGCGGCGGCCGAAACGGATGGCGTCGTAGGCGTTCCACTTGTTATTGGCGTCCAGCAGTAAGTCCACCTTCGGCCCTATCGCGTCCCGGACTGCGCGCACCCGCTCCACATCCACGTCCATCGGCTCCCCGCCCACTTTCATCTTTACGGCGCGGAATCCTTCGGCGACATACTCCTCCATCTCCTTCGCCAGTTCCTTCAACCCCTTGCCTTCCTCGTAGTAGCCGCCGGCGGCGTACACCCGGATACGGTCGTCATAGGCGCCCAGCACCTTGTAGACCGGCAGATTCAGTGCCTTCCCGATGATGTCCCAGATGGCGATGTCCACGCCGCCCATCGCGCGGATGTAGTCCCCCTTGGCCACCGGCTTGCGATTGTGGCGGTACATGCGGTCCCAGATGCGCTCCACGAAGAACGGATTCTCACCCTTGATGCGAGGGAACAGCTCCGTTTGGATGGTGCTGATGCCGCCCGCCGGGATGCTGCGGCCCACAATTCCGCCATCGGTGTGAATCTCAAGCTGCGTCATCGAAGGCGCGCCGCCGCCGCTTTCGATGATGGAGTTGCGCTTCAACGGCGTCTTGCCGGGAAAGCGCAGCCGCAGCAGCTTCACCTCGGTGATCTTCAGCTTCGGCGCATTCGCCAGCAGCGGCGACGCCAGCGCGGGCGTCATCAGAAAGTCGCGGCGCGTCATGAGTAGGCTCCTATTTCACTTCGGGCGGAACACTGCCATAAGTCCAGGCTTCACGGAAAGCGGGCGCCGGGCCGGGAACGGGAAACAGGCCCGGTTTGAATTTCCGGGCCAGCGCGATACCGGCATTGGCGATCTTGCGGCCGGCGGCCGGTTCCAGATTGCTGTAGGCGGTGAGCCGCGTTTCATAGCCTCCCCCGCCCGGGCCCAGCGCCTCTTCGGTAGGCACATAGCCCACGCATCCATTGGCAAGCTCCACCACTGAGGTGATGGGAAACGGACTGCCCTTCTTGATATCCAGGCCAAACTGGCAGAAGTATTCCGCCGGATTGGAGACATACACCACCGGCCCCACCTGAATCGCCTGCACCTCCACATCGGCCACCGGTTCCCGGCGGATAATGTCGTCCAGCAGCACGGTCTCCTTGGCGAAAGTCCACTCGGTGGGATCGGCGCTCCCGGGGTCCCTGGCCGCCAGTTCCATCGCCTTCTTCAGTTTTTCCGGAGCGGGCTTGCGGCGCGGGATCTTCAGGAGGGTGGACGAAGACTGCACCGGTACCAACGTCCCGCTGGTCATAGAAAGCATCACCTTCACCGCCTCGGCGCCCACGCGGCCGCCTACCAGCCGCGCCGATTGATCGCCGCCCGGCGCCTGGTGCGGACTTTTGTTGTTCACCTGCGTGATGTCGCCCGAGGCCCCCTGCAGAAACACAACCACGGCATCGGCTTCCATCGCGCCGCGAATGGTCTTTTCCAGATAGTAAATCCAGTTGGCGGAAATGCCGCCAGGGCTGGTGGTGGCGTGGCACGTATAATTCACCACGCATCCAACCAGCTTCCCCTTCTCATCCCAGGCCGCGATGACGCCCACCTGCGGATCGATGGGGCCCGCGTAGTCCAGCATGTCCGGATTCCCATACCGCGGATGCGTGTACGTCAGCCCGTTCTTCATGCGGTGACGGCGGTTAAACGCCGCCCTGTCCTCATGACCCAGCCCCGCGCCCAGTTTCAGTTCCCGCCGCCCCCGCCAGGCCTTCTCCACGGCCTCCACGATCCGCCGCGTGCAGAGCTCCAGGTAACGGGCGTCGGCGCAGGAGGAACGCTCATAGGCCAGCTTCCTGACGAATGCCGGCGATCCATCGAACTCGCCCGGCTGGATCATGCCCGTGGGACCGGAGGAATGCGAATGCGACGCTCCGATCATCACCGCATCGCCCGCGATCCCGCAACGGCTTTGGATCAGGGCGCGGGCCTCCAGAACCAGCTTTCGTGGAATCATCAGCGCGTCAATGCCCACCAGCGCGGCCGTCTTCCGCCCGTCGTCGAACACCGCCGCCCGCACCTTGCAGGGATCGTGCAGGCTCTTATGGAAAACCTTGCCGTAGCCGCCTGGCTGCTCCATGCCGATTTCCGGGGTGATGTCGGTCTCCGCAAAGCCGGCCCTGGTAACGCCACCGGATTGTCCGGAAGCCGGGAAGCCGAGCAGGGGAAGGGAAAAGAAGTCGCGGCGCCGCATGAAGTAGGTGTACCCGTGTTCGGGGCGCTGAGTCAAGCCTGACCCATAGCCCGAGGCGAAGATCGATAAGGCGTTCCCCCTATCCTCCGTAGCCTGTTTAGCGCCGATAGCCTAGCCAGGATCATTCATTTCATGCTGGCATGCCGCCGACGAATTCCGGCGTTGTTGCCCGGCCTTCTTCTCCTGGCGTTTCCGCCCGGCGGGGCCTGGGGTCTCGACCCGTCCGTGCGGCCGACGCAGTTCATCCTGGACAAGTGGACCACTAACGACGGGCTGGCCCACGACAAAGTGCAGTCGATCGCCCAGACCCCCGACGGTTATCTGTGGGTGGGCACGCCGGGCGGAATATTGCGTTTTGACGGGCTGCGCTTTTCCTCCGTTTTCCCTGAAAATCGCAAGGATCTGGAGAAAACCTCCGCGCGCGCGATGCTGAACGCCCGCGACGGCAGCTTGTGGATCGGAACCGATTCCGGCCCGCTGCTGCGCTGGAAGGATCGCCGGTGGCAGATCTTCGAAGCGCCCCAGGAACCCCTGCCGCTGGTGGTCCGCGCGTTGACCGAAGATGAATCGGGCGCCATCTGGATCGGCGCCGCCACCGGTCTGTTCCGCTGGCAAAAGGGAAAGATTGAGCACATTCCCGTGCAGGCGACGGAAATCTACGGACTGCTGGTGGACAAGAAGGGCGGGCTGCTGATCGCGGCCAACAGCGGCGGTCTGCTCTATTACCGCGAAGGCAAAACCGAGCAGGTGCTGGCCAGCGGCGGAAGTTCTTCCGGGCGCGTTACGGCGCTGCTGCGGCAATCCAACGGGACATTGTGGGTGGGAACGATGGGCGGCCTGCTGCGGGTGAGCGGTGAAAAGTGGACCGAGTATGGCACAAGGGACGGCCTGCCGCAGGCAAGCGTCCGGGCGCTGAAGGAAGACCGCGACGGATCGGTGTGGATCGGAACCTGGGGCGGGCTCGCGCGATGGAACGGGCGGGCCTTCGACAATCTCACCTACGAACAGGGCCTTCCCGACCAGGCCGTCGTTTCGCTTTTTGAGGACCGCGAGAGCAGCCTGTGGATCGGTACGCGCGGCGGCGGGCTGGGAAGGCTTCGCCGCGGGGCCGTGCGTACGCACACCAGCTTTGACGGGCTGAGTTCCAACGAGATTACCAGCGTGCTGCCTGACCGGCGGGGGCGGGTTTGGGCAGGTACGCGGGAATCCGGGCTGAATGTCCTGGAAGATGGCAAGTGGCGGCAGGCGAAATTCAAGCGGCCGCCCAAGACCCTGATCACCGGCCTTGCCGACGACGACCAGGGCACGGTTTGGGTTGGCGCCGAGGAAGGACTGGCCCGGCTCACCGAAGGATCCGGCGTCTTTGAATGGCAGAAGATCAAACTCAATCCGCCCTTCCGCGGTGTGACCTGGATGGAGAGCGGCCCCAATGGCGTCCTGATCTCCGACCGTGAACGCACATTCTATTGGGACGGCAAGAGCGCCGAAGTTCTGCTGAACGAACCCGCCATCGCATTGGGCCGCCGGCGGCAGGGCGGATGGTGGGTAAAGACGCGCGCCGGCCTGTTCTCGCTCCATGAAGGGAAACTGGCGCCGTTTCAGGGACTGCCGCCCGAACACCAGTCGATCAACTCGGTGGAGGAAGAGGCTGGCGGGGTGCTTTGGATGGGCGCCGATACGGGCGCGATTCTGCGCTTTGATCCGGCGCATCCGGAGGCGCCGCAGGTTTGGGTGCTGATGGTCACCGAGGTGATGGAACGGATTGTGGACGATCAGCACGGCGGATTGTGGATCGCCACCCAGGGAGGCATGTTCCAGGTGAAGAAGGCGGAACTGCTGGAAGGAGGCGAAGCTCAGCCCGCGCGCCTGCGCCACTTCGGCACCGCCGACGGGCTGCGGACCCTCTACATGGAGGGCCACAGCTCAAACGGAACGCGCCGCGGCCCGGACGGAAGAATCTGGTTTCCCACCATCCGTGGCGTGACCGAGGTGGATCCGGACAACCTTGGATCAAATAAGGCTCCGCCGAAAGTGGTGATCGAAAGCGCCAGGATCAACGGCCGCGTCTTCACCGGATGGCCGGCGATCGCCGACCCCGGGCGCGGCGAGCTGGAGGTGAAATTCGCCGTCAACAGCCTGCTGATCCCGCGCCGCGTCGGAGCCTACTACCGCCTGGAAGGCTATGACGTGGATTGGAAGGAAGCCAGCGCCGAAAGGACGGCCAACTATACCAACCTGCCTCCCGGCCGTTACCGCTTCCTGGTGCGCGGCGTCAATAACGACGAGGTCTGGACGGAATCCGATGCCGCCGTCGATCTGGAACTGCAGCCGCATTTCTATCAGACCATCTGGTTCCGCCTGGGCGTGCTGCTGGCCATCGCCGCCGCCGCCATTGGCAGATCGCGCCGCAGGACCCGCCTGCTTCGCAACCAGAACCAGACCCTGGAAGAACGCATCAGTGAGCGCACGGCCGAACTGGAGACCACGGCGCAGGAACTGCAGGAGGCCAAGGCCGTGGCCGAACGCGCCGCCGAAGCCAAGAGCCAGTTCCTGGCCAACATGAGCCACGAAATCCGTACGCCGATGAATGGTGTCATCGGCATGACCACGCTGCTGCTGGATACTCCGCTCAACGGCGAGCAGAAGGAATTTGTCAATATCATCCGCTCCAGCAGCGATGCCCTGCTGACCATCATCAACGACATCCTCGATTTTTCGAAGATCGAATCGGGCAACCTTGAACTGGAGCATGCGCCGTTCTCCCTCACCCAGTGCATTGAGGAGAGCCTGGACCTGCTTTCGCCCAAAGCGGCGGACAAGGAAATTGAGCTGGTCTACCGGATTGCGCCCGACGCACCCCGTTACATCCTGGGCGATATCACCCGCCTGCGCCAGGTATTGGTGAACCTGGTGGGCAACGCGGTAAAGTTCACCGAAGCCGGTGAAGTGGAAGTGACGGTTGGCAAGGTGGAACAGGATAAGTTGTGGTTCTGTGTGCGCGATACCGGCATCGGCATCCCCAAGGAAAAGCAGAATCTGCTGTTCCAGTCCTTCAGCCAGTTGGATCCTTCCACGGCGCGCAAGTTCGGTGGAACCGGCCTGGGGCTGGCCATCTCCAAACGTCTGGTGGAGCGCATGGGCGGCTCCATCTGGATGGAGAGTGAACCGGGACAGGGGACGAAATTCTATTTCGTGATGCAGGCGCCGCCGGCCGTGACGCCGGTGAGCGCGGAGACGGCGCGGGAACTGGAAGGCGCGCGTGTGGCGGTGATCGACCGGAACGAAGCGGCGCGCTCCATGCTGGGCGCGATGCTGCTCAGCGAAGGCCTGGCGCCGACATTGGCCGCACGGGCCGCGGATCTGGCGGGAGGGACCTTCGACCTGATCCTGGCCGATCTCGGCAGCCTTGGCGATATGGACCGCGAGGCCCTGCGGCGGCTGGCGCCCCGCCTTCTTCTGATGGGCTCAGCCCGCTACCGCTCCATCGCCGCCAAGTTCGGACCGTTCCTGATGAAACCGATCAAGGAAGGCAACCTCCGCAACGCGCTGGAACGATCGCTTTGCGGCGCCGGCGAACCCGAGGAAAAGGCCACCAAAAAAGCGCCTCAGCCCGAGCGCCCCTTGCGCATCCTGGTGGCCGAAGACAACCTGGTGAATCAGAAAGTCGTCATCCGGATGCTGGAACGCCTGGGCTATCGCGCCGACACGGTGGCCGACGGCGCCGAGGCGGTGCAGGCCATGTCGCGCACGGGCTACGACCTGATTCTCATGGATATGCAGATGCCGCATCTGGATGGACTCGAAGCCTCGCGGCGCATCCGCCAGGATGAGCGCCTGAGCCAGCCCATCATCATCGCGCTCACTGCCAACGCACGTCCGGAAGACCGGGAGGCCTGTCTGAACTCCGGCATGGATGCGTTCCTCACCAAGCCCATCCATATCGAGGCCCTGCGCGGCATGCTGGACCAGGTGGAATCCGTGCTGCCGGAATTTCGTGAAGGGCACTAGCGCTAGGTCAGGATCTCTTTCACCACCCGCCCGTACACATCGGTCAGCCGGAAATCGCGCCCGCTGTAGCGATACGTCAGCCGCTCATGATCCAGCCCCAACAGATGCAGGATCGTGGCGTGAAGATCATGCACGTGAACCTTGCCGGCCACAGCCTTCCATGCGTACTCATCCGTCTCGCCGAGAATCATGCCCTGCTTCACCCCCGCCCCGGCCATGAACATGGTCCAACAATACGGATTGTGATCGCGGCCTGCGTTTGCCCGCTCCCCGCCCAGAGACTGATCGTAAGGTGTGCGGCCGAATTCGCCGGTCCAGATCACCAGCGTGTCGTCCAGCAGGCCCCGCGCCTTCAGGTCCGTCAGCAGCCCGGCAAGCGGCTTGTCGATTCCCGCCGCGCTCCTGCGCAGTCCGCTGGCGATCTTCGCGTGGTGATCCCACCCGTTGTCGGTCACCTGGATGTAGCGCACGCCTGCCTCGGCCAACCGCCGCGCCATCAAACATTTTCGTCCGAAATTGTCGGTGGCATCTTGGCCGATTCCATACAGATCCCGCGTCACCTGCGATTCCCGCATGACATCGAAAACTTCCGGCGCCTGTACCTGCATACGGAAGGCAAGTTCGTAGGACTGAATCAGCCCTTCCACGTTCGAATCCTCGCCCCACGTCTGCTGATCCATCCGGTTGCGGGCCTGAATGAGGTCCAGATGCTGCCGCTGCAAAGCCGCCGGCAGATCGGGATCGCCCAGGTAGCCGATCCTTGAATTCTTCACCGGAGTCCGCGCGTCCCCCAGCCGCATTCCCTGGTAGATGGCGGGGAGAAAGACGTTCGAATAATGCAGCGGGCTGCCGTCATCCCCATAGAGCATCGGGCTGATGACCACGAATCCCGGCAGATTCTGATTCTCCGTCCCCAGTCCGTACACAATCCACGATCCCATCGACGGCCGCACGAACTGCAATGACCCCGTCTGGAACAGACGGATGGCGCCGGGGTGCGCCGGGCTGTCCGTCACCATCGCGCGCAGCCAGCACAACTCATCCACCTTCGTTTTCAGATGCGGCATCAGATCGGACATCCACAGCCCGTTTGCGCCCACCTGCTCAAATTCCGCAACCGGCGGCATCAGCCGCGCTCCGTCTTCATAGCGCTCCTTGGCGGAGTTCACCTGAAACGGGATCCTGTTGCCGGCTTCCTTCTTCAACCGCGGCTTGTAATCGAACAGGTCCATCTGCGACGGACCGCCCTGCATCCAAAGCAGGATCACACGCTTGGCCTTGGGCGGAAAGTGAGGATTCTTCGGCGCCAGCGGATTTGCCCGGGCCGCCATCGCGGCAAAGGCCAGTGAGCCGAAGCCGCCGCCCACCGAATTCAGAAACGCACGGCGATTCATAAGTTGATTCATCTCCGGTAGAGGAATTCACTGGACGCGAAGATCGCGTGGCAGAAACGCGTCCACGCGCTGGCCCTGTCCGCGCGGAAGTCGGAAAAGAACTGCCTGGCCTGCTCCTGATCGCGCCCGGTTGCGGGCCGGCTCAACGCGGCCATCACAATGCGTGAGACCCGCCCCTCATCGTCCAGGCTGTGATCGGCCAGTAACCGCTCCGCCAACCGCCGTGACTCCTCCTTCAGAAACGGCGAGTTCATCAGGTAGAGCATCTGCGTTGGCACCGTGGTGGCGCCGCGCACGCCTGCGATCTGATCGGGGTCCTTAAAATCGAACAGGTTCAGGATGTCCACATCCGTCATCTGGCTGTTGCGCATGATCGGTTGATACACCGTGCGGCGGTACTTCACATGCGGCTCCACCAGGGAATCGTCCTCCAGAAAATAGGGGGCGATGGTGTGGACATTCTGCGCGGTCAGCGGGAGCGACGGCCCCCCGCGCGCGCCATCCAAACGGCCGCTCACCTGCAGCACAGTGTCGCGAATGGCTTCCGCTTCCAGACGCCGCCGGTTGGAGCGCCATAGCAGCCGGTTGCCGGCGTCCACTTCGCCCGATCGCGCGTCCGGCTTGCTGGAAAGCTGGTACACGCGGCTGAGGACGATTTCGCGCAGCATCTTCTTAGTGGACCAGCCGTTCTCCATAAAACGGGCCGCCAGATAGTCCAGTAACTCGGGATGGGACGGCGGCTCACCCCGGCTGCCGAAGTTATCAGTGCTGGCCACGATGCCTACGCCAAATAGATGATGCCACAGCCTGTTTACATACACCCGCGGAGTCAGCGGGTTATTCACATCGGTAAGCCACGCCGCCAGTTCCTTCCTGCCGCTGGAGTGCGGATCGATCGCATCGGCGGTATTCGGCGGCACCGCGCTGAGAAAACCGCGCGGAACGAATTCACCCAACTGGTGGGCGTCCCCGCGCGAGGCGATCCGCGCATCCTCGGGATACTCCATCTCCTCGGCCGCGTACACCTCCGGCCACTTTGGCTTCATGTAGCGGCTGAAGAGCGCGATCTGCCGGTCTGGCGCGAACTCGGTCTTTTTCTTGAGCGCGGCCAACTCGGCTTCCAGCGCCTGGACCGAGCCCGCGCCGGGCGTCTTTTTCGCCTCCTCAATCTTCTTTCGCACCGCTTCCTGATCCTTGCGGTAGCCCTTGTCCGCCGCTTCGATCTCAGCCACCCGCTTCTCCCATGCCTCCAGCGCCCCGGCATGCGCGCGAACCGCCGCCGTAGTTTCCGGCAGGCGGACCAGGTTGATGCCGCCTTCCCGATTGGCCCGCGAAGTGGTCTTTGTGCTGAGGAAGATCCCCGCCATCGCGTAATAGTCCTTGTTGGTCACCGGATCGAACTTATGGTCGTGACACCGCGCGCAGCCGAGCGTCAGCCCCAGTACCGACCTGCCGATGAGATCCACCTGTAAGTCGGCGATGTCCAGCCGCGTTTGCGCTTTGTCATAGGCGAACCATGCCCACGGCCCCAGCACCAGGAATCCGGTGGCGGCCATCGCCGCCTCATCCGGCTTCTCATCCTTTTTCGGGGATGGACCGGCGATCTGCTCCCGCACGAACTGATCGAACGGCTTGTCATGATTCAATGCGCCGATGACGTAGTCGCGGTAACGCCACGCCTCTTTCAGGGGAATGCGCCGGCCGACGCCCGTTGTGTCCGCCCAGTAGGTGACGTCCAGCCAGTGCCTTCCCCACCGGTCGCCAAACGCGGGTGAGCTCAACAGCCGGTCCACTACGCGCTCAAACGCCTGGGGCGACGTATCACGCGCGAAAGCCTCCACCTCTTCGGGCGCCGGCAGTAACCCGGTCAGGTCCAGAGTGACGCGCCGCAGCAGGGTGTAGGGATCCGCGGCGGCGACAGGCGTGAGATTCTTCTCTTCCAGCTTCGCCAGGATGAACCGGTCAATCTCCGACCTTGCCCACCCCGCGTTGCGCACCGCGGGAATCGCCGGCTTGCGCACCGGACGCAGAGACCAATGACCGCCCGCATCCGCAGTTGCTTTCGACGCGGTATCCGGCCATACCGCTCCTTCGGCCACCCACTTCGTCAGTGCTTCGACTTCCGTTGGCGGCAGCTTGCCTCCCGGCGGCATTTTCACTTTGCCCGAGTAGCCGATCACTTCGATCAGGCGGCTGGCGCCCGCATCGCCCGCTACCACGGCGCCCGAACGATGCATGCCGTCGCGCGTGGTGAACTGCCTGCCGGCCATCTGCGTCTTGTCGCCGTGGCACGATCCGCAGCGCGAAATCAGCACCGGCCTCACCTTCGATTCGAAGAAATCGGCGCCGTTCTGCCCGGACACGGCGCACGCGGCAGCGACAAGGAGCGCGAGGGAACGCATGCGCCTTCAATTTCATCACAACCCGGTTCGTCCGTGGGGCCGCCCGGATGTATGATCGTAGGCATGAACAGACGGGATTTACTCCTCGGGGCGAGCGCGGTTTCAGCCCTGGCCGCCGGCGGCCCCATCCGTGCAGGCATCCTGGGCACCAAACACGGCCACACCACGGGCAAACTAAAGGCCATGCAGGATTCGCCGGACTACGAAGTGGTGTCCATCTGTGAGAACGACCCCGCCGCCAGAGAGCGCGCCGCGAAAGATCCCCGCTTCAAAGGCCTGCGCTTTGTGAGCGAACAGGAGTTGCTGAACGACCGTTCCCTGCAACTCATCGTGGTGCAGTGCTCGGTGTGGGAGGCCTTGCCCTGGGGCAGGAAAGTCATTGACGCCGGCAAGCACCTGCATCTGGAGAAACCGCCGGGCAATTCCTGGACGGGATTCAAGGAGTTGGTGGAGGAAGCGCGCCGCCGGAAACTGCTGCTGCAAACCGGCTATCTCTGGCGCTGGCATGATGGCGTCAGCGCGGCGATTGACGCCGCAAAGAAGGGGTGGCTCGGTGAGGTCTTCATGGTGCGCGCCACCATGAACTCAGACCGCGATGCGGAACAACGGGCGGTGGAAGCGAAGTACCGCGGCGGCGGCCTGTTCGAACTGAGCGGCCATACCATTGACCGCGTGGTGGAACTGCTGGGCCGTCCGAAGAAGGTGCAAAGCTGGCTGCGGCACGACACCAGCATCCCCGACAAGCTGGCCGACAACAACCTGGCCGTGCTGGAGTACGAAAAGGCGCTGGCGCTGATCATGCAGTCGGCACGCATGTCGGGCAGCGGCGATCACCGCTCTTTCGAGGTGATCGGCACAGATGGCACCTTCATGGTCTGGGCCGAATCAAAACCACCCAGAATGCGCGTCCACATGCGCAAGGCGCAGGGACCTTACAAAGCGGGCTGGCAGCAGATTGACCTGCCGCCCCAGCCGCGCTTCATCGGCGATTTTAAGGAACTGGCCCGGGCGCTTAAGTCCGGGCAGCCGCTAAAGCACTCTTACGACCACGAGTTGATGTTGCACGAAACGCTGCTGCGGGCCTCGGGCGAGATCACCTGATCCTCACCTATTCCACCACCGCCACGGGGTTCGACAACTCGCCGATTCCCTCAATGGTGATCGAACACACATCCCCCGCCTGCAGCGCGGAATCTTCCTTCACGATGATTCCGGTTCCCGTACACAGTACGGAACCCGAAGGCACCGGATTGGCGCGGTAGAGATATTCGATCAGCGTCTCAATCCTGCGGTGCAGCAAAGAGGTGGAAGTCTTACCCGAGAAGATCGTCTGATCGCCCCGTGTGATCGTACAGGTGACCTCTTTGTTATAGGGATCGCCGAACTCATCCGGCGTGACGATCCACGGGCCCAGCGCGCAGCATGCCGTGTACACCTTGGACTGCGGCAGATACAGCGGATTCTCGCGTTCGATATCCCACGCCGAAACGTCGTTTGCGACGGTGTAGCCCAGCACCTTGCCTTTGGCGCCCAGCACCACGGCCATCTCCGGCTCCGGAGCGGTAAATCTGGAATCGCTGCGCGCGCCAATCGCCTTGCCATTGCCGACACACACACGCGCGGTCCCCTTGAAGAAGATTTCCGGACGGGGGTCGCGGTATACGTGCGCGTAGAACCCCTCCCTCGTGCCATGCTCGGCGTCGCGGAAGGACGCGCTGGTCTCGTAGGTGCAGCCGCAGGCCCATACCTCCCGCGGGTGGATGGGGATGATTGGCGTGGCGTCTTCGACATGGGCGATCGCGCTGCGCGCAGCCAGTTCCTCGAGCGGAATCGCCTCCTTCTCGGAACGCTCAATCAGCCCCTGCAGCGTGTACTCCGGAATCGCCTTCACGCCTTTTCCGTTAAATACCGCCGCCGTGATTTCGTTTCTCCAACGGATTTGTCCCAGTCTCATTTTAGTATTTCAGGTAAACGGTCTTGTAATCGGAGTAGAAGTCCATGGCCGCCGGGCCCTGCTCCTTAGGTCCGAAGCTCGAATCCTTTGTACCTCCGAATGGTAGTTGATACTCCACACCCGCGCTGGGCAGGTTGACAGTCAGCAGTCCCGCCTCCATCCTGTAAATGTATTCGAACACGCGGGAAACATTGGTGGTCTGGATGGATGCCGAAAGGCCGAATGGAATGTGATTGGCGATGCTCATCGCGTCGTCGAAGTTCTTCGCCTTCATCACCGCCAGCACCGGCCCGAAGATCTCTTCCTGGGCGATCGTCATGTCCCCGGTGACGCCGGCGAAGATGGTGGGCTCCACAAAGTAGCCCTTATCGTAGGCGCCGCCCGTCAGGCGTTTGCCGCCCACCAGCGGCTCTCCGCATTCCTTCCGGCCAATCTCGATGTAGCGCAGGTTGGTGTCCAGTTGATCCTGATCGATCGCCGGCCCGATGTCGATGCCCGCCTCCATGCCGTTGCCCACTTTCAGTTTCCGGGTTCGTTCCACCAGCGCTTCCACAAACCTGTCATAGATCGATTCCTCGACAATGGCGCGGCTGGTGGCCGTACACTTCTGGCCGGTGGAGAAGAACGCCGCGTTGACTACATTCTCAACCGCGGCATTAAAGTCGCAATCGCCCAGCACGATGGTGGGGTTCTTTCCGCCCATTTCAAGCTGAATTCGCAGACGGCGCTTCGACGCTTCGGCATGCAGCCAGTTACCCACGCCGCACGATCCGGTGAAGGAAATGGCCTTCAGGGGACCGGCCTTCACCAACGCGTCGCCCAAAGTCCCGCCTGAGCCCGCCACGAAGTTCACCACTCCCTTCGGAATGCCCGCTTCGTGACACGCTTCCACGATCCGCCAGGCGCATAGGGGCGAGGCCGACGCCGGCTTCAACACCACCGTGTTGCCGCAGATGAGCGCGGGCGCCAACTTCCAGGCCGGAATCGCGATGGGAAAGTTCCAGGGCGTCACCAGTCCCACCACTCCAATCGCCTTGCGGATGGCGAACATGTGCACGCGGTCGCGCTCGGAAGGCACCAGAATGCCGGGCATGCGCGAACCCTCGCCGCCGAAGTAGCGGAAGATGTTGATCGCCCGCCGCACCTCGCCCTTGGCTTCGGGCAGCGTCTTGCCCTCCTCGCGCGTCATCTCCTCGCCCAGTTGATCGAACTTCCGCTCCAGGATATCCGCCACTTTGTAGAGCAGCGCGCCGCGTGCCGGCCCGGCCATCGAAGACCAGCCAGGGAACGCGGAATGGGCCGCGCCCACAGCCTCGTCCATCTCGGCGGCCGTGCCTTTTGCAAACAGGCCCACCACTTCGTCCGTATTGGCCGGATTGCGATTCTCAAACGTCGCTTCGGCTTTGCGCCATTCACCGTTGATGTAGTTGGGAAAAGTATTCGCCATGATGAGATTCGATTATTACCCGTTCCGTCGTCCGCGCCTAAAACTTAACCTGCGGAACCTGCCTCGCTCCCGGCTCCGTCTTGAAGTAGGCATCATTTCTTTGGAACCCGAACAGCGAGGCGGCAATGTTGTTCGGGAAAAGATCGATGCTGGTATTGTACCGCTGCACCGTCTCATTGTACTTCCGCCGCTCGACGGCGATGCGATTTTCCGTGCCCGCCAACTCCCTCTGCAGGTTCAGGAAGTTCTGGTCGGACTTCAGATTCGGATAGTTTTCCACCACCACCAGCAGCCGGCCAAGCGCTCCGTCCAGTTGTTGATTGGCCTCGATTTTTTCGCCCGGCGTACGCGCGCCCATCAGCGCCGCCCGCGCCTTGGTCACCGAATCGATCACCGACTGTTCCTGCCTGGCAAAGCCCTTCACCGTCTCCACCAGATTGGGGATGAGATCGGCGCGCCGCTGCAGCGCCACATCCACCTGCGCCCACGCTCCATTGATCGCCTCGCGTTCGGTTACCAGATCGTTGCGAATGCCCACCAGCTTGCCGCCGAACACCAGGCCAACCAACAGCAGTACCACCAGAACGATTCCAATGACTTTCATAACTCTCCCGTCCTTTGCTTGCCGTATTGATCCACTTTTTCAATCACCGTGCCGATCTGGGCGAGGTACGCCTCCAGCAGCGGCACAGGGTCCACTTCGCCCGGCCGGATCTTCCCTTCCCGTATCGCGATCAGGGTCAGAAACGGTTTCGGGTCGATCTGGAATTTTCGCATGGCTTCGTCCACGATCTCGCGCTTCTGCCAGCGTGAGGGATGGCCCGCCAGCCGCAGCGCATGGCGGATCAGCACGCAAAACGTCGAAACCGAATCGGCCAGCAGGCGCCGCAGCAGATCCTTGTCGGAAAGCAGACCAGCCGCCTTCTGCCGCAGCCGCAGCAATTTCGACCGCAACTGGTATTCGATTTGCGCGCGATAGCTGGAATCGTCAATCACCAGTTCCGGAACAATGTCCCGGCCCGCCAGCACCCGCCGCCGTTCGGTCATGTCGTGGAACTCGATCGGGAAACACTCCGTCGACGACCGCACTTCGGTCTCGCTCATCAGCAGCGGCGCCGGATTGCCATGCTCCCGCCACCAGTGGCACACCGGTTCTGCATCGCGCAACTCGCCGGGCGTCACCTGCGTCAGAATACACAGGATGTTGAGGTCCGAATAGTCGCCGTCGTACTCACCCCACGCCGCCGATCCGTAGAGCACCAGACTCACCAGGCGGTGATCGAAGGTTTTCGTCAGCCGCCCGGTGATCTCCGTAAGCGCGCGCTCAAGCTTCTGCTCACCAGTCACTGGATGCACCTCCACCACCGGAGTCGCCGCCGCCAAAGCCGCCAAAGCCATCTCCGGAGTCGTAGCCGCCAAATCCCCCTCCGCCTGATCCGCCCCAGCCGCCCATTCCGCCCATCGGAAACACTCCCCAGCCGCCCCCATGATGATAGCGGCCGCGCCGCCGGGACCGGCTGATCATCCAGAGTAGCAGCAGGAAAAAAGCAAGCGGGACGATCATCCCCAGAATCGATTGGGTATCCTCTCCCCGCTGCTGGCGGCGCGAGGGCAGGGAGGCATCGAGTTGCACGCCCTTTCCTTCGGCGATGCGCGTTCCAATGGTGTGCGCGGCTTCGAGCATCGCCGGCCCGTATTCGCCCCTCCGCAGCAGGGGACGCATGGCGTCCAGCACCTGGCCGGCGTAACCATCCGGGACAATCGGCTCCAGCCCGTAGCCCACCTCCATCCGCATCCGCCGGTCACCGGTGGCAAACAGCAACAGCAGGCCTTCGTTCTTGCCTTTCTGCCCGATGCCCCAGCGACGGAACAGACCGTTGGTTACGTCCTCAATCGGATCGCCGTCCAGACTGGGAATGGTCACCAGCGCGATCTGAGCGCCGGTCTGCGCCTCTACCCGCGAGCAGTAGCGTTCCAACTCGGCCTTATGCGCCGGGTTGATGACGCGGGCGAAGTCGGAAACGTAACCTTGTGGTTGAAGTGAGGAAAAATCCGCGCCGGCGGCGGGCAGTACCAGCGCGCCGAGTACGATGGCGAAAGCGCTCAGCCGGTGGCTCACCGCAGTTTCATCGGCTTGCCGCCAGCCTGTTTGCTGCGCTGGGCGGCGTCCATAAACGCGAAGATCTCCATCGTTTCTTCGTTGGGAACCGGAGGCTGCTTGTTGCGCATGAACTCGGCGATCTGTTGCAGCATGGGAGCATAGTTTACCTTGAACTTCGGCGGGCTCTGGAGCACCTCCTTACCTCCGTTTCGGAATACCACCGCGCCATAATCGCCATAGGGCCGCAGAGTGCGCACCGTGCCGATGCGTCCGCCCTTCCAGCGGCATGTTACTTCGTCCATGTCTTTCGTACTGGTCATCGTGACCTCTTCGCATCCGGTACCCATCAGAGTGAACAACATCTCCACCGGATGAATGCCATACCAGGAGAGGTCCAGATGATGATGCTCTTCGGTCGGGCCGGGGCCCCAGGTGATCGCGCCCGTGTTCCTGTCGGACTTGAAGCTGGCGGCGATTTCGGCATAGCGCAGGCTGGAAGTGCTGAACCAGGCGACGCCATTCTCTTTCGCCAGCCGGGCGATCTCGCGGGCGTCTTCGAGCGTGGAGGCCAGCGGCTTGTCGATAAACACCGGCTTGCGCGCTTTGACAATTTCCTTGAACTGCGGAAGATGGGCGCGGCCATCCACGCTTTCCAGCAGGATTCCATCCACCTTGCTGGTAAGAGCCGCGATGGTGGGCACGATTTCGATACCCCAATCCTTCTCCAGTTCGGCGGCATACTTGTCCACCCGCGTGTGGCTGGATTCCACGTCCTTGCTGCCGCCTTTGTATGCGGCAACGATGCGCACGCCGGGCACGTGCTGCGGGTTCTTCGGATCGTTGAACACCTTGGTGAACGCAATCACGTGCGACGTGTCGGTGCCGACGATGCCAAGCTTGATCTGAGCCGGCGCCGCGGCCGCCAATAGAACGGAAAGAGCCAACACTTGTGGGAGATGCATCGGGACACCATTATGGCAAAGCCGGAAGGCGTGTGCCCGGCCGTGGCCCGCTGGTACCTGCCTGGTACTGTTTAGCCGTGGAGTCCCTATCCCGGGTACGGAAGCTGCTGGTATCTTTCGGAAACGATGGAGTTCGCTCCCGTCTTTCTGTTCGGTTGTGTGGGTGTTGGCGCAGCACTGGCGGCAAGGCAAGTGTGGGCCAACCAGCGGCGCGCCATGGTGGAGCAGTTCCAGGCCGCTACCCAAACGCTGTTCGAAGACGGGACGTTTGAGGCTAAGCTGCTGGTCAGCCGCGCCGGTGTGTTGGTGGCGGCAAATGAGGTGGCGGCCGGGCTGTTCCTTTGGAACCCCCGCGCGCTGTCAGGTCAGCGGATCAGCGAACTCATCCCGGCGGCGGCATCCATTGAGAATCTCGCCACACAGTACCGGGAAGAACAGCAACTCTTCGGCGAGGGGCCCGAGTTGCCCGGGCGGCGAAAGGATGGCAGTACATTTCCGATGCAACTTCGTTTCAGCGATATCCGTCTGGGCAGGGACACGCTGCTATTAGTCACAGTGCGCGACCTGACGTCGGTGAGAGAGCATGACGCCTGTAACCGCGAGTTACAGCTTGTCAGCACAGTTCTGCAGTACACCGACGTCCCGATCATGCTGGCCGATGCCAATGGCCGCGTGGCCCGCCACAACTTCGCTTTCGAGGATTTCACCGGCCATTCCGCCGATGCGATCGTTTCCATGCCCTATTGGGAACTGCTGCTGCCGCCTGAACAGTGGGAGAGCGCCCGGGATTCCCTTTCCGCGCTTCTGGCCGGCGGCCCAAGCGATCCCGAGGATACCTGGTGGAACCGCAAGGACGGCAGCGCGGCCGGCGTCCGCATCTCCATGCGGGCCCTTGAAGGCGGTGACAGGGGCCCCCGCTACGCCCTGATCGTCGGCGTCCCGCGCGGAGAGGCGCTGCTCGAACCCCAGCCCGGCGTGGATGCGGATTTTGACGATACCGCCGAAAACATCGCCGAACCCGGCGAGCCCAATTGGGACGAGTGGGGACTTCCTCCACAACCGGAGACGCCCCCGGAGAAGCCTGCGGAAGAGGAATCGGCCGCGCTCCCCGCATGGGTCCTGCCTAACCTTCCGGTGGTGGAAACACCCGTTTTCGCCGACTTGGACTTAAACGGACTCGTGCGCAGCCAGAAGCCGGAGTTACTGGGTCTGGTAGGCGGCCGCGTCCGTCTCAGCACCATTCTGGACTTGAGTCTGGAGAGCGTGTTGGCCGATGCCGCACTGCTGAGCGGGCTCATGCAAAGCCTGGTCTGGATCGGATACCGCGGCATGCCCGACGGCGGCAAGATCAGCATCGAAACCACCTGCGCCCTGCTCGATCAGGACGAGGCGCGTAAGGAAGGCAACCTCCGCGGTGGCAGTTACGCGATCCTCACCTTCCGCTATGCCTGCCCCGGCTACGCGGGCGACTTACAAAGCCTGCTCTTCACCCCTTTTGAGGCAAACGGCGCCGGGAACCTGCAAATGACCCTGCCCGCCCTGCATGGCGTGCTTCGCGCCAACGGCGGGAACCTTGTTGTGCAGCAGCCTCCCGGCGCCGGCCCCTGCGTCAAGGTGTATCTGCCGATGGCGCGAGCCGCCGTGTTTCAGGCCTGAGGCTTCACGGCGCGGATGAAGCAGCTCATGAACCGGCCGTCCACCTGCGGCGCGATGCCGTCCACGTCCACGCCTTCGCCGGCCAGGAACCCGCGCGCTTCCTCCAGCCGGTAAATGCGCGTGGGCTCCAGGCCGATCCCAATGAATCCAGCCTTCTCCAGCTTGCTCCGGTAATCGTCCTGATCCAGCGCCCCGGCGATGCAGCCCACCCATAGCAGCACGCTCTTACGGACCGCCGCCGGAATCTCGCCGCGAGTCACCACGTCGGACACCGCAAACCGCCCTCCCGGCTTCAGCACCCGGAAGGCCTCCCGCAGCACGCGGTCCTTATCCGCCGACAGGTTGATCACGCAGTTGGAGATGATCACATCCACAGAGTTATCCGGCAGCGGGATATTCTCGATTTCCCCTTTGAGAAACTCGACGTTGGTCACGCCCGACTTGCGCTGGTTCTCCCGCGCCAGCGCCAGCATTTCATCTGTCATGTCCAGTCCGTAAGCCTTGCCTTCGGGCCCCACACGCCTGGCTGACAGCAGAACGTCGATGCCGCCGCCCGAACCGAGATCCAACACCGTCTCGCCGGGGAGCAGTTCCGCCAGCGCGGTCGGATTGCCGCAGCCTAACGACGCCGCCACCGCGGTTTCAGGCAGAACCGACGTCTGCTCCCCGGAATAAAGGTTTGAAGTGACCGGGTCGTTCGAGGCGCCCCCGCACGACCCGCCGCAGCACGACCCTGGCGCGCCCGTTGTGACGCGTTGGGCAGCCTGCCCGTATTTCTCCTTCACTGCTTCCCGAATGTCCACGCTCATTGTAAGTTCCTTTCTGATCGAAGTCTGATGCCTGCGATGTTCATCCTTTGATCGTCACCAGCGTTTCCGGCGCCACCACCTTGTTGCGCGTGCAACACTCGGCATAGAGAAAGCCCAGCAGTTCCTCGAGCGCCACATGGTTTGCCGCGTACCAGAGATACGTACCCTCGCGGCGTACCGTAATCAGGTCTTCGTTGCGCAGCTTCTCCAGGTGGTGCGACAGATTGGACGCGGACATGCCGAGTTCCTGCTGGATCTCCCCGGCGGGCAAACCGTCAGGGTGTGCCGAAAGCAGCAGACGCAAAATGCGCAGCCGGTGTTCTGTCCCGATGGCGGCGAACATATCGGCGTAACGCGGGGTGTGATCAGTGGCGGATCGTGTGCCCATCTTCGATATTTCTATAATCATGGAAATACCGAACCATGTCAAGGACTTTTTCGCATGTTGGCCGCAGGCAGCCGTTGCCGTACGGACCGTGATTCCTCGCACCGAGGTCGTACGGCGTCGAAGCATCGATTCTAATGGCCTTCTCCGCCGTCTCTAGTCGGGTTCGCGGAGCCCCTACTCAGCGGCGGCTGGGAATCAGGGTATCGGCCCACGACCGCAGAAAAAACAATTGCTAGGCAGTGTCTGCCGGGCGTGGTCTGGGTAGTTGCCCGTGAGGTGATAGCGCTAAGCCCTTGATAGGGGTCCGAATATTCAGCCACCGCATGCGCAGGGTTCTGCCGGTTGGAGCGTCTTCGGGCGCAGGCCGATGAGGACACCGTTCAATGATTGCCGGTGGTCAGTCCTCGTCGTCGTCGTTTCCGAGCCGGAAACCGATGCGGCGATTCTTGGGCTCCGGCAGAGCCTTCATGTTCCTGACCTCCAGAGCCAGGCGGTCGATGTCCTCGACCAGCACCTCGATCACGGAGGCCGTGCGATCATGGCCGCGTTTGCTCCGCAAACGCCTATGGAGCCGTTCTGCCCCTACCCAACTTGACATTCCAGTTCGGAATTCCAAGTTTGCGAACTCCTCGCCCCTGAGCCTGAACGTCGTTGAACGTTTGCACGCCATACAACGCCGCGAGATCGGAATCGGGTACGACTTTCTGGCCGTGGACTGTGGATCAG
>JANRLE010000216.1:0-9958 GCA_033762895.1 Bryobacteraceae bacterium | reverse complement strand
GGCGCCCAGTCCGGTGCCGATCAGGGTCACCTGCTGGCCCGGCCGCGCGCTCTTCACAAACTGATTCAACTCCTGGCCGCCATTAAATCCGATGGCATTGCCGAACGTCGCGCCGGGCGTGACAAAGATGCCGAATGCGGCGTCCACCACGTCGATAGGCGTCGTCGCATTCTCGCCATTGTAGGTAAGCGTCACGACGCCGCTTCCCGATGGCGCGCTGGAGGGCACAATCGCCCACACCTGCCGCGCCGACACCGCCACCATGATCGCGTTTACCGTGCTATCGCCCACCCGCACGCTTACCTTGACGCCGCCCAGTTCTTCCCCCAACGGGAATTCGCCCCGCACAATTTCGTCGGGGCCCATCCCCTGGCCGCCCAAATACATCAGGGAACCCTTGGCGACGCCGTAGTCAGGCAGACCCGGCACGATACGGCTGGCGGCGTTGACAGCGCCTCCGCGAATCTGGGGTGCGGCCAACGCCAGCCCCGTACAAAAGCCAGCCGTCAAAATGCGAACGGCCCACGAACGAATCATCAAAATTACCTCCGAATAGATACCGCGCAATTTCAGTCTATCCCAGATCAAATCGGCAGGAGAGGCCGCGTTCTTTAGTCTCGGCTACACTGGGATTTCATGAAGCGGCTTGTGCTCGTTTTGTCCGCCCTGTTCTGCTGGCTGGCGCCCGCGCAGGAGGTGTCCCAGAGCGGCCTGCGGCTGGATCGCGCGCGGCCCATGGTCAGCCAGCCGCTGCGCGCGCCCAACGGCATGATCGCCAGTGTTCACGAACTTGCCACTCAGGCCGGGATCGGCATCCTTCAGAAAGGCGGCAACGCCGTGGACGCCGCCGTCGCCGTGGGTTTCGTACTGGCCGTCGTGCATCCGGAGGCCGGCAATCTTGGGGGCAGCGGATTCATGCTGCTGCGCATGCGTGACGGAAAAGTCCATGCCATTGACTATGCTGGTACCGCCCCTTCCGCCGCGCGGCCCGGGATGTTCAAGACCCGGCTGGAGGCGAACGTCGGCTACAAGTCCGTGGCTGTTCCCGGCACCCCTGCCGGACTCGGGCTTGCCCACGACAAGTTCGGACGGCTCAAATGGGCCGATTGTCTGGAGCCCGCCCGCAAACTGGCCAAGGACGGCTTTCCCGCCTCCATGCGCCTGGAACTGATCCTCCGCCTTCAGGTACCGGTGATGAAGCAGTTCGCCGAGTCAAGCCGCATCTTTCTGCATGGCGCGGACCAGCCCTTAAAGCAGGGAGAACTGGTGAAGCAACCCGAACTGGCCGATACCATCCGCCGCCTGCAGCGCAAGGGATGGCGGGAGTTTTATGAAGGGGAAACGGCCCGCCGGATCGCCGCCGACATGTCCGCCCGTGGTGGCCTGATCACCGAAGAGGATCTGCGCCAATATCGTGCGCTGCTGGTGGTACCGCTGCGTTCGGAATTCCGAGGCCATGCGGTCCTCACCATGCCGCCCAGTTCCAGCGGCGGGCTGGCCCTGGCCGTCGCTCTGAACGTGCTGGACCGCTACCCGATGCCGCCTGGAATGGAAGGCTCCGCCGCCTCCCGCCACCTGCTGATCGAAGCGATGCGGCGCGGATTCGCCGCCCGTGACCGCGTATTCAAGGAGGGCGAATCCATTATGGGGGCCATACTTTCGCCCGAGTATACGCGCCAGATCACGGCGAACCTCCAGGCCGGCCGGGCTACCGGCGAAGTGCCCGCGCCCGCGGCCACCAACGAATCGCCCGACACCACCCACTTCACCGTCGTCGACAGCGAAGGCTCCATGGTGACCAACACCTACACCCTGAGCGGATTTTTCGGTTCACAGGTTACCGCCACCGGCACTGGCGTGCTGTTGAACAATCACATGTCGGTGTTTTCCAGCCGCCCGGGTACTTACAACTCCATTGAACCCGGAAGGCGCTACCGCTCCACCATGGCCCCCACCATCGTGCTGCGGCGCGATGGCGCCGGGTGGCTGGCGCTGGGTACGCCGGGAGCCGGCACCATTCCCAGCACCCTGGCCCAGGTAATCGTGAACATGATTGATTTCCGGATGTCCCTGCGCGACGCCGTGGAGTTTCCCCGCATTCATGCGCAAACCGGCCCGGTGGAGGCCGAACCTGCGGCACTCGTCTTCGAGGTCGCTGAGAAGCTGAAGCAGATGGGCCACAACCTCGCTCCGCGCCACCGCTCCCAGGGCGATGTGAGTATGATTGAAATCGAAGAAGGCACGGGCTGGCGCGTGGGATGGGCCGATGGCCGGCGCGGCGGTTTCGTCAAAGGTTACTGATATGCTCCAATCCAGGATCGGACGCCGGGAGTTTCTGGCCTCGGCTTCGGCGATGGCGGCCGCGCAAACACGGCCCAATCTGCTTTACATCATGACCGATCAGCAGCACGCCGGCATGATGAGTTGCACGGGTAATCCGTGGGTGAAGACGCCCGCCATGGACAGCATCGCGGCTGCTGGCGTGCGCTTTGAACGCGCCTATTCCGGCAATCCGGTCTGCGTTCCCGCGCGTACCTCGATGATGACCGGCCGGTATCCCAGCCACTTCGGCATCCGCGGCAATAACGTCCGGGAACTCTCCCGGGATGTACTGCCCACGGCGCTGGGAAACGTGTTCCGCGCCGGTGGATACGAAACCGTCTTCGGCGGCAAGACCCACTGGCCGCGCCCGATGACGGCCCCCAGCATCGGATTCGAATACATCACCGCGGATGAGCGCGAGGCGCTTGCCGGCGAGTGCGCGTCCTTTCTTCGACAACGTCACGACAAGCCGTTCCTGATGGTGGCTTCCTTCATCAATCCCCACGATATCTGTTACATGGCGATTGATGCTTATACGAAGGGGAGTAATCTGCCTGCGATGTATCCCAAATCGGTTGTGGAGCGGCAGCGTGTGGCCGAGGCGGTGAAGGGGTTCTCCAGGGACGCATGCCCGCCGCTGCCGTCCAATCACGGGCCAACGGAGGGGGAGCCCGGCGCTTTCAGCCGCCTTACGGGCTTTCGGAAGTACGTCAGGGAGCATTGGACGGCCGAGGAGTGGCGGCTGCATCGCTGGGCCTACTGCCGTCTCACCGAGGAAGTGGACTCACAGATCGGACGCGTTCTGGCGGCGCTTCGGGACACCGGCCTCGACCGCAATACCGTGGTGATCTTCGCCAGCGACCACGGCGATATGGACTCGGCGCACGGTTTTGAGCATAAAAGCCTGCCGTATGAGGAGTCGGCGCGCGTGCCCTTCATCGTGTCCTGGCCCGGGCATACTCCGGCGGGCCGTGTGGACCGCACCAGCCTGGTTGGCTCCACCATCGACCTGTTCCCCACCCTTTGCGACTATGCCGGCATTCAGCCGCCCGCGGGCTTGCCGGGCCGCAGCGTGCGGACGGTGGTGGAGCGGGGCCCGGTCCCCGGGTGGCGGCAGGATCTTGTGGTGGAGTGCGGCGACTCGCGCTGTCTGCGCACCAGCCGCTATAAGTACACCTTGTGGGAAGGGCCGGGGGCCCGGGAGATGCTCTTCGATATGGAGAAGGATCCAGGGGAGATGAAGAACCTGGCCGGCGTGCGATCGATGGCCGCGGTGGTGGCCCGGCATCGCAAGACGCTGCGGGAGAGGATCGGGCAGGTGGGGGACGCCTATGGTGAATCGTTGTTCGACGGGCTCTGATCATGCCAGGTAGCGATCTGCGTCCTCGCCGGGCCGTGATGCTCACCGCGCTGGGTCTGGAGTTCACCGCGGCGGTAGGGCCGCTCTCGGGCCGCGCAAAGGTGGCGTCCACGGTGGGCACGATTTACGAAACCGGCCATTTCGAAGGCTGGGCCGTGGCTGTGGCAGAGGTGGGCCAGGGCAATACCACCGCCGCCGTGGAGGTGGAACGGGCGATTTCCGTGTTCGGGCCCGACTGCCTGATGTTCCTCGGTATCGCGGGAGGGCTCAAGGACGTCGCCCTCGGTGACGTGGTGGCCGCGACGAAGGTATACGGCTACGAATCAGGCAAACAGGACCGGGCGTTTCTGCCCCGGCCGAGCGTCGGCCAGGTGTCGCACAGATTGGAGCAGGCTGCCAGGGCGGTCATCCGGGACGGCGTCTGGCGGCAGCGCTTCGAACTTGTAGCGCCGGCCAGCCCCGCGGCGCACGCCGGGCCGATTGCCGCCGGCGAAAAGGTGGTAGCCTCCAGGAGGTCCGGGTTGTACAGGTTCCTTCGGAAGCACTATTCCGATGCGCTTGCCGTGGAGATGGAAGGCCGGGGATTCCTTGCAGGCGCCTTCGCGCACAAGGAATGCGACGCAATCGTGATTCGCGGGATTTCGGATCTGATCGAGGGGAAGACAACCGCCGATGAGAAGGGATGGCAGCAGCGCGCGGCCGCTCATGCGGCGGCGTTTGCCTACGATTTGCTCAGCCTTCTCAACACACTGGAAGATCCACGATACTGGACCCTAACGGTGGAAGACATTTTCGACGATGAGATAGTGAGGCTCATTGAATTGATTCGCAAAACGGCACAGAACCCCAGGATCTCTTTGAAGAAGACCACGCGCGGCTCCGTCACGCTTCACTTGGAAAGCTCCAACGACGCCTACGAGCGGATTCTCGAGGCTTGGCGCTCCGGAGAACTGGAGCCGGCCCTGGGGGTGAAGATCCTGCGAATCGCCAAGGGCTCCCATGAAGTATCGGCGGGCTCCCGCTAAGCTGACCTAAATGACCGCCACGAACAGCGGCGTGGTCGTGGGTTTTTCCGAACCCGTTTCAGGCTCAAGCGTCACCGCCACGGCCGATCCCGGCGCCAACTGCGCCTGATGGAAGTGCATGGCATTGCCGCCACTCGCCGATTGGAACAACCCCGCCGGGACCGGGCTGGCGCCACGAGGCGGAATCACCCACATTTCGTAAATGCTGCCCGCCGGCGCCGGGGGCAGGTTCGATGCGATCAGCAGGACTCCGCGCAAGGGATGGACCACCACCTGTCCGCGCGGCGGTTTCGGATCCGTAGGTCCGAAGGTGACGAACCTGGTCTCGGGCGAATCGAGGATGCTCAGGATGTTTCTGGCGCGGGCCAATTCCGCGTTCGTCCCGGCCGCCCGCAGCGAAACCTGGCGCAGTTCCGCGCTGGTCTGTTCCAACTCTTGCGCGGTCCGCACCCACTGGGCGGCCAAGGTTACCGAAACCACCGCCAGGCTCGCCGCCGCCAATCCCCACGCCCAAAGCCACCGGCGATTGCTCCCCGCCTGGCCGCCCACGGCCCGCAGCACGTTCTCCCGCAGCCGCGCCGGGGGATCCTTCAGTTCTACGCCGGCCGTCAGAATCGCGTTGTTTTCGAGGGCGGCGCGCAGGCGCTCCCGGGCTTCCGGTGATCCCGATTGCAGTTCCGCCTCAACCTGGGAGCGTTCCGGCTCTTCCAGCAAACCCAGCGCGTAGAGCTCATAGAGGTCGCGATTCATGAGGAATGCACCTCCTCCAACTCGCCCCGCAGGGTCTTGAGCGCCGTCCGCACCCAGGTCTTCACCGTACCCAGCGGCTGCTTCATGCGCGACGCCATCTCGGTTTGGGAAAGGCCCTCCCAATAGGCCATTTCGATCACGATCTTCTGGTTCGGCGTCAACTTCTGAAAAGCGCCGCGAAGGACTCGAGCGCGATCGGAATTCACCACGTCTCTTTCGATATCGACGAACGCCGCGGCATGCTCGATCGCCGGATCGAATTCAGTGGAGCGCTTGGCCATCCGCCCGTCCGCCGACCGCAGGTAGTCAATCGCCCGGTTCCGCGCCACGGCCAGCAGCCACGGCGCCACCGCGCCCCGCTGTTCATCGAAAAACTGTGTCCGGTTCCAGACGCGCAGGAATGTTTCCTGCGTCAGATCCTCCGCCACCGTCGCATCCCGCACCACTTTCAAAATTACCGAGTACACCAGCTTGCCGTAGCGGTCATACAAATCCGCCATCGCTTTCTGCTCGCGCCGCTTGAGGCGTTCGATCAACTCGGCGTCGCTCTTGGCGTCGAAAGCCGCGAACAGGAAGGACAGCAGGAAATTCAAGCGAAGAGTTCCTTGATGAGCTTGCCCGCGGTGAGCGTGGGACGCTCCGCCCTTCCGTTGTGCATGTAAGTTGTTTTTTCGTGATCCAGCCCCAGGGTATGGAGAATACTGGCGTGGATATCATGCACATGGTAGGGGCTTTCCACCGCGCGAAGCCCGATTTCGTCGGTGGTTCCGATGGTCTGGCCGGTCTTCAGCCCCGCGCCCGCCATGAAGATCGTGAACCCCCAGGGGTTATGGTCGCGTCCGTCGCCCTTTTCATTGAAGGGGGTACGTCCGAATTCGCCGCCCCACACGATGAGCGTCTCCTCCAGCATGCCGCGCGATTTCAGATCGGTCAGCAGGCCGGCGATCGGCTTATCCGATACCCGGCACCATTTCGAGTGGTTGGCTTCGATGTTGTTGTGCGCGTCCCAGCCGCTGCCGGAGCCGCAATAAAGTTCCACGAACCGCACGCCCCGCTCCACCAGCCGGCGGGCTAGAAGGCAATTGCGCCCGAATGCCTCGGTGTCCGGATCGTCCATGCCGTAGAGACTCCGGGTCACCTCGGACTCCTTGGTCAGATCAACCGCCTCCGGTCCGGAAGATTGCATCTGGTAGGCAAGCTCGTAGGCGCGCACCCGCGCATCCAGTTCGCTGTCGTCCGCCTTATCGGCGCCCCAACGCTCGTTCAGTTCCTTGAGATAGGCCAGTTTGGAAGCCTGCTGCTGATTGGTCACGCCGGTGGGATTCTTCAGATGAAGAATCGGGGTGTCGCCCGTGCGGAACTGCGTGCCCTGGAAAGTGGCGGGCAGGAATCCGGCGCTCCAGTTCTTGGATCCGCCTACCGGCTCGCGGTCATCCAGCAGGGTGACGAACGTCGGCAGGTTGCGATTGGCGCTGCCCAGCCCGTAAGTGACCCACGCGCCCATGGAAGGACGCCCGGCCAGGATGTCGCCGGTATTCATCTGGCACACCGAGCCGACGTGGTTCAATCCATCGGCCTGGCAGGAACGGATCACCGCCAGATCGTCTACGTGCCGGGCAATGTGCGGATACCAGTCCGATACCCACAATCCGCTTTGCCCATGCTGCTTGAACGTGCGTTTGGAGGCCATCAGCGTATTGCCCGCCGTGCCCATGGCGGTGATGGGGCGGCCAAATGAGGCAGGCATCGGTTGGCCATTCATCTTCTCCAGCGCGGGCTTGGGATCGAAAAGATCGATGTGGCTCGGTCCGCCTTCCATAAACAGCCAGATCACCGATTTCGCGCGTGGTTTCACGTGCGGCTGCCTGGGCGCCAGCGGATCAAGCTTGGCGGCCCGCCCTTCAGCAGCAAGCATGGAACCAAGGGCAAGGCCCGCCAGCCCGCTGCCCGCGCGGGTGAAAAAATCGCGCCGGGATTGTACTTTCCAATGATGCGAGAGATTCTGTAACATGGCTGGCTCCTATTAATTCAAATACAGGAACTCGTTGGAGTTCAGCAGCATGTGGCAGAAATCCACCAGCGTGGTCTGGCGGTTGCCGGTGACTTTGTCGTGGCGTTCCAGGAAGGCTTCGGCCGCCTTTACTTCCGCGGCATTGGGTGTGCGGGAATAGACCAGCTTGTAGGCGCGCTCAATCTGCGACTGCGGGCTCATGCCAGCGGCATCGTTGGAAACGCGCGCGGCAAGGCTGCGAGACCAATCGAGCACCAGTTCGTTGTTCATCAACTCCAGCGCCTGGCCGGCCGATGTGGTCATATTGCGGCGCGCGCAGCTTTCGTGCGTGTCGGGCATATCGAAAGCCTCAAACATCGGATATCGCGTATTGCGCCGCACAAATACGTATACGGACCGGCGGTTCGCTTCGGATTCATCCTCATCCATTTTCCAGCCGCCCCGTGTGATCACGCCCGGAGGCAATGGGGGAAAAACGCCCGGCCCGTGCATCTTCAGATTCAGTTTGCCGCTTACGGCCAGCATAGCGTCGCGCACCGTTTCGCCCTCCAGACGGCGGCGGCCGAAGCGCCACAGCAGCCGGTTACCGGAATCCAGCCTGGCCGCCGATTCGTCATAAGCCGAGGAAAGCTGGTAGGTGTTGGACAGCAGAATCATGCGATGCATCTTCTTGATGCTCCAGCCGTTTTCTATAAAGGTAGCGGCCAGATAATCCAGCAGTTCGGGATGCGAAGGGCGCTCGCCCATGAGGCCGAAGTCGCTGGGGTTGCCGGAAAGTCCGCGGCCGAAATGATAGTGCCAGATGCGGTTCACCATCACGCGCGCGGTAAGCGGATTTTTCGGATCGGCCAGCCAGTTAGCCAGCGCCGTGCGGCGTCCGCTGGAGTTCACGGACGCCGGCTTTTCGATCTTCGCCGGCGCCCCGCCGTCCAGCAACGTGAGGAAACCAGGCTCCACTTCTTCCTGATAGGCGTTGTAGACACCCACCTTCAAAACATGCGTCTTCGGCGGGGCACTGGCGTTGTCGATCATCGTCTGAGCCACCGGCAGGCCGGCCGGTTTGATATCGTCGAAGGTCTTCAGTTCTTTCGCCAGAGCCGCATAGCGCGTTGCCACCGGACCCTTCAACTTCTTGGCGGCGGTCTCCTCGGGAATTTCCACCTGGGGCCGGGCCTTGTAGTACATGTGCCACTGGATCGGCGTGCGCTTTTCCGGTTCCGTGGTGATCGAGTCCTGGATCTCGGGCGGGAATTTGTCGAAGCCGTCCTTCCACAGTTGTTTTCTCACAGGCTCCACGAGCTTGCTCATTTCCCCGCGGATGGCTGCGGTCCGGGCATCCCACACCGAGTACTTCGCTTCGTACTGCCGGCGGCGTTCGCCATCGGCCAGCACCAGATTGTCTTCAATGCGCGTGTTGGAGAAGAAGGCCTGCAGGCGGTAGTAATCCTTCTGCAGAATGGGATCGAACTTGTGATCGTGGCACTTGGCGCAACCCACGGTGAGTCCCATGAAGGTGGAGCCCACCACGTCGGTGACGTCGAACAACAGCTCCTGGCGGCGCTGCATCAGGTTGCGCGCGTTTGATTCGTCCGGGAAGTGGCGGTTGAAGCCGGTGGCGATGACGGCCTGTGGATCGTTGGGATAAATCTCATCGCCGGCGATCTGTTCCTTCACGAAGCGATCGTAAGGCTTATCCGCGTTGAAGGAGTTGATCACGTAGTCGCGGTAGCGCCAGATGTTGGGCCGGGTCTCGTCGCTCTTGAAACCTTCCGAATCGGCGTAGCGCGCCAAATCCAGCCAGTGCCGGGCCCAGCGTTCGCCGTAGCGGGGCGAGTTGAGCAGGCGGTCAATCTGATTGGCCCAGGCGTTGGGGGAGTTGTCGGCCAGGAAGGCTTGCGCCTCTTCGGGCGTGGGAGGCAGGCCGGTGAGGTCAAGCGAAGCCCGGCGCAGCAGGGTGATCTTATCGGCCGTGGAGTTGGGCCGGATTCCCTTGGCTTCCAGCTTCGCTACGATGAACGCGTCGATGTCATTCTTTACCGCGGACCTGTTCTGGACAGCGGGCGGCGCGGTTTTGGCGATGGGTTGGAAGGACCACCAGCGCTTCTGCAGCGCGGTGAATTCTTTGGGCTTCGATTCAGAGGCCAACAGCAGGGCGGCAGAGGCGGCAACTGCGGCGAACAGGGCGGGTTTGCGGAATCGCATGAGCACACTCCGGACGGTAGACGGTACGTCAAGATTCTATCAGCTACGGCTTCCGCGACGCGAGTTGATCTCGCTGTCCTGGTCGAGTGCCCGCCAGAGCACGCGTTGTTCCTCCACCTGCGCAACGAGATAGAACGCCGGCCCGGGGCTATTTCCGCCCGCGGAAGTATTCCAGCACAATCGGCAGCACCGAAATCAGCACAATGCCGATCACCACTTTCTCGAAATGCTGGCGGACGAAAGGCACATTGCCCAGCAGATAGCCGCTGACCGTCATCGCCGCCACCC
>JANRLE010000215.1:0-27046 GCA_033762895.1 Bryobacteraceae bacterium | reverse complement strand
TTGGGTCAGCAATGGCGCCGGCCATCAATGGAAGTTGGATCTTGAGCAGGAGGTGCGTTCGGCGGCGCTCTTGCCGGGCGGCTTGGGACAGGACGCTTTGCTCGCATCGGGCGGCGGCGTCTGGCTGATCCGCGACGTCGCCGGCAATGCGGCGAAGCGCCTGCTGTGGGACCAACCGGCCGACGCCGTTGCCGTGGCCGGAATGGGCCGGGCGGCGATTGCCGTCGCCAGCAGCGGGAGAAGCCTGATCCTGGTTGACCTTGAAACAGGGAAAGCGCAACAGATATCGACGCCAGCGCGCGCTACGACGCTGGCGCGGATGACCAGAGACGACGTTTTCCGTCTGACTACCGCATCGGAAGGACCTATTTGGATGATCGACCTGAGCCAGACCGAACCCCGCTTCTTCTTTGTGCCGGCGGCTGGAGAATAGCCATGCGCAGCCGCCTTGTCAGGGCGCTGCCCCTCGCCGCCGTTACTGTCCTTAGCCTGCATGGACAGTCCATTCCGCCGGTGATCAACTCCGTTCAGCCCAATCGCGCTGCGGCCGGATCACCGCAGATCACGATTTTCGTATCAGGAACGGGTTTTGGGTCCTGCTCAAAGGTGCAGTGGAACGGCGCCGACCTGCCGACACAGCAGAGTCCGAACGGGCTGAACGCCACGGTGGCTGCCACGCTGTTGGCCGTGCCCGGTAGCGCCGCGGTACGCGTGTTTCGCTATGACAACCTGGAAGTGGCGTGCTCGACCTCTTCGGGGGTCCCGTCAAGCCCGTTCGACTTTTTCATCCAGGCGAACGCGGTGAGTTGGGTCACGGCCGCCACGCTGCCGGCCGGCGTGACGGGTGTTCCCTACTCCACGCTTTTACAGGCCACCGGGGGCGTCGCCCCGATCAACTATGCCCTGGCCGAGGGCAGCAGCCTTCCTCCGGGACTGACGCTGAGTGCCGCCGGTCTGCTGGCCGGGACACCGACGGCAGCCGGCACGTTTACCTTCACCGTAGAGGCCACGGATTCCTGCCCCGAAGAGACTCCCTTCTGCACGCAGACGACGGTGGAGCGCACCTTCTCGCTTAGCGTGTCAGCGCAGACGGTGAACCCGATCAGCATCGTCACCACCGCGCTGGCGCAGGCGCGGGTGGGACAACTCTACACGCAGCAGTTGGTGGCGCAGGGTGGAACAGCACCGGTTTCCTGGTCTGTGACGGCGGGTGCGCTGCCTCCCGGCGTCGGGCTGCAGAACAACACCGGCATCATCTCCGGAATCCCGGCCTTTGGCGGCAATTTCACTTTCCAGGCCACCGTGCGGGATGCGGTGGGCGCCACCGCCACGCGAACGTTCACCATCGAAGCCCTGAACCAGATCACCATCAACACCGATGGGCTGCCGCAAGGCACGGTCGGAAGAAGTTATTCATTTGGCGTGTCGGCCTCCGGCGGCGTCGTGCCCTTCCGTTTCCAGGCGGTGAATCTTCCACCCGGTCTTGTGATGGACCAGTTCGGTTTCATCGCCGGCGTGCCCCAGGCCGCCGGTACATTCGAAGTGACTGTGAGGGCCACCGATGCCGTGGGGGTTTCATCCACGAAGGCATTTCTGCTGACAGTGAACGCCGAGTTGCGCATTCTGAACGAGGCGTTTCCCGAAGGGCGAACGGGTGTTCTCTTTAATCAGACGCTGGCGGCCACGGGCGGGCGGCCGCCGTACAACTGGGCAGTGGTTGGGCCGTCGATTCTGCCCACCGGGCTTACGCTGAACGCACTATCAGGCCAGTTGGCAGGAATCCCTTCGGTGACTGGCGAATTTGATGTGCGGTTCCGCGTGGCGGATCTGAACAACACGCAGGTGGAAAAGGTGCTGCGCATCATCATCCGCTCGCCATTTTCCATCACCAGCGAACAGCTTCCCGCGGCGGCGGTGGGCTCGGCATACTCCTTTGCGATCCAGACGGCAGGGGGCCAGGCGCCTTTGCGGTGGAGCCTGCCGGCGGGTTCGTTCCCCGAAGGACTTACCCTCGATCCGGCTACGGGGGCGATCGCAGGAACCCCGGCGCGCGCCGGCAGTTTCGGGCTGAGTGTGCTGGCCATCGATGGGTCCGGCAATGAGGCTCGTAAGAGCTATACGCTGATCGTGAGAGAGCGGCTGCTGATCATTCCGGGCACGCTGCCGGCGGGGGAAACGGGCGTGCCTTATCTGCAAAGCGTAACGGCTTCGGGCGGAGAAGGCTCGTTTGTGTGGTCGATTTCCGAGGGCGCTTTGCCCGACGGTCTGCGATTGGAGAGCACCACAACCACTGCCACGATCACAGGAACTCCAACGCGGGAGGCGAGGTTCGCCTTCACGCTGCGCGCAACCGACACAGCCGGACAGGCGATCTCCCAACGATACCTGATCCGGATTGCCGCGCCGCTTCGCCTTCTCACCGACGCGCTGCCGCCGGGTGCGGTAGGCGCCCCGTACGCGGCTACTTTGCTGGCCGAAGGCGGCGAGGCGCCCTACTCATGGTCGATCCTCACGGGAGCGCTGCCGCCGGGATCGCAGTTTGAAGGCTCCGGGCTGTTTTCCGGCACGCTCACACAGGCCGGCTTGTTCCGGTTTACGGCTGAGGTGCGGGACGACGCCGGACGCACCGTAACGCGGGCGTTGTCGATCGAGGTGGCGGCAAGCCTGAGGGTGAATCCGGACAGCCTGCCGGCGGCCACCGCGGGAATGCCGTATCGGCAGACACTCTCAGTGGACGGGGATGCGCCTGGTCTGGCCTGGCAGGTATCGCAGGGCAGCCTGCCCGGGGGGTTGAGTCTCGACTTTTCCACTGGCGTCATCAGCGGCGTGGCGCAGAGGGCCGGAACGGCGAGTTTTACGGTACGGGCAGCGGCTTCGAACGGCGCCTTCGGGACGCGGCAGTATACGCTCAGCGTGAACGCGCTGGAGCTGCCGGACTTCACGATTACGCCCAATTCGGCGGCGCCTGGCCAGCAGCCATTGGTGAACGTGTCGTTGGAATCGGCCGCGCCGGTGGAGATTCTGGGGACCGTAAGGCTGGCGTTTACGCCCGAGTCCGGGCCGCCCGATCCGGCGGTGCGATTCTCAAGCGGCGACGGCGCCACGGCGCGATTCACGGTGCCGGCCGGCCAGCTTCAGGCGCAGTTCCCCGACAACCTGGCGATCCAAACCGGAACAGTGGCCGGAACCATCACGTTGACGCTGGAGTTGACGGCCAACGGCGTACCAGTGACGCCGTCGCCCGCGCCAACCCGTGTGATTCGCATCGCCCGCGCGGCCCCGGTGATTACCAGCCTGCGGGCCACGCGCAACGCCACGGGGGTGACAGTGGAAATCGTGGGCTTCTCCACTGCTCGCGAGGTGACCTCCGGAGAGTTCCAGTTCAGCGGGCAGCCCGCCGCCAGTTTCACGGTGGCGCTGACGCAGGTGGTTTCCGGCTGGTATCAGGATCCACGGTCGCGGGAATTCGGCAGCCTGTTCCGGCTGACGATGCCGTTTACGGTGACGGGAAGCCCGGCGCAGGTGACACAGGTGGCCGTTACACTGGTGAACTCGCTGGGACGATCGGAAACGCGAACGGCGGCGGTGGAGTGATCAGGCGACGCCGTTCTTTTTGAACCAGGCCAGCAGGCGCTTCCAGGCGTCTTCGGCATCGGCTTTGCGAAAACTCTCGCGATAGTCGGCGTGGAATCCGTGAGGGGCGTCGGGATAAACGACAATCTCAGAGCCGCTGGGGCCCGTCTTCAGCGCCGCGCGCATTTTCTCCACCGTATCGAGCGGGATGCCGCGGTCCTGGCCGCCGTAGAGTCCCAGCACCGGCGCCTTCAGGGAAGCGGCGATATCGACGGGATGTTTGGGCTGAAGTTCGCTTGCGGCTCGCGCCAGCACGCCATACCAGGCCGCGCCGGTCTTTACCTTGGGCTGGTGGGCCGCATACAGCCAGGTGATTCTGCCACCCCAGCAAAAGCCGGTGACCGCCAGCTTATTGGTGTTGCCCTTGTTCTTCGCCGCCCATGCGACGGTACTGTCCAGATCTTCCATCACCTGCCGATCGGGAACCTTTGAGACCACCTTCGAGATGATGTCCTGGATGTTGGCGATTCCGGTGACATCGCCCTGGCGAAGGAACAGGTCGGGAGCGACGGCCAGATAGCCGGCCTTGGCAAAGCGGCGGCAGATATCTTTGATGTGCTCATGTACGCCGAAGATCTCCTCGACAACCAGCACAACCGGGAAGTTTTTCCCTTTGGCCGGGCAGGCGCGATAGGCGGGCATATCGCGGCCGTCGCCAGCCTTGATTTGTACCTCGCCCGCGGTGAGTCCGGCGGTGTCCGTGGTAATGGCGGTCTGCGCGGCGATGGGCTGCACCGCCAGGGCGAAACCCACCGGCAAATGTACTGTGAGAAACTCGCGGCGCTGTTCCATTCTTAGTTACCTCTTCCACCGGATGCGGAACACGTATTTTCCGGCGCCGCGGCTGGGATCGTCAACCCGCACCAGCAGAGTGTTGCCATTTGATGCCGACGGCTGTTCGGCAATGGCGATCTTGCCGCGTCCGGACTTCTTTTCCACGGTCCATGTGATGCCCTCGCCCGAGGGAACGGGACCGCTGAACTGTACCTTCTGCCCTGCTACGGGTTGTCCAGCGAGGATCTCAGGCGTCACGGTCTGTTCGAAGGCGTGGAAGACGGCAGAACCATCCACGGTGGCCTCCACATCGATCCAGCCTTCACTCGCCTGTGCCGCGGGCTCCGTGGCGGCCGCGCCAAGCGCCGGAAGAATGGAAGCAGATGCGCCAGTTGCGGTTGGCGTTACCTGCTGAGCGGCGGCGGGAGTCTTGACGTCCACGGCGGGCGCCGCCGCGGCCGCAGTTGACTCCTCGCCGATGCCGAGATACGGATTGTAGGTGTAATCGAGAGACCATGCCATCGATTGCGGGAAGGTGAGGTTCCTGGAGTAGGCATAGGCTGGATCCATGCCCCACTGCCCGGCGTTCAATACCTTCGCCTTCAGGGTCTTGTTGTCGTGCCAGCCCCAGAAAGGTTTTGCCTTGTTGGAAGACTCCTTGCGGCCGAGAAACGTCTTTCCCATGCGCTCAAGTTTCGCGCCGGGACGGCCGCCCCAGGGTTCGTAGGGGCCGAACTCGTCGAACATACGTTCCTGATCGCTGCCGGCGCGCGCCCACCAGTGGGTAAGGATGGGCAGCAGTTCATAGCCGACGTTGCGGTCATTGGGATGCCTGGGACGTTCGGCCACGCCTTTGTAAACGAAGGTGACGCCGGTGCCCGAGGTGAACGAATCGGTATCGGAGCGGTAGCGGCCGTGCTTGGAATCGTTGCCGCCGTACATGCCATGGCCGCCGGATTCGATGAAGATCACCGGGTGAGTGCCATCGCGCAGTTCCATGCGTCCTTCGACGGAATGAATTCCGCTGCGGACGGAGTTGTCGGCCGTATAGGAATAGAGGTTGTTGTGAGCCAGAGTCTCCATCGCCAGCAGCTTGCCGAACTCGGATCCATCCTTGTGCACAACGAGGATGGCGCCCTCGTTGTCATTTTCGTGGCAACTGCCCGCAAGGCACTTGTCGGAATAGTCACGGGGATGAAATGCGTTATAGATGAGGAACCAGTGGGTGGGGGTTTCCATCACGGCGTAGTAAATATATGCCTGGGACGTGCCCTTCTCCATGTTGTCCCAGTTATTGTCGCCGGCCAGATCGTTGTCGTAGTCCCAGCGCGTGGGGAAATCGGCTTTGGGCATCCACCACGTTTCCTGGGCGAACACCGGAGCATAACGCTCGGCAAGAGCGCGGTATTTCTCCCCGGACTTGTCTTCCGGCTTAAAGCTGATCTCCTCGGGTTTGACGTTGCTGGGCGCCGAGGCGTCCACGATCACTTTCTGTTCGGCGCGAATGCCGTCGGTCTCGCACTCAAGCGTATATGTGCCGGGTTTTTCGGGCGCGACGTAGAGCACGGTGTCGAAGACAGTGAAGTCACTGGAGACCTTGGAGAAGATACTGGCCAGGCCGCCGCTGCTGGTTTCGACGAACTTGCCTTCATCCTTACCCTGGAACTTAAAGGGCTTTGAGACGGCGCCGCCATCCTTTTCGACGACCCGCACGCGGCCTGGTGCGCGGCGGATACGCCCCTTCAGTGGCTCGCCATCCCTGGTGGCCACTTCGCCGTCCACCATCACCTGCACCGGCATGGTTTCAAACGGACGTACTTTGCAATCGGCCTGGGCGCAGTTAAACCGCATGCCCGTTACCTTGGCGTTGCGGCTGGCCTGCTTGCTTGCGCCGGTAAGGATTTCGGTGAAGTCCTGCGCGGCCGCGAATGCCGCAGCCGCACCCAGAAAAAACACAATTCGGTTCACACGTCTTAGATGCATTCGGGGCCCTCTCAGTTCCCCTCTAGGATAGCGGAACCAGCTTGATTTTCTCCACCGTCTCGGCCTCCACAGCCTTTCTGGAATAAGGCATCGGATGATAGCGGCCGGCGGCCCAATCGTCCAGAAGGTCGCTGTAGTGCCTGCTGTTGGGATCGCCGGACTCACCGGGCACGTTCGTCATCAGGGAGCGGTCCCAATCGGAGAGGTCGAAAATCTGGCGGTAGGAGGCGCCGGCGGTCTGGCGGAAGTTGCCGCCGCTGGCCGCGTTGACGGTGTTGCCGTCGCCGGGACGAGACAGCGGGCCGCGGTCAAGCAGGCCTTGGTTCTTTGCACCGGCGCGGAGCGGATGTTCAAAGCGCACGGTATGAAGACGGCCCCAGTTCCACTTACCGCGGTCCGGACCCAGGGTTGCGGTGAGTTCCCTGGCCGCAGTTTCCAGCGCCTTGTGCAGCGGGGCATCGCTCTTTTCCTTTTCGAGGAATCGCATCATTGCGGCCCCATCCATGCGCGCCGCCAGCGGGGAGGCGAGGAGAAATTCGGGCAGACGCGCCGACCAGACGGCGAATACGGCGGCGGCCATCGAATCCGTCGTCATGCGCGCATCCCAGTTCTGCACGGCCATCCACAGCTCACCGGCGACGCCACCAGGCGGAGTGCGTCCGGCAAGCTGTTTCTGAAAGTCCCTGGCCAGAAGGTTGGTGACATCCTGCTGCATGCGTACAAAGTCTTCGATGGTAAATTTCGGCTTTGCGGCCAGCATCTCCTTCACGCGGCGCGCTCGATAGGGCAGCGCCCATTCGTAGGAGAGCTGATGCTTATAGCCTTCCGGAAGGATATTGTGATTGGCGGTGCCGATCCAGTGGCGGGGTGGGTTGTACTCGGAGGGATGATCGGCGGTGGGGAGGTAGCCCTCCCACTCGTAGGCGCCCGAGTCGCCTGGCACCGGAAGCAGGCCGGACCAGTTCCTGCGGATGGGGGCATAACCGGAGGCGATCCAGCCGATGTTGCCGGCGCGGTCGGCGTAGACCAGATTCTCCGACGGGACTTTGTAGAGATCGACGGCTTTGACGAACTGCTCCCAGTTTTTGGCGCGGGAGAGGCGGAGGGCGGCCAGGTAGCCCGCGCCGCCAGGTTCGGCGCCCACCCATTTGAGCGCGAAAGCGCGGTGGGCGCCGGGGTCTTCGTAGATCACCGGCCCATGCAGCGTGTACTCGAGATCCACGGTCTGCTCCGGCATGCCCTTGACGGCCAGCCTGTCCGTGAGGACCTCCATGTCGCGCCAGGCGCCCTTGTACCAATACTGGTTGTGGTTGTCCGGATTCAGTTTCTCGACGTAAAGATCCACCTGGTCGATGCCGACGATGGTGAAGCCGAAGGCGATTTCCTCGTTGTGGCCAAGGGCGATGCCGGGCAGCGCCGGTTCGCCCGCGCCAAACACATTCCAGCCGGGCGCCACCAGGTGCCAGGTTTTTCGCAGCGAGGGGATTTTGATGGGGCGATGGGGATCGTTGGCCAGAAGCGGCTTGCCGGTGGCCGAGATGGCGCCATCGATCACCCAGTTGTTCGACCCCTGCTGTTCGGGCTCGACGCGGGCAGAAGCGATGGCCTGGTTGAAGTCGCGAATGATGGAGGGCTGGATGAGGTTGAGATCGAGACCTGAGGGCGCCTGGAGCGGGATCAGCGGGTCCGGCGGGCGCACCTTCGAAACCATGTCCGCGCCGAACTGGCGTATGTCGACGGCCCGTTCGATTTCCCGCGGGAGGTTGCGGGTCATCAGAAGACCGGCGACGCGGCCGGCGCAGTCCTCTGGCAACCAGAGCCCGGGAGCGTATCCGGCCAGTTGAAATTCAAGCGGATACTTGCCGTTCAGACTCTTGATGTAGGCGTTGATGCCGCTAACGAACGAGGTGACGATCTGACGGGCTTCGGAATCGTAACTGGCCCACTCCTTGTCCCAGTCTCCCCGGTATCGGACAAGTCGCGCGATGCGGTCGCGCGGGATGGCGGCAGGTCCCATCACTTCGGCCAGCTTTCCGGTATTCTCACGGCGCCAGAGGTCGATTTGGAAGAGGCGGTCCCGCGCCGTCATGTAGCCCTGGGCGAAGAAGAGGTCTTCTGCCGATTCGGCGTAGATGTGGGGAACGCCCCAGCGGTCGCGCAGTACCTCGACAGGTTTTTTCAGGCCTTCCAGGCGAATACCCTGGTCCGGGGAGCAGGATGTGAACAGCAGGATGAGCAGGAGAAGGAATGGAAGCATGTTCGCGCGCTACGTTCGGTAGCTCGCGTTGATCTTAATGTAGTCCTCGGTGAAATCGCAAGTCCAGAAGCGGGTTTCGCCGGTGCCGCCGCCGCCTATGTCAAATCGGATGTTTACATCTTTTTTGTTGAGTGCAGCCTTCAGATCGGCTTCGGAAAAATTGGCCGCCAGTCCGCGGCGGCACACGGGCATGTTCTGCAGGTGGATGTCGACGTCACCCGGATCGAAAGTGGCGCCACTGTAGCCGGCGGCGCAAAGGATGCGGCCCCAGTTGGGATCGTTGCCGGCGATGGCGGTCTTCACAAGAGGAGAATTGGCGATGGCGCGGGCGATGCGGACGGCTTCCGGGGTGTTGCGCGCGCCGCTGACCTGGATGGTGATCAGCTTGGTTGCGCCTTCGCCGTCACGGGCGATCTGTTGGGCGAGGTCCTGCAGCAGGAGGGTCAGCGCGCGCAGGAAGATCTTGCGGTCAGCCGGGCCCATTTCAACGCCGGAGGCGCCATTGGCCAGAAGGAAGATGGTGTCGTTGGTGGACATATCACCGTCCACGGACAGCCGGTTGTAGCTTTGTTCGGTGGCTTCGCGCAGCATGGCATGCAGGGGCCCGGCGGAGATGCCGGCGTCGGTGACGACGAAGCCGAGCGTGGTGGCCATGTTCGGCTGGATCATGCCCGCGCCCTTGGTCATGCCGGCGATGCGAACGGTTTTCTCACCCACGGAAACTTCGGCGAAGGCGCTCTTCGGCCGGGTGTCGGTGGTCATGATGGCTTCACTGACGGTCTGAAATCGATCCTCGCTGAGGCCGCCCACCAGTTCCGGCACGGAGCGGGTGATCAGGCCCGGATCGAGTTCCACTCCGATGACGCCGGTGGAGGCCGGCAGCACTCGCTCAACGGGAATCTTCAGGGACTTGGCCAGGGCCTTGGAACAGGCAAGCGCCACCTTATCGCCCGTGCGGGTGGCGCAATTGGCATTGCCGGCGTTGACAAGGATGGCGTGGGCCGCGCCCCTGGAAGACTTCAGGTGCGCGTTGGCCAGACGCACCGGCGAGGCCTGCACTTTGTTTGCGGTGAACACGCCGGCAGCCGCGGCCGGAGCATCGGACACAATCAGCGCCAGGTCGTCCTTTTTCACTTTGCGAATGCCGGCGTAGACGGCCGAATAGCGGAAGCCCAATGGCAAAATCATACGGTTCTAACCCAGTTTCTCTCCCTCATGCAGCCGGAGGCCGTTCAACAAGGCGGATACGGGCATCCTCTTTCGTCCTTCTATCTGCACTTCGATTAATTCTAAAGCGGAACCACCCCCGCAGGCAGCAATTAATTGGCGATTCCGGAGGAAAAGCGCACCGGGGTCCCGTGAGGCATGTTCGTCACAGACGCGAGCGCGCCAGATGTGAAACCCGTGGCCGCGAAACAGGGTGTGGCAGCCGGGCCAGGGCTGGAATCCGCGTACGCGGCAGTGGATGGTGCGGGCGGGCCGTGTCCAGTCGATCCAGCCGTCCTCTTTCTTGAGGATGGGGGCATAGGTGGCTTCGCGATTGTCCTGCGGTTGAGGCGTGATGGAGCCGTCGCCCAGCCCCTCCAGCGTTTCCACCAGCAGTTGCGCGCCCATGATGGACAGACGGCGGCCCAGTTCAATGGCGTCTTCCTCAGCACCGATTGCGGTCTCCCGCTTTAGCAGCATGGCCCCGGTGTCAAGTCCAGCGTCGATCTTCATGGTGGTGACGCCGGTTATTGTTTCGCCGTTGGCGATGGCCCACTGAATGGGCCCCGCGCCGCGGTATTTCGGCAGCAGCGAAGCGTGCACGTTGATGACGCCAAGCGGGGGAAGGTCGATGATGGCCTGCGGAATGATCTGCCCATAGCCCACCACCACCATCACGCCGGAGCGCATGGCGGCGAGTTCTTCGATCACCTCCGGGCGGCGGATGCGTTCGGGTTGGTTGACGGGGAGGCCAAGCCGCAGGGCCGCTTCTTTTACGGGCGGCGCGGCCAGCAGTTGTCCGCGGCCTTTGGGACGATCGGGCTGGGTGTAGACCGCGGCGATGTCATGTCCGGCGCCGGCAATGGCTTCAAGCGTTGGAACGGCGAATTGGGGGGTGCCCAGAAACACCACGCGAAGCCGCTCTACCATTCGCCTGCTTTCGCCATCTTGCGAATTCTGCGGCGGATGAGGTCGCGCTTGAGGGGGCTCAAGTGCTGCAGGAACAGGACACCGTGGAGATGATCGATTTCATGCTGCATCGCCCGCGCCAGCAGATCTTCTCCTGTGGCCTCAAAGGTTTCGCCATTGGCGTTGAGGGCGCGGACGGTCACCTTTTTCGCCCGTGTCACGTCTTCGCGGAAGCCGGGTATGGAGAGGCAGCCCTCTTCGCCCGTCTGTTTGCCCTCGCGGTGGATGATCTCGGGATTGATCAGCACCAGCTTCGAATCGGGATCTTCGCCGCACGAGGTGTCGATGACGGTGAGCTGCCAGGAAAGTCCAACCTGCGGGGCCGCCAGTCCAACACCTTTGGCCGCGTACATTGTCTCGAACATGTTCTCGATGACTTCGGCCAGTTCGGGGTCCTGGAAATCGGACAGCGCCTCGGCGGGTTTCTCGAGCACCGGCTCACCATACTTGAGAATCTTGTAGGTCATCGTCAAAACTCCCTTACCTGCTGGAGGTAGCCATCGAAGTTGCGTCTGGATTCGGCGAGGGAATCGCCGCCGAATTTTTCGAGAAAAGCCTGCGCGAGAACGATGGCCACCATCGCTTCGCCGATGACGCCGGCGGCCGGGGCGACGCAGATATCGCTGCGTTCGTAGGCGGCGGCGGAGGCTTCGCGGGTTTCAAGATCCACCGACTCGAGCGGACGGCGCAGCGTGGAGATCGGCTTCAGAAAGCCGCGTACGTACACATCCTGGCCGTTGGTGATGCCGCCTTCGAGCCCTCCTGCCTTGTTGGCGCCGCGGAAGAAGCGGCGTTCGGCCTTGTCGTAATGAATGGTGTCCTGGACCTTCGATCCGTAGGAGGTGGCCTGCTCTTCAGCCGACCCGACTTCGACGCCTTTCACTGCCTGCATGGAGACGATGGCCTGCGCCAGCTTCCCGTCCAGGCGGGAATCCCAGGTGATGTGCGAACCAAGACCGGGCGGAAGATTGTGCGCCACCACTTCGAAGATACCGCCGATGGTGTCGCCGGTACGGTAGGCGACGTCGACGGCTTCCTTCATGCGCGCTTCGGTTTCCGGATCGACGCAGCCCAGAAGAACGTCCTGCTTGCGGCTGAGGGCAACCAGTTCGTCCCACGAGGCGGTCCGTTCCAGCCGGACGCTGCCCACGGCGATGACATGGCTGAGCACTTCCACACCGAACTCTTTGAGAAACGTTTTGGCCAGTGCGCCGATGGCGACCCGGGAAGTGGTCTCACGCGCCGATGCCCTTTCGAGCACGTAGCGCGCTTCCGGGAAGTTGTACTTGATGCAGCCGGCCAGGTCGGCGTGGCCCGGACGCGGCCGTGTGACGGGTTTTTTCTGTTCCTCGCCGCCATCGATGTCTTCAACGGGGAGGATGCCGGTCCAGTTCTTCCAATCCTTGTTGCGAATGATCATCGCAATGGGCGATCCGATGGTGCGCGAGTGGCGCACACCGGAGACGATCTCCACCTGGTCGGTTTCGATCTTCATTCGCCCGCCGCGGCCGTAGCCCTGCTGCCGCCGCCAAAGTTCGTGGTTGATGGCCTGGATGGATATTGGGATGCCGGCTGGGAGTCCGGTGAGCGTGGCTATAAGACACTCACCGTGAGACTCTCCGGCGGTCTCGAATCGAAACATTCAGTTCTAGATTCATCGTAGCAGGTGACACCTACAGGACGGTGGGCAGAATCTCCAGTTCCGGCACGGTGACACGCGGGTGCAGTTTTGCGACGGCCAGCACCACTTCACCCACATCGTCGGGCTGCAGAGCCTTGGCCAGGGTTTCGGCGGTGGGTTTCACCGGGCGCTTTTCCATCAATTCGGAATCCACCAGTCCGGGGCAGATCACGCAGGTGCGGATGCCGTTCTCTTTTTCTTCGACACGAATGCCGTGGGAGAGGCCCAGCATGCCTCGCTTGGATGCCTGGTAGGCCACTCCTGAGACATCGGGTACCTTGCCGGAGATCGACGAGACATAGATCAGATGGCCGGCCTTGGCATCGCGCATGGCAGGCAGCAGCGCCTGTGTGATGTAGTAGGCGCCGTTCAGGTTCACCTGCACCAGTTCGTGCCAGATGCTGTTGTTCAGCCGGGTCAGGGCGCGATCGGGGGTATTGGTGCCGGTGGCGTAGACCAGGATGTCCACCTTGCCGAAGCGGGCGCGGGTGGCGGCGGCGAGTTTTTCCATGTCATCGGCCTTGCCGGCGTCGGCGGCGAAGACGTCGATCTCGCATCCTTCGGCCGTGAGCTTGGCCTTCAATTCTTCCAGACGGCCGGCGCGGCGGGCCGAAGCCATCACTTTTGCGCCGTCACGCGCCAACAACACAGCGCTCGAATACCCGATTCCACTGGATGCGCCGACGACGAGCGCCACTTGGTTCTTCAAAGAAACAGACATCTTTTCAGACTACAGGAATCGGGTCACTCGCCGCTTTGCTGCAGAAGTTTGGCTACCAGTCCGGTCCATCCGGTCTGATGGCTGGCTCCGATGCCGGCGCCGTTGTCGCCGTGGAAATATTCGTAGAACAGGATATGATCGCGGAAATTCGGATCCGTCTGGAACAATTCGGAGCCGCCGAATACCGGGCGCCGGCCGCTCGAATCGCGCAGGAACAGCCGGGAGAGACGGCGCGAGAGTTCGGCTGCCACCTCGTCGAGGCTCATCCACTTCCCCGATCCGGTGGGGCATTCCACACGGAATTCGTCGCCGAAGTAGTAGTGGTACTTCTGTAGCGATTCGATCATTAGGTAGTTCACGGGGAACCAGATGGGGCCGCGCCAGTTCGAATTGCCGCCGAACATGCCGGTGGTGGATTCAGCCGGTTCATAGTTCACCGAATAGGGAGCGCCGTCCAGGTGCAGCGTGAACGGCTTGTCTTTGTGCACGCGGGAGACGGAGCGCAGGCCGTGCGGGGAGAGGAATTCGGTCTCATCCAGCATCACCCTTAGAACGCGCTCCAGCCGGTGCCAGGGCACCACGCTCAGCAGCCTGCGCATGCCCTGCCCTTCCCGTGTGATGGAGGCGATCTGCGAACACAATTCCGGGCGGTTGGAGAGAAACCATTCCATCCGCTTCCGGAAGCCCGGCAGCCGTTCGATCATCTCAGACTCGAGCGTATCGACGGCAAAGATCGGGATCAGGCCCACCATGGAGCGGACCCTGACGGGAAGCGGATGACGGCCGTCCACCACGATGCGGTCGTAATAGAAGCCGTCCTCCTCGTCCCACATGGCGTCGCCGGAGCGCCCGCTCATCGCCGAGGCGATGTGCAAAAAGTGCTCAAAGAACTTACTGGCGATGTCCTCGTAAACCGGCCGTTCCACGGCCAGCTCCAGCGCCATGCGCAGCATGTTGAGGCTGTACATGGCCATCCAACTGGTGCCATCGGATTGCTCCAGGAATCCGCCGCCGGGAATGGGCTTGCTGCGGTCAAACAGCCCGATGTTGTCCAGCCCCAGGAATCCGCCCTCGAAGATGTTGTTGCCCTGGCTGTCCTTACGATTCACCCACCAGGTGAAGTTCATCAGCAGCTTGTGGAAGACGCTTTCCAGAAACCCGATGTCTTTGCGCCCCTGGAGTTTGGCATCGATGGTGTAGGCGCGCCAGCAGGCCCAGGCATGCACGGGCGGATTGACGTCGCCAAGAGCCCATTCATAGGCCGGCAACTGGCCGTTGGGATGCATGTACCACTCGCGCAGGAATAGCCCAAGCTGCTGCTTGGCGAACTCGGGATCGATGAGCGCGAACGGGATCATGTGAAATGCCAGGTCCCAGGCGGCATACCAGGGATACTCCCACTTGTCCGGCATTGAGATGACGTCGGCGTTATAGAGATGAGGCCACTCCCAATTGCGCCCGCGCTTTCTTTCCGGAGGCGGGGGCGGAGTCCCCGGGTCGCCGTCCAGCCACTCATCGATGACGTAGTGAAAATACTGCTTGCTCCATAACATGCCGGCAAATGCCTGGCGTTGCACTTCCCGCCCGTCGGCGGAAAGAAAATGCGGCTGGAAGGAGCCGTAGAATTCATCGGCTTCGCGGATGCGCTGTTCAAAGAGGCGATCGGCGTCGACGGGAGGCGAGTCCTTCGGACAAAGGCGGAGACGCACCACCCGGGTTTCGCCCGCGCCGATGGTAAGCGAGTAATGGCCACAGGCCTTGGTGCCGGAAAGGTCGGGGCTCACGGCGTGGGCGCGATTGTGGATGACGTATTCGTGAAACGCGTCCTTGTAATGCCGAAGGCCGCTGGTATAGTTCCACAGCCTCTCGGTGTTGGTCTCATTTTCAGTAAACAGGAGTTTCGGCTGGCCTTCGAAGCTGAGCAGATAGCGGCCCAGCGACGGGTCTTCGGCCTCAAGCATGTTAGCGTCCACCTGCCACAGCGAGGGCTTCTGGCGGGAGTGGCCCCAACTCCATACGTTGCGGAACCAGAGGGTGGGAAGCAGGTGGATGGCCGCCGTTTCGGGCCCGCGGTTGACGATCTGAATGCGGATGGACAGATCGTCGACCTCAGCCTTTGCGTACTCCACAAACACGTCCCAATACCTGCCGCCGTCGAAGAGACCGAGATCGGCCGGCTCCAGTTCAGGATCGTACTTGCCGCGGCCGTGGTGAACCAGGCGTTCATAGGGATATTCGGCCTGCGGATACTTGTACAGGCACTTCATGTAGGAGTGGGTTGGAGTGGAATCCAGGTAGTAGTAATACTCCTTGACGTCTTCGCCATGATTGCCCTCATTACCAGTAAGGCCGAAAAGGCGCTCCTTGAGGATCGGGTCCCTGCCGTTCCATAGCGCGATGGCGAAGCAAAGTCGCTGGTGGTTGTCGCTGATGCCGCAGAGTCCGTCCTCACCCCAGCGGTAGGCTCGGGAACGGGCGTGATCATGGGGGAAAAAGTCCCAGGCGGTGCCGTAGGGCGAGTAGTCCTCGCGCACTGTGCCCCACTGGCGTTCGGAAAGATACGGCCCCCAACGGCGCCAGTGGCGTAACTTACTTCCCGCTTCAATGATTCTGAGTTTTTCGGCGTGCATCGTGGTGTTATAAACGGCGCGCTGTGATGGCGTAATCAAGGCCGTGGAAGAAAGCCTTGCGGAACTCCTCGGACAACCCTGCCACTGAGGGCATGGAATCGGCGGCCGGGTTGACGTACTCCACCGAGATACCGCCGAATCCGGCTTCCTCCAGGTAGAAGGCCAACAACTGGGCCGGTACGGGCCGGTTGTGGGTGGGATCCAGATAAAAGTGCGACGCAAAGATGGCCAGGCACTCGGGATTGGGCGTTTCGATCACAATGCGTCCGCCGGGACGGATCAGGGCGGCGGCCAGCCGTACGAAGCGAGGCACCAGTGCCGGCGGCAGGTGTTCCACTACCTGGCCGCAGAAGATGCCGTCCAGGGAAGCTTCATCCAACTCCCCCATGTACTGGAACATGTCCGCCTCTTCGGCGTAGAGCCCCTTGGCGCGGCAAATGGCGATCATCTCCGCGTTCGAATCGACGCCTTTTGAGAGAATCCCGGCCTCGCGCAGTGACTCCAGAAACTCGCCGCGGCCGCAGCCGGTGTCCAGCACTTCCTCGCAACCCTCGAAGTGCTTCACGTAGCGCTGCTGCACGGCACGAACGTACTCTTCGGTTCCCCGGAAACGCTCGGCAAAGCGGAGAAAATCGATCTCCACCGGTTCGGCCGCTGCCCCGTGGACGCTGCCCGCCGCGGGCGCCTGGGAGGCTGCTGCGCGCTGCCGCACCACGCGTAGTTCGTTGTGAATCAGCTTTTCGTACTCGGTGCGCGTGCGCTGCATGTCGTCCCACAGCCGCTGCTGGATTTCCAACCGCGCCTTGGCGAGTTCGGCGGTGAAGTCCTTATGCTGAATGGCCACGGTCTCTCTGAAATTGGACTCCATCAGCGTGACACGGTGCTGAAAACCGCTTTGCAGGTCGGCAACACTGCGCAAGAACTGGATTTCGTTGATGGAGAGTTTGCGCTCCCACTCCTGCCGCCATTGGATCCAGTGGCGGCGCATATCCCTGAACTCGACGGCTTCCTCTCGCAGAGCGGCGGCCTGCTGCAGAATGCGGTCCGTATCGGTTTGCAGTTGGGCGCGCAGTTCGGCAAAACGCTGATCGGTCTGCGCAGCCAGCGCGGCAATCCCGCGGTTGTTGTCATTGACGGCTTCAATCAGCGCGTTGACGCAATCGATGGCGCCGCGATTGAACTCCACCTGCTCACGGACAAACCAGTTCAGGCCGCGGGCGATGCTGCCCTTCACCCACTGAATAAAATTGTTGGCCAGGCCGCCGGGACGCGGATTCACGATCCCGATCGCCGCCACCTTGCCTTCGGCCTTGTCCCGGGCGTGGATGGCGGGCATCAGGTCGGCAAGCGGCACCGCGCCTTCGCCAGCCGTATGAAGCGGGTAGCGGGCGCGCACGCGTTCCTGAATCTCGCGGACGATTGCCGCCAGTTCGATGCCCTGGACTTCGTCTTTTGCCTGGTCAGCGGCCACGCTTGCGGCTCCAATTGGCGGTGATGCGCGAATAGAGACCGCCGCGGGGCGCAAAGTCCCCTTCCACGGCGGCCGAAACGGGGTTGCAGGCCTTGACGACATCCTGCAGGAAACGGTTGACGATATTCTCCTGAAAAATGCCCAGATTGCGGTAGGCAAGCGCGTACATCTTCAGCGACTTCAATTCCAGGCAGCTCTTATCCGGCACGTAGCGCAAAGTGAGCGTGCCGGAATCGGGCAATCCGGTTTTCGGACACACCGATGTGAACTCCGGGATTTCGATTTCAATTTCATAGCCCGTGCGGAACTGGTTGGGCCACGTTTCAATCCCGGGCAGCGCGGCGTCCACTCCGGCCGAGGCATGCTCGTCAGTATAGGCTTTTTGCTTTTTCATCTCTTTCCAAGGTGGCGGGCCAGCAATTCCAGAAAGAGCCCCACGTCGGTGACAACGCCGATGGCCTGGCCGGTGCCGCGGTCGGAAACCTTGGTGGCCACGGCCGGGTTGATATCGACGCAGACGATTTTCACCCAGCTTGGAGACATGTTCCCCACGGCGATGGAGTGCAGCATGGAGCCCAGGCAGAGCACCAATCCGGCTCCGGCGAGTTGCTCGGCATACTGATCCTGCGCCCGGTTCATGTCGGTAATCGTATCGGGCAGCGGGCCGTCGTCGCGCAGCGATCCGGCGAGTACAAACGGAACACCGGCCTTGACACATTCATACATCACGCCCGTCTTGAGACGGCCCGAGGCGACGGCGGGCTGAATGCCGCCGGCGTGGTACATGGCGTTGATGGCGCGCATATGATTGCGGTGGCCATGTTCGGCCAATCGTCCATCCGAGGTGCGGACGCCCAGCGAGGTGCCCAGCAGCGCGGCCTCAATATCGTGTACCGCCAGCGCGTTGCCCGCCAGCAGCGCGTTCACCCATCCGCCGCGGATCAAATCACCGAGAGCCGCCGCGCCGCCGGTATGAATCACCACGGGACCTGCCACCACCACAATCCGCTGGCCCTGTTCCACCGAATGACGCATCAACTGCGCTGTCTGGCGCACGGCCGTCTCCACCTGCCGTTCTGAGGAAATGCCATTGGCCATGAAGGCGAAAGCCAGCCGGTCACGCTCCTTCGATTCAGGAATGACGCGGATGCCCTTCATGCCCACCACCACCTGATCGCCATGGCGAAGATCGCGCAACTTGCGGCAGGAGGCGCGGCCCTGGTCAACCACGATGGCCGCATCCATCCGCTGGCGGTCCACCTCTACCCATTTGCCGCCGAGGCGGACCATGGTGCGGTGGTTGGTGGTGGAGTAAAAATCCTCCGGTGCGCAGCGGTCCCCGTCCACAGCGCGGATTTCGACATCGCCGCCTTCCACCGGTGAACAGCCGAAGCCCAGCAGTTGGGCCAGCATTTTGTTCATCAGGTCCGGCGACTCGGCTTCCACCTTCAACCGCAGCCGGGACGGGTCGGCATTGGTGCGGCCGATGTGAAAATCCTGGACTTCGAAGCGGCCCTGGCACTCGACTACGGCGTCAAAGATCTGCTCCATGATGTGGGAGTCGATGAGGTGGCCTTCGGCCTCAACGATTTCGTGGAACGGCAAAACCTGGGAATTGGAACTCACTTTCAATTAGGATAACCGCTTCCGGACAAGTTGTGCCGGTATGGACATACGTCGCTATCGATTCGTACTATGCTAGTGGTTGTAGTTTAAGAAATGCTGAGATCCGCCGCACCAGGCGTTTCGCTGTGCGGCCGGTTCGGTAAGGAGAGTCCATACTGTGAATCAGCCTGAATATGGTGCCGCCCCCTACGGCAACCCGAATACAAAAATCGCGGTGTTGGCGGGTGCAGTAATCGCCTTGCTGGCCGCGTGCATCTACCTGTTCGTCCAACTGGACAAGACCCGGCAGGACATGGATAAGCGCAATGAGGCGCTGCGCCAGGAGATTGAAGGCCTGCGCGAGGCCACCTCGGTGACCGCGCAGAACAGTAAGCGCGTGGTGGAGGGATTGCGCGATGAGTTGGAAACGGCGCGCCGCCAGGCCGCGATGGCGGTAGGCCAGGCGAAGACCGAAGCCGAAGCCCGTGTGAAGAACGTGCAGGCGCGGCTGGAAGGCGAGACCAGGAAACTCTCCGAAGCGCAGGCCGAGGCGCGCCAGCAGATCACCCAGGTGAAGCAGGAAGCGGCCGAAACGGTAGCCAAGGTGGGTGAAGTGAAAACCGAGGTTGGCCAGGTGAAGACGGAAGTGGCCTCCACCAAAAGCGAGTTGGACAAAACCATTTCCGATCTGAAGCGCGTCACCGGCGATCTGGGCGTACAGAGCGGGCTGATTGCCACCAACGGTAAGGAAATCGCCGCGCTGCGCGCGCTGGGTGAGCGCAACATCTTCGAGTTCGATCTGAAGAAGACGAAGGCGCCAGTGCGCGTGGGCGATATCGCGATGCAGTTGAAGCGGACCGATGTGAAGCGCAACCGCTACACCGTCGAGGTGGTGGCCGACGACAAGAAGACCGAGAAGAAGGACAAGAACATCAACGAGCCGGTGCAGTTCTACACCAGCAAGGCTCGTATTCCGTACGAGATCGTGGTCAACCAGGTCGGGAAAGATCAGATCGTGGGATACCTGGCGACTCCGAAAGTGACGACGGCCCGCTAGAGCGAGCCGCCACCTGCTAAAAGGTTACCTTCAGGGCAAGTTGGAGAAGCCTTGACGGCGCCGCCTCGAGAATTCGTCCGAAATTCGCCGAGTTCAGATCACTTACAGGCACAGCGAAGTTGGCGCGATTGGCCACGTTGAAGCACTCGGCACGAAACTGAAGCTTGACACGTTCGCTCAGGGGAATCGGCCGTACCAACGATAGGTCCACGTTGGCCAAACCGGGTGCGCGGGCAATGTTGCGCCCGGCGTTGCCGAAGCGGCCGGTCTCGGTAGCGGGGTCCAGCCGCCGGAATGCTGTGCGGCTGATCCACTGTTCCACGCTACCCTGACCCTGGTTCGGATCCGAGAGCACATCAGGCCGGCTGGCGCTGTAGCCGGAAATTGGGGGATGCGAAGCTTGAAGGGACACATTGGTGGTGTCGAAAACGGTAAACGGCGTGCCGGAGTGGACGGTCGCAATGGCGTGCACCTGCCAGCCGTGAAGCAGCGCTCGAGTCCGGCCCCGGCTGTTGCGGGCCACTCCGATTTCCCAACTGCCGCTGAGGACAAATCGGTGGCGCGCGTCGAATAAGGACGGGCCACGCTCGGCCCGCAAATCAAACGGATTCTGCGCAATGTCATTTTCGCCGGCCAAAGGCCGCGCCGCCGCGCCGCCCAGGTTCATCGCCGAAAGGTAGTCCAGGGTCTTGGAAAACCAGTAGGACAAATTGAAGCCTGCCCCGGAGGCATACCGGCGGCTCAGGCTGATCTGGCCTGCGTGGTATGTGGAATTGGTGATGTAGCTGAGCATCGCGACATGAGTGAAGTCACAGGCGCCGGCGGCGGGACAGTTGGCGTAAAGGCGCCTCCGGTCGGCATTCGCCGATGTCGCGCCAGGACCAAAGACGGCCGGGTTGGCCTCGATGTTCCTTGGCAATCGGGTTCCCTTGCTGCCGATGTAGCGGACATCTACCACGTAGTTCGCCTGTAACGACCGTTGAACAGAAAGGTTCCAGTTCTGGGCATAGGGAGGCCGGGCGTTGCGGTCCATCACCACAAGCGTGAGCGGCCGGGGAAAGGACCCGCCGGCCGGGCGGCCCTGCCCAGCGTAGGGATCGGCGAAGTTGACGCCGGGACCGCTGAACTGAACCAGTTGGGTCCAGGGAAGCGAACTGACCGGCACTTGCGAGGCGACACCGGAGCCGTTGGCCAGAGGATCGAAGAAGATCCCATAACTCGCGCGGATACTGGTGAGCCCACGCCCATCGGGATTCCAGGCGGCTCCCAGGCGAGGCATCAACCCTTTGTAGAAAACCGGCGCGACAGCGCGGGCCACACCCGCATCTCCCGGAAACAGCAGGCCCACAGGCGCCTCCGGATTCACTGTTGACTTGACGCCCGGGACAAACGCATTCAGCCGGTCTCTCACCTCTTCCAACGGTGTGTTGACCTCCCAGCGTAACCCGTAATTGAGCGTCAGTTTCCGATTGACCCGCCACTCGTCCTGAACGAAGATCGCGGATTCCCAGGATCGCAAACCACGCGAGAGGTCGCCAAGGCCCTGATAAAACACCACAGGACGGCCCAGTAGCAGATTCGCAAACGCGTCATTCGTAGGAAAAGAAGGCGCAAAGACAAAAAAGGCGTTCGGAGCGATAGCCTGGAAAAGATTCAGGTGAACCCGCCGCGCTTCGCCGCCCAGTTTCCACGAATGCCGGCCCCGCACCCAATTGACCGCATCGTAGATTTCAACACTGGTTTGCGCCGATGTTCGCGGGCCGGTGATGGCGCCGCCGACGGGCGAATATCCATTGACGTTGAAGAACGGAGCGCTTTGACCTTGCGCGGATGCCGAGTCATAGTTGAAGCCAAAATCCCGGGGCGTAACCTGGTTCAATCGCTGATCGAATCGAAAGACGTGGCGGAAGAATGCCGCGCGAAAGGAGTTCACCAGATTGGGTGTGAACACATGCGTCTCATTCACCGCGGTGGAATTCGTTCTCAGTTCGTCACGGACAGGAAAACCCGGCAGGTCCGAACCGCGAATCGAGATGGGATTCACGTTGTAGCCGCCGGAGAACGAATGGCGAAGGTGCATCTGATCCCGGTCGGAAACCAGATAGTCAAGGCGGCCGCCAGCCTGGTCTGATTCGTTTTCCGTTACGACAGTGCCGGTGTAGACCGATGGCGTGGTATTGCCCAACGGGTAGAGGGCCGCCGCGCGCAGTCCGACGGCGTGGAATTGCGAAGCTGGGATTTGGTTGTTGGGAAATGGGACGCCGCCCCCCGCCAGATTGAGCAGCGGAGGCACACGGCCGGAATAATCGCCGCTGCGTTGCGCCGGCGAAGGCACGTTGCCGGAACGCGTGATGCCCTGCCGATTGCGAAAACCTTCGGCGTAGCCGAAATAGAAGAGTCTGTTCCGCTGGATGGGCCCGCCCAGTGTCCCGCCGAACTGATTTTGCTTCAGAGGCTCCACGCCGGCCGAAAAAAAGTTTCGCGCGTCGAAAACGTCGTTGCGAAAAAACTCGTAGAGCGTTCCGTGTGTATCGTTGCCTCCCGACTTGGTCACTACACTCGTGTTCGACCCCGCCGTCCCGCCGTACTCGGGCGGCGCGGTATGCGTCAGTATGCGGAATTCTGCGATTGAGTCCACCGGTGGGCGAAGCGCGAATCCGCCGTCCATCCGGTTCACGTTCCTGGCGCCATCGAGCAGGAAATTGTTCGATTCCGGCCGCTGCCCGTTTACTGCGTACGCCTGCCCGGAACGTAGAGAGCCCCCTGCTGTGGACACGCCGCCGGTGAGCGCCGCTACGCCAGCCTGCAGCAGGCCGAGTTGGGTGAAGTTCCGGCCGTTCAAAGGTAAGTCCAGAATCTCCCTTGTAGTCACCGTCTTGCCGATCGCGTTGCCGGCCGTATCCACCGTCTCGGCTTCGCCCGTCACGCTCACCGATTCCCTGACACCGGCCAGTTCCATACGGACGTCCAGCCGCAACACCTGGCTGACCTCCAGCGTCACAGGCTTACGCGCAAAAGTAGTGAAGCCGGGCGCCTCGATCGAGAGTGCGTACCGTCCGACCGGGAGCATCGGAATGCGGTAGTACCCTTCGGCGGCAGCCACAGACTTCGCCTGCCCGGTGTCGAGATGGGTCACCTTGACCTGCGCGGTAAGGATGCGGCCTCCCGAGGAATCGAGCACGCTTCCTTCGACGGCGCCCACAGGATCCTGCGCGATGACGGAAGCCGGGCCGACTAGAGCGGCCATTGTCAGAATGCGAATGGTAAGCATTCGGTTAAGCTAACCATGCGCCAAAATCGCCGCAATCATTGAAAAGCACTAGCGGTGGTCCAACGGACGGAGAGCCTGCCCTTCCACGCAGCGGTAGGTACGGCCGGTAGCGAGTTTCGTGAACTCGTCCGTACGTCCGCTGGGCCAGTGGATCACCGCGCGGCTGATCATGTCTCGAGATCCGGCGCCAAAGGTAACCGCGCGATCGCTGGAAGAAAGATAACTGGAGCCGCTGCGCACCATCCGCATCTGCTCGCCCGAATCATCCACGATCTTCACGACCGCGCCGATTGCGTCGCGATTCGATTTCCGTCCTTCAAGAAGGAAGCGAATTGACCGATTCCCGCTGTTGACGTCGTTCCGATAGAGCATCGCGGGCCCTGCGTTGGTGGTGAGCAGAACGTCCAGATCACCATCCCGGTCGAAGTCCCCAAGAGCGAGTCCCCGGCCCACCTTGGGAGCCATGAAGCCGCTGCCTAGCTCGGCCGCGACATCACGAAACCTGCCCGCCCCGTCGTTGAGAAACAACAGCGGAGGCTGGGCATGCGCCAGACCCCGTTTCAGGTTGCGAACCGTATCGTCAATATGGCCGTTCACCGCCAGAAGATCGAGGTGTCCGTCCAGGTCGGCATCAAGGAACAGGCACCCGAAGCCGAGCCGCGACCGGGACGCCGGCCCCACTCCGGTGACCAGGGCGCGGTCGAGAAAGCCCGCGGCGCCTGCCTGATAGAGACCCATCATTTCGTTGTCGAAGTTGGTGACCGCGATGGCTTCCCTTCCCGATCGCAGGAAATCTCCCGCATCCACGCCCATGCCGGCGCGGGCGCGGCCATCTTCACCGAATGCAACGCCCAGGCGGACCGCGGTCTCGCGGAACGTGCCGTCGCGATTGTTGCGATAGAGCTTGTTGGGTTGGGTGTCGTTGGCCACGAACAGATCGGGCCAGCCATCCTGATCGAAGTCCAGCATGGCGGCGCCCAGCGACTTCGACGAAGCGTCGAACAGCCCGCTTGCCGCGGTTACTTCTTCGAAAGTGCCGTTGCCCCGGTTGCGAAACAGCCAGCAAGTGGTCCCCCGGAACGCCTCCGGCGTGCAGAAGGACTTGGTCTTGCCGTCCAGGCTGCAGAAGACATCCTGTGCGGGAGACCAGCGGACATAGTTGCACACGAACAGGTCCAGGTGGCCATCGCGATCAAAGTCCACCCACATGGCCGAGGTCGAAAACGAGGTGCGGCCTCCCAATCCCGCCTTCGCCGTGACATCCACGAATGAGCCCCGGCCGGTGTTGCGAAAAAGGCGGTTCTGGCCCACCGATGTGATGTAGAGATCGGGGAAGCCGTCGTTGTCGAAGTCCGCCACCGCTACGCCCAAACCGTAGATTTCCAGGTCAAGGCCGGCCTGCCGCGTCACGTCGGTAAAGGTGCCGTTGCGATTGTTGCGATACAGGTGGGGAGTTGCGCGCCGCTGCCGGTGGCCCGGCCAATCCTGGCCATTGATCAGCAGGATGTCCAGCCACCCGTCGCCGTCATAATCAAGGAACGCACAGCCCGGCCCCATCGTTTCGGGAAGATACTTCGCTCCAAAGCCGCCGGTGTGATGGTTGAAATCGATCCCTGCCCGCCGGGTCACGTCCACCAACTGAAAACCAGGCCCCGCCGCGCGGACGTTGGACGCGGCCAGTGCGCCCATGATGAGGTTCCGGCGGGTCATGGAAGCCCCACCAGTCCGTGGCGAATGGCATACACCACAAGGTCCGCGGTGTTGCGCACGCCCAGTACATCCATAATGTTGGCGCGGTGCACGGCGATCGTGTTGGCGCTGAGGCCGAGGATAGCGGCGATCTCTTTATTCGACCTCCCCGCCACGATATGCTGCAGCACTTCCAACTCCCGCGTACTGAGCGCGCGAGCGGTGGCGGTGGCGGAGGCTGCCTGGACGAGGCGCGGATCCTGCACCCATACTCCGGCCATTACCTGTTTGATCGCCTGCACCAGTTCCAGGTCCAGGGCATTCTTCAGCAGGTAGCCAGCCGCGCCGGCCTCCCGGCTCTGAGTCACATAGCTCGGTTCGGTGTGCATGCTGAGCATCAGCACCCTCACGCCAGGCTGCCCAGCAAGGATCTTGCGCGTGGTCAGGGCGCCGCTTTGTGCCGGCAGCGCGTAGTCCATCACGACCACGTCGGGCTTCAGTTGCCGTGATAGTTCCTCGGCTTGGGCGCCGTCGCTGGCCTCGCCAACCACTTCCACATCCGGATCGTCTTCCAGCAGGCGCCGGAAGCCACGTCGCACCAGGGCATGGTCATCCACCAGCAGCACACGAATTCTAGACATGTTGCGGTACCGAAAGTTCGATCAAAGTGCCCGCCGGGCTGGCCGGACCGACGTGCAGCGTGCCGCCCAACAGGCTGGCTCGTTCGCGCATTCCGGCAAGTCCGACGCCAGGCTTGCTGGACGGCGTGATACCGGTTCCGTGATCCTCGATGGCCAGCCTCAGCCCGGTGGCGCCGGCGCCCAGCCGCACAGCGACCTCGCGCGCCTGGGCGTGCCGCGCCACGTTGTTGAGTGCCTCCTGCAGAATGCGGAAGACGTGAATGGCCGCCGCGGGTTCCAACTCCGGCGGTTCATCCGGCGGCTGGTAGTATACGGTAATCCCGGTCTGGCGCTGAAACACTGAGATGTGCCATTGGACGGCGGCCGCCAGCCCCTGCTCTTCGAGAATCACGGGCTGCAACGATTGCGACAGCGCCCGGATCTTTTCCAGGCTCTCCTGCACCACCGTATTGGTTTCACGCAGTTGTTGCTGAAAGCCGGAGGGCGCGCTTTTGCCGGCGCGCTTCAGCATGGCGCCGATGGCAGTGAGGATCTGGCCGAACTCATCGTGCAGATCGCGGGAAATGGCGCGCAGCGTGGACTCCTGAGTGGCGATCAGTTGCTGGGCCAATTCCCGCCGTTGATTGGAAAGATCGGCAAGACGATTGAACAGTTCGCGGTTGGAGCGGATCAGCGCGGCGCTCACGCCCAACATCAGCGCCACGGAAAGAACGAGGAAGAGGTAGGCGTTGCGCTCAATGCCCGAGTAGATCTTGGCGATCTCCTGCGCCGCCTGTTGTTCGGCCTCGTTGTTCTGCACCAGCAGGCGCGCCGTCAACGCGCTGAGCGCTTCCTGCTGCGGCTGAAGCACCTGGCGCAGGGAAGCGCGCGCCCGGGTGACGTCGCCCTGGCCGGCAAGCTTCTTCATATCCTCCACCGCCGACCAGAACTGCGCGAACGAAGAGAGCAGATAGGCGGTTTGCTGGGGATCGCGGCGCGCGGCCGAAAGTGTTGACTCCATCCGGATCGCGTCACCCAGATTGTCCCTCATCCGGTCCAGTTGCGCCCACCAGGCCGTGAGCGGGTAACCATCCAGGTTCTCCAGCATGTCACGCATGGCCAGCGCCAGCGCGTTGAGGTCGCTTTGAATGCGGATCAGTTGCAGCGCGGCTTTGCGATTCTGATCGATGATGCCGGCCTGCACCTGGCGCATGCGGCGGACCGAGTGCAGCGTGTATCCCGCGTAGGCCATGATGATCAACAGGGTGACGAGCACTCCCGCTACCAGGCGGAGCGAGGGCGAGTGCATGCGATCGGACCAACGGCGCGCCAATGTGTGCGTGGCACCCACAGCCTTAGGATCGCCGAAAGACGGCGCTACCTGCGAACGTAGCCATTGAGAGCCGTCCGCTTCCCGCCGGCGCGATGAGCCTCATCAGAGAGGGCATGGACGCCGGTTGCATCGATCCAGCGATTGTA